>JBAWFF010000284.1:0-3857 GCA_049591635.1 Acetobacteraceae bacterium
ATCGTGGTATTGCGTCCGGTGTTGCCGCCGCCGAGCCAGCCTTTCTCGACCACGGCGATGTTTCGCATCCCTTGCTCCTTCGCCATGTAGTAGGCGGTCGCCAGCCCGTGACCGCCGCCGCCGACGATCACCGCATCATAGGCCGGCTTCGGCGCCGCCTCACGCCATTGCGCGGACCACCCGGCGTTCGCTGAGAGCGCATTGCGGACCAGGGAGGCGAAGGAAAATCGCGTCACGGCGCCAGCAAACGCGCGCCCGGCGGCCCGTGTCAACCGGTTTCGAATGCATGAGGTATGCTCGACGTCCCTCTTGAGGAGCCTGCGATGCAGCCGAAGCTTGGCCACTACGCAACCGTCCCCGACTTCATCTACGGGATCACCCGCGAGATCTGGGAAGACCGGGGCATCGGCGGCAAGCTCGAACGCTACTACGCCCCGGACGTACTGGTTCGCGCCGCGACCGGCCTCACCGCGGACAATGCCGGCGTCACCGCGCAAACCCTGCAGACCCTGCACCAGTTCCCCGACCGCCAGCTCGTCGGCGAGGATGTGATCTGGAGCGACGGCGGCGACGGCTCCTTTCTGTCATCGCACCGGCTAAGCTCCGTCATGCACCCTCAAGGCGACGGCAGCTATGGCACCGCGACCGGCCGGCGGGTGACGTCGCGGATCATCGCCGATTGCTGGGTGGTCGATACGGTCGTGACCGAGGAGTGGCTGGTGCGCGACCAGGCGGCATTCGCGCGTTGCTTGGGGATGGAGCCGCGTCAGCTCGCGCGCCAGATGGTGGACGATGACATCCGCCGGGGCGGACCGGTCGGCTTCTTCCTGCCCGAGCATGACCGCCCCGGCCGCTACCGGCCCATCGTCCAGCAGGCGCCGGAGATCGAACTCTACGCCGAGGGTTATCGCCGCTTATGGCACCGCAAGGAAACGGCGGCCGTGCCTGACCTTTATTTCCACGGCGCCAACCTGTTCGCCCCCGGCGGGGAGACGTTTCGTGGCCATGTGGACATCGACCGCTTCTATCTCGGCTACCTCGCGTCATTTCCCGACGCCGAACTCAGCATCGCGAGCGCCATCGTCAACCGCGATCCCGGTCAACCGACGCGCGTCGCGCTGCGCTGGTCGCTGCGCGGCACGCATTCCGGGTTCGGGCATTTCGGACCGCCAAGCGGCGCCCCGACCTACGTGATGGGACTCAGCCACGCGCATATCGTGAACGAGCGCATCACCTTGGAGTGGATGGTCGTCGACGAGGTGTCGATCTGGAAACAGATCATTGCCTACACTGAAGGTCTGACTAAATAGGGAGTGCGGCCTCGCCGCCCACAGCATGGCCGCTCGGAAGGCCAAACAGCCGCTCCTTCCGCATCGGAGGTGCGGCCAGCGTGAGTAAATGCCCAACGCTGAGACGCCGATATCCGCCGGGTGCGGACACCGCGTGCCGTGCGATCGCCTTCTGACCAGGGCTTACCCGTCGTCGAAACAACACGCGAGAAGGGCCGTTATCGCGTTTGCCCGCTGGTTAGCAGAATGTCCGGCGGCGAACCCGGTAACAGGTTCGCTCGTCGGGAAAAATTGCTGACGTACCGATCGGGTATCGACCGGGGTCGGGCTGCGCCGACCGGCCCACGCGAGGCATGTGATAGCCATACTTCCATGCTATGCCCTAGCCTGGCGAGGCCTGCGGGGATGAGCACGACAACCACGACCGACTTGGGCCGAGAGCGTTCTCGCCACTCTCCGGGCACACCAGGCGGAGCTGCAACGGGCCGGCATCCGCCGCTTGTCGCTGTTCGGCTCGATTGCTCGTGGTGACGCCGAGGCAGGTAGCGATGGCGATCTCGCCGCCGAGTTTGACCCGGCTGCCCGCATGGACCTGTTTCGACTGACCGCGTTGGAGCGTCGGATCGCGGAAATTCTCGGCCGGCGCGTGGACCTGTTGCCGAACCGACCGAGAAACCGCGCCTGCGGGCCAACATCGATCGGGATCGTCGTCTTGCCTTCTAGCCACGATCCTGCCGACTGCGTGGCCGACATCATCGAAAAATGCTGAGTGGGTCGAAGGCTATATTGCGGGCACGGACCGACGGGAAGCGAGCACCACCAGCTCGTGCAACTGAACTAATGTTTCATGCGACTGGATTGAGTGTTGGCATGGCGAGCACTTGGCTCCTGATCCTCCCGCCGGGCCGCGTCCGACAGGACGCGCGCATTGGACGTCGCGAGTCCGGCCTCGCTTCGATCGACCCGCGCGACCCGCCGCCAATACTCAGCGGCTTCGCGATCGGCGGCGGCTCTATCCCTTGCCATGAAAACGCTCCCTTGCCGCTATTCGGCGGCGCCGCGATTGAACTTGCTGACTTCGACTTCCTGGACCAGTTCAGGGCGCCGGAAGTATATCGCCCGGCCGCAACGCAGCGGCTTGGCGCTCCGCGCGACGATGAACGCCTCGTCGGTGCGCGTGTCGTTCATCAACTCTTCCCGCCGGATCAACGCGCGGCTGACCTCGTGATAGCTTTCATTCGAGCCGCGCGAGCGAGAGCCGGGCTCGAAATTCTTGCCGCTCGTGCCGGTCTGGCTCCCTTGAGAGGTCGCCATGACACCGTAGTTGCCGAACGTCTCCTCGAGCTCGCGGGCTGTGTCCAGATCCTGGATCGCGGCATAGGTCCGATGCGACACGCCGTCGTACCACTCCCGCTTTCCCTCGCGCCCCCACTGCCTTTCGAGCTGCCCGACCGACTGGTAGAGGAGTTGCAGGGTGATCCCGTATTTCCGCCCGGCATCGCGGGCTACCTCGACGATCTTCAACGGTCCGAGGCGGGCGGCTTCGTCGAGCAGATAGAGGATGCGCCCTTGCACGGCGCCGTCCGCCTCGTAGGCGGAGTTGAGCAGCGCGCCGATGACGCAGCGGGCAAGCCCCGGGATCGTATGCAGGGCCGACAGCGGCATTTGCAGGAACACCGAGGTCTTGCCGTGCCTCAGATCAGCGGTCCTGAACGAGTTTCCCGAGACGATCGCGGCGAACGCCGGATTGGCGAGCCACGCCGTGGCTTCATCGGCGCTGGCGTAGATGCCGGAGAACGTCTCGTTCACCAGCCCTTTGAGGGTCCCCGCGTAGTCGCGGGCGAGTGGGCTTTTGCTGTCGGCGTGAATGCCCTCCAGGATCTTCCGCATCAGGGGCTCGGGAGCGGCGATGCCGCGGCGGAGCGCGGCGAGCGTCTTGAGCGCGGTGTCAAGGGCGTCGTCCCAAAGCATGTGCGCCAGGAGGCACGCCACCAGAGCCCGGCCGCGAGACTGGAAGAACTCGGTCGATTTGTCGCCGCTATCGGCCGGCGCGTCGCCACAGACCCAGGAGACGACCGACAGGACGTTCGTGGCCGCGGTCGGGGACGCCGTGTCAATCCAATCGAGCACGTTGAAGCCGATGTCCGAACGGAGATCGAGCCGATGGACGTCATGGCGCATCTTCCGGCGCGCCGCTTCCGTCATCTGGCCCAACTCGCCAGACGGATCGAGGACGACGGCCGAGCCCGTCCACGTCAGCAAGGTGGACACGGCGCACATGCTCTTGAAGCTGCCGGCGCCGGCGAAGACGAGGCTGTGCGTCGGGCCGGAGACGCAGGGATCGATCAGCAGCGGCATGAGGCCCCCCTTGCCCCAGGTCTTCCGGTTGGTGGGATCGAAGAGGACATGCCCGACCTTGTCCTGGTCGACCCGATAGGCTTCCCCGACCACCAGGCCGCCGAAGCTCTGGTTGGCGCCGGGAAAGAGCTGGACGGCTTTCGCGATCGGCAGCCAGTCAGCGTGTCCGAGATTGTCGGTCCGGCCCCGGATGGGCGCCGGCGGTCCGCC
>JBAWFF010000285.1:0-2807 GCA_049591635.1 Acetobacteraceae bacterium
CGACCGTGCAACCGTCGGGCCGGCCCGCGCGGCCGGTGAAATCGACGAACACGCGCCGATTCCCGATCGCGCCGGTGTCAATGTCGTAGTCGTAGGCCCAGACCAGTCCAGGGTGGGAGTCGCAATAGTACATCGTGCGGTCGTCGGGGCTCCACGCGATGCCGTTCGACAGCGTGATCCCGTCATCCATGCGATGGACTTGCAGATTGGGATCGAGGCGATAGAGCGCGCCCACCGGCTCGGTCGTGTTGCGATCCATCGTGCCGGTCCAGAATCGTCCGCGGCGGTCGCACTTGCCGTCGTTGAAGACCTCCTTGGTGAAGTCGATGCCGGGCGTGGCGATGTCGTCGCGCATCGCGGTTCCCGGCTCGATCAGCGCCAGACCGCGGCGGTAGGCCATCAGCATGCCGCCGCCGGTGCGCAGCGCGAACGAACCGGGCGCGCGCGGCAAGGCCCATTCCTCCTGCCGCGCGCCGGCAGGGTCGTGGCGGAACAACTTGCGGCCCATGCAGTCGATCCAGAACAGCCGCCCTGCCTCGGGATCCCATAACGGGTTCTCGCCAAGTATGCTCGCGGTGGTGGAGACGCAGGCGATCTTGTTCGGCACCGGCTTGCGCGGCCTCACCCCACCGGCGCCACGTCCAGCCGCACCGCTATTCCCTCCAACTCCGGCCTCGGAGGGGGATAGCGGCGCATCACCAACGGGTCGTGGCCCGGCACGATATGTGCCGGCGTCGGCGCCGCGGCGCGCAGCAGGTCGTAGCCCTCCAGCATCTGGCCGATATGGAAAGCCGTCGTGAACACCCGCCCGGTCTCCATGTGCTCGTAGTAGTGCGTCACGTCCGACGCGACGACCACCCAGCCGCGCTTGGTATGCACGCGTACGAATTGCAGCCCCGCCGAGTGTCCCGGGGCCGGATGCAACTCGATCCCCGGCATGAGGTCGTGGCGGCCGTTGTACAGCGACACGCGCTGCGCGTAATTCAGCCGCACGATGCCGACGACGTCCTCGACCTCGAAGGAATGCGAGAGCTGGTGGAAGCGCATGTGCCGCCCGACCGCATAATGCAGCTCCGGCTCCTGCAAATGGAAATGCGCGCGCGGGAAGCGGTGGAAATTGCCGACGTGGTCGTAGTGCAGATGGGTGAGGATCACCGCCTCGACCGATTCGGGCTCGACCCCGAACAGACCCAACGCATCGACCGGGTCGCGCAGGAACTGTCGCTTGCGTTGCCGCGCCACCGGCTCGGTGAAGCCCGCGTCGATCACCACCACGCGGCCGTCACCCTTGGCGAGCCAGACGAAATAATCCATCGGCATCGGCCCGTCATGCGGATCGCCGCCGATGAAATGGTCGGACCGGCGCGCCTCGCGCGTGGCGTAGCGGATCGCGTACAGCTCGTATTCGGGCACTGCGGCCATGCTCGTCTCCTCCCGCGGCACCACTAGAATGCCCGCTTTCATCGAATTGTCACTGGCCTTGTCCGGCGCCGCCCATAGGTTGCGCCCGTTCCATCCTCAAGAGAGATAGCGATATGCGACGACGGATTCTCGTGCTCGCGACCATCGGGCTCGGCGTGCTCCTCGCGCCCTCCGCGCGGGCCCAGCAGCAGATCACCGGCGCCGGATCCACCTTCGTCTATCCCGTGCTGTCCAAATGGGCAGCCGCTTACGCCAAGCTGAAAGGCGTGCAGGTCAACTACCAGTCGATCGGCTCCGGCGGCGGGATCGCGCAGATCAAGGCGGGGACCGTCGATTTCGGCGCCTCCGACGCGCCGCTCTCGTCGGCCGCCCTGAAGGAGGCCGGGCTTGCCCAGTTCCCGGTGATCGTCGGCGGCATCGTCCCGGTGGTGAACCTGGCCGGCGTGAAGGCGGGCGACATCAAGCTCACCGGCGCCGTACTCGCCGACATCTATCTCGGCAAGATCAAGAAGTGGAGCGACCCGCGGATCGCCAAGCTCAACACCGGCGTCAAGCTTCCCGATGACAACATCTATGTCGTGCACCGTTCCGACGGCTCGGGCACCACGTACAATTTCGTGGACTTCCTCTCCAAGGTCAGCCCCGACTGGAAGCAGAAGGTCGGCGTCGGCACCGCCGTCGCGTGGCCGACCGGCGTGGGCGGCAAGGGCAATGAAGGCGTCGCCGCCTATGTGCAGCGGATCAAGGGCGCCATCGGCTATGTCGAGTACGCCTATGTCGTGCAGAACAAGATGACCTACGCCTTGATCGAGAACGCGGCCGGCGAATATCCCGCGCCGAGCGTCGCCGCGTTTCAGGCAGCGGCGGCCAGCGCCGATTGGAAGCCGGCGGAGGATTTCGATCTCGTGATGACCAACGCGCCGGGCAAGGGCGCTTATCCGATCGCCGCCAGCACCTTCGTACTGATGCGCGTCCAGCCGAAGAACGCCGCCGCCTCCAAGGCGGCACTCGACTTCTTCGCATGGTCGCTGGCGCACGGGCAGGCATTGGCCGAGGGCCTGGACTACGTGCCGCTGCCGCCGACGCTGGTCTCGCGGATCGAGGGCTACGTCGGCTCGTCCATCCACGAGTAGGCCTCGCGGTGTCCGCCACCGACAGCACCGCGCCGACCGCTTTCGCCAGGCGGCGCCCCCGCCTCGACCTCGCCGATCGCGGGTTCCAGGCCGCGGCCGGGGGCGCCGCTTTGCTCGTGCTTGTCCTTCTGCTGGCGATCGCCGCCTCGATGCTCTACGGCGGCCTGCCGGCGTTCCGCGCTTTCGGATTGCGCTTCCTCTACGGCACCGAGTGGAATCCGGTCGCCAAGCAGTTCGCCGCCGGCGTCGCTA
>JBAWFF010000286.1:0-11051 GCA_049591635.1 Acetobacteraceae bacterium
CGAATGCGGGTATCCACGACTTTCGGGGTGGCCGAGGAAGTCGTGGATACCCGCATTCGCGGGCATGACGAGGATGGGGCGAGGCGCTCGCTCATGGTCCCTCCAGGATCGCGATATCCGGCGCCGCCGGGTTCTTCATGCCGACCAGATGATAGCCGCAATCGACGTGATGCACCTCTCCGGTGACGCCGGAGGACAATTCCGACAGCAGGTAGACGCCGGCGCCGCCGACATCGGCGGTGGTGACATTGCGCTGCATCGGGCTGTTCAGCTCGTTCCAGCGCAGGATGTAGCGGAAATCGCCGATGCCGGAGGCCGCCAGCGTCTTGATCGGCCCGGCGCTGATCGCGTTCACCCTGATGCCGTCGCCGCCCAGGTCGGCGGCCAGATAGCGCACCGAGCACTCCAGCGCCGCCTTGGCGATGCCCATGACGTTGTAGTGCGGCGTCCAGCGCTCGGCGCCCAGGTAGGATAGCGTGAGCAGGCCGCCGCCGCGCCGCATCATCGGCACCGCGCGCTGGCAGACGGCGGTGAACGAATAGCACGAGATGTCGAGCGCTTGCAGGAAGGCGTCCCGCGGCGTGTCGAGGTAGCGTCCACGCAAGTAGGATTTGTCGGCATAGCCGATGGCGTGAACCAGGAAGTCGAGCCGGTCCCAGCGCTCGCGCACCGAAGCGAAGGCGGCGTCGATGCTGGCTTCCTCGGCGACGTCGCAACTCACCACCATCGAGGATCCCACGGCCGCCGCCAGCGGGCGAACTCGGCGCTCCAGCGCCTCGCCTTGAAAGGTGAACGCCAGGTCCGCCCCTTGCGCCGCGCAGGCGGCGGCGATGCCCCAGGCGAGGGAGCGGTCGTTCGCGACTCCCATGATGAGGCCCCGCTTGCCGTGCAGCAGCGTGCCTGCTTGCGGTTCCGCCGCCATTGCGCGTCCTCGGGTTATGCGATCCGATCCGGTGGTGGC
This sequence comes from Acetobacteraceae bacterium, assembly GCA_049591635.1. Classification (GTDB taxonomy): domain Bacteria; phylum Pseudomonadota; class Alphaproteobacteria; order Acetobacterales; family Acetobacteraceae; genus DATFDN01. The sequence goes on from JBAWFF010000286.1 coordinate 962, forward strand.
ACAAGGCCGCGCGCGCGGGCAAGGGGCGAGCCTGGAAAGGAGCTTAACATGGCCGAGATGGAACCGAGCGGGACCGATCCGTTCGCGTGGTTCGATCGCTGGATGGTGGAGGCCGCCGCGTCCGAGCCCGCCGATCCGAACGCGATGACGCTCGCGACGACGACCGCGGACGGGCGGCCGTCGGCGCGGATCGTGCTGCTGAAGGGCCACGACGCTAGGGGATTCGTATTCTACACCAACACCGAAAGCCGCAAGGGCTCGGAATTGAAGGATAATCCGCGCGCTGCCGTGTTGTTTCACTGGAAGTCCCTGCAACGCCAGGTCCGGATCGAGGGTGGGATCGAAGCGGTGACCGGCGGCGAGGCGGACGCCTACTACGCGACCCGCGCCCGAATCTCCCGCCTCGGCGCCTGGGCGTCGGATCAGTCGCGTCCCTTGTCTGACCGCGCCGAACTGGAACGGCGCCTCGCCGAACAGGAAGCCCGGTTTCCCGACGACGTCGTGCCTCGGCCACCTTACTGGTCCGGCTATCGCCTGGTCCCGGAAAGCTTCGAGTTCTGGCAGGACATGCCGTACCGCTTGCACGACCGCACCGTGCTCACCCGGCTGGGCGACGGCTGGGCGGTCGGCAAGCTGTTTCCCTAAGCGCGCGCCGGTCGGTTCGGGCCGTCAGGAACGTTGCGCGCGACGGTTCGATGTGGTACCGGGGAGCCGGGAAATGGCGTATTTCGCCACCTCCCGGTCTCCGGTGGGTTAGAGGCGGATCCTGATTAGGAACCTGATCCGCCTCTTCCCCCACCGGAAGGACACTCTGATGCGCATGTGCATCCGTCCCTCCGGCCGCGGCGGCGCCCTATCGGTCGGGCACGATGCCCGATCGTCCGGGCTCGCCGCGAGGGAATGATCCCCGCGCCGCGATGAAGGAATCGTTGACGGAGCGTGGCGCGCTTGTCTCTGTCAGAGGCGCGGGCTGGCGTGCTATCGGTGCATTCCAGACCCGCGAAAAGGACATCGAGAATGTCAATCCGCAAGCTCCTCTTGCCGCTCACCGGAACCGCCGCCGGAGAGGCGGCGCTGACGACCTCGCTGACCATCGCCCGCGTGTGGGATGCCCATGTGCTCGCCCTGCATGTCCGGGTGGACAGCCGCGACGTGGCGCCGCTCGCCGGGGAGGGCCTGTCCGGCGCGATGATCGAGGAGATGATGTCGGCGACCGAGAAGGAGAGCGCGCATCGGGCGCAAGCGGTGCGCGCGATGTTTGACCGCTTCGTCGCCGCCCACGATGTCGCGTTGGCCGAGCCGCGCGCGCGCACCGGCCCCAGCGCCAGCTTCGCGTCGGTGACCGGGCGCGAGGAGGATATCGTCGCCCAGCAGGCGCGCCTCGCCGATCTCACGGTGGTGCCGCATCCGGAGTCCGGCGAGGACGTCTCCTCATCGGATGCGCTGCACGCGGTGCTGTTCGATTCGGGCCGGCCGGTCCTGGTGTCGCCGCGCGTCGCGTTGCCCTCCATCGGCACGCGTATCTGCCTCGGCTGGAACGGCACCGCCGAGTCCGCTTCGGCGGTCGGCGCGGCGCTGCCGTGGATGCAGCGGGCCGAGGCGGTGCGAATTCTCTCGTCGGAAGGCTATCAGCGCCGCGGCCCCGGGGCGCCGGAGTTGGCCGCCTATCTGGCGCTGCATGGCATCGACGCGGAAGTGGAGGTGTTCCGCCCGCACCCGTCCGGTGTCGGGGCGGCGCTGCTCGCCGCGGCGCATGATTTCGGCTGCGACCTGTTGGCGATGGGCGCCTATTCGCATTCTCGCCTGCGCCAGCTTATCCTGGGCGGCGTGACGCGGCATGTGCTGGAGAACGCCACGCTGCCGGTGATGATGAACCGCTAAGGGCGCGAGTGGGAGAATGGACGATGGATCAGGCGCAACCAGCCGCGGTGGCCGCCAAGCCCCGGATCATCCTGCAGACCGCGGACGTTCGGGTGGTGGAGTACGTGCTGGCCGCCGGTGACCGGCATTCCTGGCATCACCACTCCGCGGTGACCGACCGGTTCTATTGCCTCGAGGGCCGGATCCAGGTGGATCTGCGCGACCCGCCCGGGACCGAGCGACTGGGCCCAGGCGAGACCCTGACGATCACGCCGGGGACCGTGCACCGGGCCGGCAACGCCGCCGCCGGGGTCAGCCGATATCTGCTGGTGCAGGGCGTCGGCCGCTATGACTACGTTGTATCACCCTGAAGCCACGACGGCATGCTGGTCGACGTCGCGGGGACCGCCCATTCATGAACCAGCTTGACCTTCTCCATGACTTGATCGCCCGCGCCCGCGCGGCGGGGGCGGACGCCGCGGATGCGGTGCTGGTGGCGGGCGCGTCCCTGTCCGTGCAACGCCGCCTTGGCCAGACCGAGCACGTGGAACGCGCCGAGGGGCGCGATCTTGGGTTGCGCGTCTTCGTGGGAAGGCAAGCGGCGATCGTCTCCTCGACGACCATCGATCCATCCGGGTTCGCGGCGCTGGCGGAGCGCGCGGTCGCGATGGCCCGCGTGGTGCCCGAGGACCCGTATGCCGGCTTGGCCGAGACCGCCGCGGCCGGGGCCATCCCGGACGCCGCGCCGCTCGACCTCACCGATACCGAGGAACCCGACGTCGCGCGGTTGGCCGCCCGCGCGGCGGCGGCCGAGGAGGCGGCTCTGGCGGTGGCTGGAGTCACCAATTCGGAGGGCGCCGATGCCGGCTTCGGACGGAGCGAGGTATTCCTGGTGACGTCGGCGGGGTTCGCCGGACGGATCGCGCGGACCAGCCATTCGGTGTCGGCAACCGCGCTTGCCGGCGCCGGGACGGCGATGCAGCGGGACTACGACTACAATTCGACGGTGCATCTCGCCGACCTCGACGACCCGGTGGCGATCGGGCGCAGCGCCGGGGAGCGTGCGATCGCCCGGCTCAATCCCGTCCGGCCGCCGACGGCGCGTTTGCCCGTCGTCTATGACCCGCGGGTGGCGGGCAGCCTGCTGGGGCACTTCGTGGGCGCGATCAACGGCGCGGCGGTCGCGCGCGGCACCTCGTTCCTGAAGGACAAGATGGGCCAGCGCGTGTTCGCGCCGGGGATCATGATCCATGACGACCCGTTGCGCCGGCGCGGCCTGCGCTCCAAGCCGTGGGACGGGGAGGGGACGCCGACGGCGGCGCGCGCGCTGGTCGAGGACGGTGCGCTGACGACGTGGCTGCTCGACAGCCGCTCGGCCCGCCAGCTTGGGCTGATCTCCACCGGCCACGCGGCGCGCGGCACCGGCGGACCGCCGTCGCCATCGCCGACCAACCTCTATTTCGCGCCGGGGCCGCTTCCGCCGGCCGAGTTGATGGCGGACATCAAGCTCGGTGTCTATGTGACCGAGCTGATCGGCATGGGGGTGAACGGGGTGACCGGCGACTACAGCCGGGGCGCGGCCGGGTTCATGATCCGCGACGGCGCGCTGGCCGAGCCGGTGGCCGAGATCACCATCGCCGGCACGCTTCCCGAGATGTTCGCGCATCTGACGCCGGCGAGCGACCTGGTCTTCCGCCGCGGTACCGACGCGCCGACGGTGCGGATCGAGGGGATGACGATGGCCGGCGGCTGACCCTCCCTGGCCCCGGCAACGGACCCACACCATATGCCGCCCGCAAACACGGACAGGCGATCGCTCATGCGCCGTACTTCCTCGCTGCTGGCCGCCGTCGCGGCCCTCGCCTTGGTACTTCAGCCGGGCCTCGCGCTGGCCCGCGCGGGCGGCGGCGGCTCGATGGGAAGCCGGGGCGGCTACACGTTCTCGCCCCCGCCGATGACCCGCACCGCTCCGTCCTATGCCGCGCCGATCGACCGCAGCATGACCCAGCGCCCGTCGGCGCCGAGTTCCGGCGCGCCCGGCTACGCTTCCCCCTACCGGTCGGGGTTTGGGTCCGGCTTGCTGGGCGGGCTGCTCGGGGTCGGGCTGGGCAGCATGCTGTTCGGCCACGGGTTCGGCGGTGGCGGCTTGCTGTGGCTGCTGCTGAAGATCGTCATCGTGGTGATGGTGGTGCGCTGGATATGGCGGCGGTTGCGGGGCAACGGCCCGGCCTATGCGGGAGCGGGGAATATCTTCGCCCGCGGCGCCCCAGGGGCCGCCGGTGGGCCGTTGCCGATGGCGAGCGGCGGGCGCGCCGCCGCGCCGTCGGTCGCCATCGGGCCGGATGATTTCCGCGCCTTCGAGCAGAGTCTGCACGCGATCCAGGACGCCTGGAGCCGCGGCGACGTGAGCGCGCTCAACACGCTGGCGACGCCGGAGATGGTCAGCTACTTCGCCGATCAACTCTCGGACTATGCGAGCCGGGGCCAGCGCAACACCGTCACCGACGTGCGCCTGCTGTCGGGCGATCTGGCGCAGGCCTGGGCGGAGCCGGGGCGCGATTACGCGACCGTGGCGATGCGTTTCGCGATGATCGACGTGACGAGGGACACGACGGGGCGGATCATCGACGGCAGCCCGACCGAGCACGTCACCGCGACCGAGCTGTGGACGTTCGTGCGCGCGCATGGCGGGCGGTGGATATTGTCGGCGATCCAGCAGGCGCGGTGAGGGGGGATCGCCGCGGCCGTTTCGCCGGTGTCGCGAGGATGGTTGTGGCGGCCGGGCTCGGCTTCCTCGCGGCGAAGCAGTGGAAGCGGCGTTCGCCGGACGCCGAGGATTTGGTTGAAGTCGGCGCGATCGGCGCCGATCTCCGCTATTGGCGGGCCAAGGAGGCGTTGCGGCACGGCGAGTTGCGAATGGGCGTCCAGGCTCAAGCGACCCAGGCCCTGGAGGCCCGCGCCACCGCCATGCTCGGGTGGAGCGTCGCCGGCGTGCTTGCGCTGGGTGCCGCCATCGTCAACGGAACCCACGCCATAGCGGCCGGGACGGCCGCGACCTGCTTGTTCGCCGCCGCCGTTCTCTGCATCGTCGCGATTACGTCGCGCGAGTGGTCAGGCCCGGGATATCGGCCGGAGGTCGTGCTCAACGACCGATCGGGAAGCGAACTGGAAGCCATCGAATCGCTGGTGATCGGCTACCAGCAAGCGGTCCAACGCAACCATGAGGGGTTCAGAAAGTTCGAAACGCTGTTGTATTGGGCTCTGGCGTGCATCGTGGCAGCCCCGATCCTTGGGGCCGCTGCACTTCTCCTGGCCTGGTACTGGGGATTGCCGATACAGGTCTAGGCACGCTCCTTGGGCATCGGCTTCCCCGGCACCTGAGCCTGAGCGGGCACTTCCTTCCAGGGCAGCTTGGCCATGACTTCCTCCATGCCGACGTTCAGACGCACAATCCAAAATAGGGTGCTCCTGGTCCCTTCGCCACCCATGTTGTTCGGCCGCGGGTTCGACGGCGACGCCCGAGGCGGTCCGCTACTTCGCCGATCAGCTTTCGGACTATGCGAGCCCAGGTCGGCGCAACGTCGTTACGGACGTGCGCCTGCTGTCGGGCCGGCGCGGTGATCAGGCGACGGCCGCCTCATAGTCGATCGGCTCGGCGTGCCATCCCTCCCGGCGCAGCCGCCAGTAGCCGTCGTGCAGTCGCATGGTCAGCGGGCCGGGGCGGTCATTGCCGATGATGCGATTGTCCAGCCGGGTCACGCCGATCACGCCGCCGGCCGTCGAGGTGATGAACACCTCGTCGGCCTCGCGCAGTTCCGTCGCCGGCACGACCCTCTGCTCGCAGGGAATTCCGAGCTTCTCGCAAAGTTCGATCACCGACAGCCGGGTGATGCCCTCCAACACGCCGGTATCAGGCGTCGCTGCCACGCCATCGGTGACCGCGAAGACGTTGAAGCCGGGGCCTTCGGTGACGTTGCCGTCGAGCCCGAGCAGGACCGGGTTGTCGGCGCCGGCGTCATGGGCCTCGAACAAGGCTCGCGTCATGTCGGCCCAATGGAAGTTTTTCGCGCGCGGATCGACGCATTCCGGCGGGATGCGCGGGGTCGAGGCGATGATGAGATGGGCGCCGCGATCGATAACCTCGCGCGGCATCAGCCACACATAGGGGACGGCGAACGCGGCCAGATAGGGGCGCGCGTTGGCGGGATGGCGCGGCACCCCCGCCGGCGGGCTGCCGCGCAGGCAATCCATCGCGACATAGGCCTCCCGCAGGCCGCTGCGGCTGACGAGTTCGTGCAGGATAGCACGCAGTTCGGACTCGCTTTCCCTCGGTTGGAGCCGAAGCGCCGCCATCGATGCGCGGAACCGGCGCAGATGCGCGTCCAATTGAAAGAACGCACCGTCCCAGACGCTGACCACGTCATAGGTCACGTCGGACCTGCGATAGCCCCATTCGGTCAGCGGAATCGTCGCCTCGCCCACCGGCATGAAGCGCCCGTCCATGTAGGCCGCTCCCGCCGGCCATTGTCCAATGCTGCTCATCTGCTCGCCCGCCTTTCAGCTACGGTATTTGTGCGCGAGTTCCACGGCTGGCGGCAAGGTCCGGTCGTATTCGCCCAGTCGGACGATAATGCTCACTCATCGCTCCCGCCGCGAAAGGCCGATGGTGCCGTTCGAGAGGGTCGGATCGCCCAAAAAAATGCGTTCGACATGGCTACGCCGTTCACCGGCGACGAAATCCGATTGAGTCCCGTTCGCTAGTTTGCGCTGCCGCCAGTTCTTCGCGGCAAACCTCGTCCAGGGGTGGCAAGTCGCTCCGCACCAGCGCCCACATGATCGGCGCCGCGACGCTCTCGTAGCTGTGGCGCAGCACGTTACCGATTCCCGCCACCTTCGGCCACGGAATCTCCGGGTGCCGGGCTTTGAGTTCGGCGGTCAGATGACGACTCGCCTCGGAAATGATTTCAACGCCACGCTCGACGAGCCAGCGCCTCTCCCAATCGGCCTCGAACCTGTCGAGCGTCATGTCGCCCATGACGTTGCGGACGCGTCCGATTGCCTCGACGATATCGGAAAGGCGCGGGACGGGCGAGCGAGGAGGCATCAGAACACGAGTACCGCCGCCGCCTCGATCCGCTCGCGCAAACCCTTGTGCAGACTGTCGCGCGTCATGATGTCGGCCTTGCGGCCGAGGATGCTCGACGCGCGCTCCTTCACGTCCATCAACTGGAAAAGGCTAAGCTTGCCCTTTTCGTAGTCGAAGAACAGATCAACATCCGAGTCCGGGCTGGCTTCGCCGCGCGCCGTCGAGCCGAACAAATAGAGGCGCTCGACGCCGAGCCGTCTCAGTTCGGCTTCGTGCTCCTTGAGCCTGGCGATGGCTTCAGCGCGTTCCATGGGCATCGCAGCAGTGTCTTTCTGACGTCATAGCACAAAAACGGCCCCGGCGCACCGTCCCTACGCGACCCCGCCCTGCTCCTGGCACCACTCCGCCACCTGCGCGTGGGTCGCGAACCAGCAGCCTCCGCGCGCCTTCATGTGGGTGATCAGGCGGGCCAGCAGCGGCAGGCGGCTGCGGTGGCCGGAGATGTGGGGGTGCATGGTGAGCAGGAACAATCCGCCCTCGTCCCAGGCGCCGTCGAACTCGGCGCGGAAGATTTCCTCGACCGACGAGGGCGGCGTGTAGGGGCGCAGGCCGGTGAAGCGGGTCATGTTGAAATAGACCGCGTCGTCGCGGATCCATTCGGGCGGGAGTTCGACGATGCCGGTGGCCTCGCCGCCGTCGGTCAGTTCGTACGGGTCGTCGTCGGCCATCAGACTGCTGTCGTAGAGCAGCCCCATCTCGCGGATGATCCTGAGCGTGTTGACCGAGAAATCCCAGCTCGCGGTGCGCATCCCGACCGGCGCCTTGCCCGACAACCGCGACAGCACCTCGGCGGCGCGGAAGCTGAGGTCACGCTCGGCTTCGTAGGGCAGATCGGTGTTCTTCTCGTGGATCCAGGAGTGGATGCCGATCTCGTGGCCGTCGGCGGCCACCGCGCGAACCTCGTCGGGATGCAGGAGCGCGGAGACGGCGGGGTAGAAGAAGCTCGCCGGGATCGATTCGCGTTCCAGCAAGCGGCGGATGCGGGGCATGCCCTGGCGGTTGCCGTACTGGCCCTCGCTGATCCGCATCGGGCTCTCGTCGGCGTCGCGCAGCGGGATCGTCTCGTGATCGGCGTCGAACGACAGCGCCACGGCGCAGCGCGCGCCATTCGGCCAACTCGCTGGGCGTAGACTGCGCCCGGCGCGGGCGCGGCCGACGATGTGGCGCCAGGTCGCCTCGTCCCACTGCCAGGGCTCGCCTTGCGGGCGCGTGTTCTCGCTCATTCCCGATCTCCCTACTTGCCGCCGTCGACCTGGAGGATCTGGCCGTTGACGAAGCCGGCCAGGTCGGAGGCGAAGAATATCACGGCGTTGGCGATGTCTTGCGCGGTGCCGAGCCGCTTCAAGGCGATGCCGCGCACCAGCGCCTCCTGTCCGGCCGCACCGTAGCTCGCCCATTGTGTCTCCGTCGCCTCGTTGGTGCGGACGAAGCCGGGGGCGACGCTGTTCACGGTGATGCCGAACGGGCCGAGCTCGTGCGCCAGTTGGCGCGTCAGGCCGACGACGGCGTGCTTGGCGGCGCAATAGGCCTGGATGCCGGTGAGCGACGCTTGCAGGCCGGCGCCCGAGCTGATGTTGACGATGCGCCCGCGTCCGGCGCGCTTCATGGCGGGCGCGGCGGCGCGGCTCAGCGCGAAGGCGGCACCGACATTGATCGCCAGGATGCGGTCCCAGTCGGCATCCCCGACCTCCTCGATCGGATGCGGCTTCTGCCCGGCGACGCCGCCGGCGTTGTTGACCAGCACGTCGATCGCGCCGCCGACCCCGTCTTCCACGCGCTTGATCCAATCGGCCGAGGCCGCGCGATCGGTGAGGTCGAGGACCTGCGTGCTCACCCCGGATTTGGCGATCTCGGCGAGTTCACGCGCCGAGAGGTCGCAGCCGAACACACGCGCGCCGAGGCCGGCGAAGCTCTCCGCGATCGTGCGTCCGAAGCCGTGGCCGGCGCCGCTCACCACCACGGTTTTTGTGTCGAAACCAATCCGCACGTCGGGGCCTCACATGTTGTACTGGAAGCCGTCCACCTTGAAGTCCTGGCCGGTGATGAAGCACGGTTCGGAGGTCGCCAGGAACACGACGAGCTGCGCCACGTCGTCGGGGCTGCCCATGCGGTGCAGGGCGATGCCGTCGCGCGCGATCTGCGTGCCACGCTCGACGATCACCTTGTTCTTGGCAAGCTCGGTCTGGATCAGGCCGGGGCAGATGGCGTTGATGAGGATCGTCGGCCCGAGTTCCTTCGCCAGCGCCCTTGTCATGCCGAGAATGCCGGCCTTGGCGCTGGCGTAGGCAAACCGGCTGAGTGCCGCGGTGACGCCGCCCGAATGCGCGTTCAGCGATGACATCGAGGCGATCCGGCCGCCGCCTTGGGCGAGCATGATCGGGGCAACGGCGCGGATGTAGTTGAAGCAGCTCTTGAGGTTGACGGCGATCGTCTGGTCGAACTCCGCCTCGGTGATCTCCAGCAGCCCCTTCGGCATCGGCCGTCCGGCGTTGTTGAGCAGGAAGTCGATGCGTCCGAACCGTTCATGCACCTCGGCGGCCACTTGCTGGGCGCGGGTGAAATCGGCGACATCGGCGTGGACGCACATCGTTTCTGGGCCGATCTCGGCGGCGGTTCGCGCCATCTCGGGGGCCAGCAGGTCGACCAGTGCGATCGCGTATCCCGCGCGCGCCAACGCCAGCGCGCAGCCTCGGCCGATGCCGCGCGCTCCGCCGGTAACGATCGCGACCCGTGCATCCGCCATCATCCCAACTCCTGATGCGCGGTCTCCGGCATCCGCCAGATCACCACGAAGCTGATGATCGCCGCGCCGATCACGTACCAGGCGGGCGAGATCGGCGAGCCGGTCGCGGCGATCAACCACGTGGCGATGAACGGCGCGAAGCCGCCGAAGATCGCTACCGCCAGCGCGTAGGCGGGCGTCATCCAAGTCGATCGCCCGATGGTGCGGAACATCTCCGCGATCGCCGCCGGTCCGGCGCCGGAGAACAGCGAGATCGCGGCGGCGAAGATCGCCTGGATCAGGATCAGCGTCCCGAACCCCGGCTTGCCCAGGATCACCGCGAAGAACGGCAGCGGCGCCAC
>JBAWFF010000287.1:0-1770 GCA_049591635.1 Acetobacteraceae bacterium
CGGGTGCATTTCGGTCTCGGCAAGGCCTTCGACGACCTCGGCGACTACGCCGAGGCGATGCGCCATTTCGACGCCGGCAACCGGCTGGCCGCGATGGGGCGGCCGTTCGACCGGGCGCAATTCGGCGCCAGCGTTAATCGCCTCATGGGCACGATCACCGCGGAGTTCTTTGCCGAGCACCGCGCGCTGGGCGCAACGTCGGAGTTGCCGGTCCTGATCCTCGGGATGCCGCGCTCCGGCACGACCCTGGTGGAGCAGATCGTCTCCAGCCACCCCGACGTGGGAGGTGGCGACGAATTGACCTTCTGGACTCGACAGGCGGGAGAGCTCGGGCGCTTGGGGGATGGCTGGGCGACCGCCGAGCATGTCAATCGCGTGGCGGCCGATTACTTGACGGCACTGCGCAAAATCGGTCCGACCGCGCTTCGCGTCACCGACAAGATGCCTGGGAATTTCCTGTGGATCGGGCTGATCCACCTGGTGTTTCCAAACGCGCGGATCATCCACTGCCGTCGCCATCCAGTGGATACGACCCTGTCCAACTACTTCACCAATTTCAGTGCGCCGATGGCCTACACGTACGACAAGGGCCACCTGGCATTCTATTACCGATGCTATGAGCGCCTGATGGCGCATTGGCGATCCGTGCTGCCGCAAGGCACGATGCTGGAGGTGCAGTACGAGGAGCTGATCGCCGACCGCGAACCCGTCACGAGGCAAATGATCGAGTTCCTCGGCCTCGAATGGGACGAAGCCTGCCTGCGGCCGGAGGACAACCAACGCACGGTGCTGACCGCCAGCGCGTGGCAGGTGCGCCAGCCGGTCTACCGGACCTCCGCCGAACGCTGGCGCCGCTACGAACCTTGGCTCGGCGAGCTGCGGCAATTGCTCGATGATCCGGACGCGATCGCGGAACCCCAGCCGACCTCCGACAATCCGAAACTGGCCGCCGCCGGTCGGCTGCGTATCGCCGGTCGCTTCGACGAGGCGCTGGCCGTTTTGCAGGAGGCATTGCGCCTTTCGCCGCACGACCCGGTGATCTACAGCGACCTCGGCTCGATCTGTCTGCTGACCAACCGCGTTCCTTCCGCGGTCGACTGCTTCGAGCGTGCGATCGGCCTGCGGCCCGATTTCGCGGTCGCGCACTACAATCTCGGCGCCGCGCTGGAACGGCAGGGCCGCCCGCTCGAGGCGGTGGCCAGCCTGCGCCGGGCGATCGCGATCTCGCCGGAGATGGGGCCGGCCTATAGCCGCCTCGGCAACTTGCTACAGACGCAGGGCGAGCAGGAGGAGGCAAAGGCGTGCTTCCGCCGTGCCGGCGAATTCCTGACGAACCCGGCCGACCGCGATCTGGAGGACGCGAAGCTGTTGCTGGCCGAGGGCAACGCCGCCGAGGCGGAGCCGCGTCTGCGTCGCGTGATCGAACTCGATTCCACCAACAGCTTGGCGCACGCGCTGCTCGGCGACCTGCTGGGACAATCAGGCCGGTTCGAGGAGGCAGCCACGTTTCTGCGGCGGGCGACGGAGTTGGATCCGGAACGGATCGGCGCGTACCACAACCTCGCCATCCTCTCTAAGATCACCGAGGCGGATCGGCCGCTGGTGGACCGCCTGCGCGAATTGCTGGAACGGCCCGGCGGTACCGATCTCGACCGCACGCTTCTGCATTTCGCGCTCGGCAAGGCGCACGACGATCTTGGCGATTATCCGCAGGCGATCCGGCACTTCGACCAGGGCAATGCGATCGAACATCCCAAGCATCAATTCGAT
>JBAWFF010000288.1:0-9720 GCA_049591635.1 Acetobacteraceae bacterium
GTCCAAGGGACTCGTCGCCCCGGAGACCGCGCGCGCGGCGGCCGCCTCGGTCGCCGGGCTGGTCGCCACGTTGGCCGGGGAGCGCGGCACGCAGGTCCACCGCGATGGGCCGACCATCGAGGATCTCGTCCGCGCCGAATTGCGCCTGCTCCTGAAGGAATGGTTGGACACCCATCTGCCGCCGATGGTCGAGCGGCTGGTGCGCGTGGAGATCGAGCGCGTGGTCGGGCGGGCGCTTCCTTGACCTCCTGACGGCCGCGTCGTTCAACCGCGCCATGCTGGACAAGACCTACTCTCCCAACGAGATCGAACCGCGCCTGTACGAAGGCTGGGAACGCTCGGGTGCGTTCGCCTGCGATCCGGGCTCGGCGGCGACGCCGTTCACCGTGATGATCCCGCCGCCGAACGTCACCGGCAGCCTCCACATGGGTCACGCGCTGACCTTCACCGTGCAAGACGTGCTGGTGCGATGGCGTCGGATGCAGGGGCGCGACGTCCTGTGGCAACCGGGCACCGATCATGCCGGCATCGCGACGCAGATGGTCGTGGAACGGCTGCTGGCCGAGGAACAGACGAGCCGCCAGGCGATCGGGCGGGAGGCGTTCCTCGAGCGCGTGTGGCGTTGGAAGACCGAATCGGGCGGCACCATCACCCGCCAGCTTCGCCGCCTCGGCGCGTCGCTCGACTGGGCACGCGAGCGATTCACGATGGATGCCGGCTTGAGCGCGGCGGTCCGCGAAGCGTTCGTCGGACTGTACGAAAAGGGACTGATCTATCGCGACCGGCGGCTGGTGAACTGGGACCCGAAGTTCCAGTCCGCGATCTCCGACCTGGAGGTCGAAAGCCAGGAGGTGCGCGGGCATTTGTGGCACATCCGCTATCCTCTCGAGGGCGATCCCCGCGTACGCGGGGACGGACGGTTTATCGTGGTCGCGACCACGCGGCCGGAAACGATGCTGGGCGACACGGCGATCGCTGTACATCCCGACGACCCGAGCTGGCGCGACCTGATCGGGCGGTTCGCGATCCTGCCGCTAGTGGGTCGGCGCATCCCCATCCTGGGCGATGAATACTCCGATCCCGAGAAGGGGTCGGGCGCGGTGAAGATCACGCCGGCGCACGATTTCAACGATTTCGTGGTGGGAAAGCGGCACGGGTTGCCAATGCCGTCGGTGCTCGACCGCGCGGCGCGCGTGACGCTTGCCGAGATCGAGGATGTGATCACCGACTCGACGTTCCTGCGCACGCTGGAGGGAGCGGATCGCCTCGATGCGCGCGCGGCGATCGTCGCCGAACTCGCGCGGCTGGATCTGCTGGAGAGGACCGAGGCGCATGTCCACCAAGTGCCGCACGGCGACCGCTCCGGCGTGGCGATCGAGCCGCTGCTGACGACCCAGTGGTTCTGCAACGCCGCGGTGCTGGCGGAGCCGGCGATCGCGGCGGTCGAGAGCGGCCGGACCGCGTTCGTGCCGAAGCAGTGGGAGAATACGTTCTTCGCCTGGCTGCGCGACATCGAACCCTGGTGCATCAGCCGCCAACTCTGGTGGGGCCATCGCATTCCCGCCTGGTACGCACCCGACGGCACCGTGTTCGTCGCCAAGACCGCAGCGGAGGCGCAACGGGCGGCTGGTCCCAGTGTCGCGCTGACGCAGGACGAGGATGTGCTGGACACCTGGTTCAGCTCGGGGCTGTGGCCGTTCTCGACGCTCGGCTGGCCGGAGCGGACGCCCGAGTTGGCGCGCTATTATCCGACCGACGTGCTGGTGACCGGGTTCGACATCATCTTCTTCTGGGTCGCGCGGATGATGATGCTGGGGCTGCACGTCATGGGCGACGTGCCGTTCCGCACCGTCTACATCCACGGCTTGGTGCGCGATGCGCGCGGCCAGAAAATGTCGAAATCCAAGGGCAACGTCATCGACCCGCTGGAGCTGATCGACCGCTACGGCGCCGACGCGCTGCGCTTCACCATCTGCGCCCTGACCGGCCCAGGACGTGACGTGAAGCTGGGCGCGGCGTCGGTGGAAAGCCACCGGAGTTTCGTCACCAAGCTGTGGAACGCCGCGCGATTCTGCGAGATGAACGCTGTGCGGCCCGACCCCGGGTTTGATCCGGCGTCGACGGTTCTCCCGCTGTCGCGCTGGATACTGGACGCGGCGAACCGGGTCGTGACGGAAGCGACGGCGGCGCTGGAGGCATCCCGCATCGACGAATACGCCGCTTCGCTATACCGCTTCACCTGGAACAGTTTTTGCGACTGGTTCCTGGAGTTCGCCAAGCCCGTTTTCGCCGAAGGTGATACGGCGGCGGCGCGCGAGGTGCGCGGGGCGGCGGCGCATGTGCTCGGCGTGCTGCTGCGCCTGCTCCATCCGGCGATCCCGTTCGTCACCGAGGAACTATGGGACCGCTTCGGCTACGGCGAACCGTGCAGCCTGATCCGCGCGCCCTGGCCCGCACCGGTCGAGGTGGCCGAGGCCGAGGCGGCGCGCGCCGAGCTTGACTGGGTGGTGCGCCTCATCGGCGAGGTGCGCGCGGTTCGCTCGGAGATGAACGTGCCACCGTCGGTGCTCGCGCCCGTGCTGCTGCACGACGCCAGCGCGGAGAGCAAAGCCCGCGCGGAACGCTGGATCGAGCCGATCCGGCGCATGGCCCGCGCCGCCGGGGTGTCGGCCGTCTCGCACGCGGTGTCGAAAGGGTCCGCCCAGGCGGTGCTCGATGAGGCCACGCTGGAGATCCCGCTGCTCGGCTTGATCGATGTGGAGGCCGAACGAACGCGATTGGAAAGAGATCGCGCCAAGGCCAGCGGCGAGGCCGGCAAGGTGCGCGGAAAGCTGGCGAACGACGATTTCGTCCGCCGCGCGCCGGCTGAGGTGGTGGAGGAGAACCGCGACAGGCTGGCCGGGATCGAGGCGGAGATCACGCGGCTGGACGCGGCATTGCGACGCATCGAGTGACCCGCCGGCACGCGTCAGCGCGATTTGCCGAGAATCTGCGAGAGCGCGAGCAGCAGCGATGAGATCACGATCATGATCGTCGAGATCGCCGCGATCGTCGGATCGACCTGATCGCGCAAGGCGTTGAACATGTTCCGCGTCAGCGTCGAATTGTCGCCGCCCGAGATGAACATGGCCACCACGACCTCATCGAAGGCGGTCAGGAACGACAACACGGCGGCGGTGAGCACGGCGAAGCGTATCTGCGGCAGAGTGACGAGCAGGAATGCCCTCGGTCGCGAAGCACCTAGGCTGCGCGCCACCATCTCCTGATTCATGTCGTAGCTCTTCAATGCCGAGGTCACCACCATGACCACCAGCGGGACCGCCAGCATGCTGTCGGCCAGCACCAAGCCGACGAGCGTGTTGACCAGCTTCAGCTTCACATAGGCGTAGAAGACGCCGATGCCGATCAGGATCACCGGCACGATAATCGGCGTCAAAAGGATAGGCACCGCCAGCTTCGTCCAGCGCAGCCGGGAGACGAAGAGCCCATAGGCGGCCGTCGTCCCGAGCGGCGTGGCCACCAGCGCGGTCAGGAAGGCCGCCTTCAGCGACGTGGCGGCCGCCTGTAGCCACGACGCCGAACCGAAAAAGCTCACGTACCAGCGCAGCGACCAATGCCGGGGAGGAAACTCTAGGAATTGCGATGCCGAGAATGACATCGGAATGACGATGAGGGTCGGCACCACCAAGAACGCCATGACCGCCGCGACGAGGAGGTAGAGCCAGATGCGCGAGCGGTGGCGGACCTGCGTCTCCCACCCAGGATCGGCGAACCAACTCATACACCGTCCCCGCCGAATATCCGGTTGAGCCGGATCAGGCGCGAGGCCGCATAGAGGATCGCCGAGGTCAGCACCAACAAGACGACGCCGAGCGCACTGGCGGCGCCCCAGTTGAAGAAAAGCTGAATGTCCGTCGCGATCGCATTCGCCACCATGATCACCCTGCCGCCGCCAAGCATCTCCGGCGTCACGTACGATCCGAGGCACAGGATGAACACGATCAGCATCCCGGCAAGGAGGCCGGGCAGCGACAGCGGGAAGAAGACCCGCCAAAAGACATGAACGGGGCTGGCCCCCAGATTGGCCGCCGCTTTCAGATAGACGCGGTCGATCGCGCGCATCGAGGCGTACACCGGAAGTATGAGGAACGGCAGCATGATATGGACCAAGCCGATCAACGTACCGCCGAAATTGTGGACCAGCGTTAGCGGCTGGTTCCACAGACCCAGTCTTATCCCCCAGTCGTTGATGAGTCCGTGGCGCTGCAACAGGACCAGCCACGCATAGGTGCGGACCAGGATGGACGTCCAGAACGGCATGAGCACGCCGATCATGCACAAATTCGCCAGCCGCGGCGGCAGTTGCGACAGGACATAGGCCAGCGGATAGCCGAGCAGGACACAAATCGCGGTGGTCAGCGCGCTAATCTCGAACGTGGCGAGGAATATCCGCGCATACGACGGCTGGCTGATCAGCCGCTGGTAGTTGATCAGGCTCATGTGGCCATCGTCGCCGAGGAACGACAGCCAAAACAGCCAGGCGACGGGTATGACCATCGTGACGATCACGAGCACGAGCGCGGGCAGGCTGAGACCGAACAAAGCGACCCGCTCGGCGAGCGCGTCGCGTCGCAGCTCATCCATGTTAGGCTCGGCGTTGGCGCGCGCGCGACGGTCGCTCACGGGGGGTCGTCGACCAGCAGGATGGTGTCGTCGATGCCAAGCCCGAGCGTCACCGCCGCGCCCGCACCCGGCAGCACCGCCATCGCGCCGGCGCTCGAAACGCCACGGGCGGCTATCCTGCCGCCACCCGGCAGCAGCACCTGCAAGAGGAAGCTCTCGCCCTGGTACACCACCTCCTGAACCGTTCCCCGCAGCGCGTTCAGGTGGTCCGGCACGCCGCCGGTCAGGATTTGCAGGCGCTCGGGCCGCACCATCAGCAAGCAGCGCCCGGCCGGCGCGGGGCCATCCGGCAGCTTCAGCTTGGCTCCGGCATGGAAGAACCCGCCATCCGCCGCCTCGACAGGCAGGAACGACGATTCGCCGATGAACTCGGCCACGGACCGGCTGGCGGGCCGGTCATAGAGGCGCCGCGGCGTGTCAAGTTGCAGGATCCGTCCGTGATTGATGACGGCGATGCGATCGGACATCGTCAACGCCTCGCGCTGATCATGGGTGACATAGACCGTCGTCATCCCCAGCGTCTCATGCAGACGGCGCAACTCGATCTGCATGTGCTCGCGCAGCTGCTTGTCGAGCGCGGACAGCGGCTCGTCCATCAGCAAGATGCGCGGCTCGAACACGATGGCGCGGGCCAGCGCCACGCGTTGCCGCTGGCCGCCCGACAATTGCTCGACCCGACGTTCTCCGTATCCGCCAAGCTGGACCATCTCCAGCGCCTGTTCCACCCGCCGGGCGGCATCGGCCTTGGGCACGCCGCGCAAGCGAAGCGGAAAGCCGATGTTGGCCGCGACGTTCATATGCGGGAACAGTGCGTAGTTCTGGAACACCATGCCGACATCCCGCTTGTGCGGGGCCAGCCGGATCACTTCGGCATCGCCGAATTTCAGGCTGCCGCGGTCGGGCCGCGTGAAGCCGGCGAGCACCATCAGCAGCGTCGTCTTCCCCGATCCCGACGGCCCGAGCAGGGTGAGGAATTCCCCGCTTCGGACGTCGAGATCGATGTGGTCCAACGCCCGGACCGGTCCATAGGCCTTGGCGACCTGTCGGACGGTGATCGGCAGCGCTCCCGCGCGCGCCATACGGATTCGCCCGGATTATTCGGTCAGCATGTTCTGATAGGCGGCCGTGGCCGGCACCTCGAACTTCATGTACCAGTTGACGTCAAGCGTAAGCTGTTTGGCGGCGTTGGCCGGATACGACGGCAGCAGCTTGGCACGGGCGGGATCGATCAGGCCGAGTTCGTACGCTTTCCGATTGGTCGGACCGTAGGTGATGTATTTCGAGAGCGCCGCCTGGTACTGCGGCTTGCTGATTTCGGCGATGAAGGTCATCGCCAGGTCCTTGTTCGGCGCGCCCTTCGGTATCGCATAGGAATCATAGTCGAGCATCCCCTGGTTGAAGGTGTACGCCACCTTGGCGCCGCTCGCGGCGGCGACGTCGAAGCGCCCGTTCCAGCCCAGGATCATGTCCACCTCGCCGTCGGTCATCAGTTGCGCGGACTGCGCGCCGGACGCCCACCACACGGCGATATGCGGCTTCAGCTCCTCGATCTTGCGGATCGCGCGCTGGATGCCGCCCGGCGCCGCAAGCACCTCATAGACCTTGTCGATAGGCACGCCGTCCGCCATCAGCGCCGGCTCCAGCGTGTTGACGTTGCGATAGGAGCGCTTTCCCGGGAACTTCTTCACATCCCAGAAATCCGCCCAGCTTTGCGGCCCGTTCTGGCCATAGGTCTTGGTGTTCCAGGCCAGCACGGTGGAGAACACGTCGCCGCCGACGCAGTACTCCTGCCACATGCCGGGCAGGAAGTTCGAGACGTCGATGGTTTTGTAGTCGAGCGTCTCGAGGATCCCCTCGGCGCCGGCGTGGGCGGCGGTGCCGGAGCCGCTGGTCACGACATCCCAGGTCACCGCGCCGGCCTTCACCCGCAAGCGCAGGTCGGCGATGCCGGTATAGGTTTCCTCCTTCACGGTGATGCCCAGCGCCTTCGCGGCGGGTTGGAACAGCGCCTTGCTTTGGGCCTGCTGATAGGACCCGCCGAACGAAACGACGGTCAACTGTTTGGACGATTCGGCGGCGGCCGTTCGGGCCGACAGCAGGCTTGATGCGGAGGCCCCCGCCAGCGCGGCCGCGCCGGTGAGAAGGGTGCGACGTCTCATCTCCCGTAACTCCTTATTTTGTTCTGCATTTATTAATCGGCGTAATTCTAGACTCCCTCCTCGTCATTCCCGCGAAGGCGGGAATGACGGGTGGGCGAGACTCAAGGCCACCTGGTATTAGCCCGCTTTGCCCACGCGGTATGCCGCACGCTCCGGCCATGTCGACTCCAACGCGAAGTCACCAATGTCGGCGACCCGCGGGGCGTGGGTCAATCCACTGAGATCGCGGCGTCGGAGAATCGATCCACGGCCCACCGACGCGTGGAACCGATCCCGCGCCTGTTCGTTACGAGTCCTCCCGCCCCGGATCGCCGCCGGCGCGAACATGAACTCGGAAAGGCAAGGGTTATGAGCGATTCGACCGAAGGAGCCGCCCCGTCAACCGTCGCGGCCGGACAATTGTACGATGCCGAGGGGCAGGTAATCCGCGGGAGCGGCCATCACCCACGGCCTCGTCGGGGCATGGAGCAGCTTACCGATTATGTGCGCGAGCAGCCGATCTCCGCCGCCCTACTCGCCTTCGGCCTCGGCTACATCGCCGGAAAGATCATCTGATACCAGCCGCCCTTTGACCTCACACGTTTCCGTCATTCCCGCGAAAGCGGGAACCCAGGCCCGCACGCGCCGAATCCCGTGCCATCCGCCTGGGTCCCCGCTTTCGCGGGAATGACAAGGAAGGAGCCGGAGCGTGGGCCCGTTCTATGAACCGGCGGTGCCCGCCCGTCGCCGAAGCATCGCGTCGAAGGCCGCGAACACGCGGCACATCTGGGCGGGCTTGTAAGGGAATAGGTCGGGGGGGTCCATCAGGTGGATGATGGCGGCGACGTCGGCCTCGAACACCAATAGCCGACCATCCGGCGCCTCGGCGCAATCGATTTGGAAATAATCCAGGCCCATCCACGCATTCAGGCCAGCGAACGCCCTCGCATGGCGGGCGGCGAAGCCGGTGTCGAACCCCTCCATCGCGTGGGCCTCGTCGGCTCGGCGCTCCGCGCTCTCCGCCATCCCGGCGTTGAGGTAGTGAACCATCCAATGAAGCGACGTCGCCATGTGGCAGAGAAACGGCGCTCCGTCGATCACCGCGACACGCAGCTTGCGATAGAACCCGCCCGAATCCCGATAATCCACGAAACGGGTGACGAAGAATTCCGCCGCTCCGATGCCTTCCAGATAGAGCGAAAGATCGCTCCCGTTGTGCACCTTCACGAGGCCATGACCGCCATGCGAGCCGACAGGGCGGATCAGGGCCGGTGCGCCCAGCAATGGAACCGTCGCCGCGCCCGCGAGATGGGCCAGCAGCGCCTCGCGCCCGATGCGAAGAGCGGCCGGGCTGCACACACCGGGGACCGAAGCGAGGCCCGTTGCGACGATGTCGCGCGCGAGGCGCGCGATCGCGTCGGGGTGATTGAGCACCGGGCGCGGCCAGGCGGCGTGCAGCGCGCCTAGCCGGCGCAACGTCGCGGGGTCGGATTCACTGACCGCGAAAAAGGCGACGTCGTGGTCCGGCACGAACGGCGGGAGCGGCTGACCCGGCACCACGAAGAGAAGATCGAGCCGCACGTCCAGATGCGCGGTGATGAAGTCGAGCGGCGTGTTGACCATGAGACCGCCCGGCGCCACCAGCGCCAGCAGCCGCAGTGGGCGCTGGGAGCGCCTGGCGAACGCATCGGCCACCCGGAACACCCGGCATTCCGCCAACGCGCGACGCTGCAACGCCTCGGCCTCGGCGTAACGAAACCGCAGGGCGTGTGCCTGGGCGCGATCGAGCGACAGCGCCGCCCGCTCGGCTGGGCCGTCGGTTCGGCGGTCGATGAGGGCAAGCAGGTCGTCCAGCCCGTGATCCTCATACGCGCGATGCGCGAGCGCCGCCGTGCCGTGGATCAGCGGGGGCGTGCAATCGGCGGCCAGGACCGGGATGGCATCGGCGACGGGGCTTAAGTGCAAGACGGACTCCTACTCGCCCGCATGGTCGCGCGAGAAGGCTGAAGACCGCGTTAACGGAATATCGCGTTCAGGCGGCGCGCGTACGCGCCGACCGGCGTGTGGCCGGCGCCGGCGCCTCCTCGATTGCCATGAGCGCGCGGTGGGTCGAGGCGCTGTCGGGGTGCCCGAACCGGGCCGGACCGCGTTCGTCCCGCCCCGCCTGGGGGCGCGCCAACGCCGCGGCGATGGCGGCCAAGACCTCGTTCACCTCGATCGGGAACCCAAACACCGCGCCCCACCCCGCCTCGCGGACCCGCTCGGCCGGAGCGCCGAGGTCGGGTACCAGCGGATAGAGGCCGTGCGCGACAGCCTCGCCGAGGGTGTAGGAGTAGGTCTCCGGCCAATTATGCAGGAAGAGCGCGATGCGCGCGGACGAGCGGCCAAGAAGGTCCGCCAACTCCCCCTGCTCGTAGCGGCCGGTAATCAGCACGTTGCCGAGTTCGCGCAATACGGGGTCGATGTTTGTGTGGCCGATCACGTGGAACCGCAGGTCCGGATGACTGAGGCGGGCCCGGCTGGCAATCGCGAGCAGCGTCGCCGATCCCTTGTGGGGGCCAATCCCTCCCAGCAGCACGACCTCGTTGCTCGTGGCGGTTCGCGGCGCGAACGCGATCGCCTGTTTGGGCTCGGGGTGCGGTACCGCGGTTACCGCCAGGTCTGGCCAGACCCGGCGAAGGTAGTCCGCCGTATTCTTCGATGGCGTGACGACGTGGCGGAAGGCACGCAGCAATGCGCCCATGCGAACGCGATGGTCCGCGGGGTCCAGCGCATCCAAGCGAGATGCCTCGTGCGCGCCGCCGGCGGCGACGCAGCGCTGGCAGGTCTCGGGTGGGGCGATGTCACAGAACTGTCCGGTGGCGTCGATCATCGTGACGCGCGGACAGACCGTGTAGAA
>JBAWFF010000289.1:0-5311 GCA_049591635.1 Acetobacteraceae bacterium
GCGCTGCGCCGCTTCGCCGAGGCCACGGGGCGCAAGCTCGGCCAGGTCGCGCAACCCCTGCGCGCCGCACTCACCGGCAGCACCATGAGCCCCGGCATCGACGCCACCTTGGCCGCGCTCGGGCGCGAGGAGGCGCTGTCCCGCTTGCGCGCGATTACCAGTTGATGCACCCGAACGATCGCTGGCTTATCCCCGCGCTCTGGCTCACTTGGGTCGTCTATTGGGGTCTCGCGGCGCACGGCGCCAAGACGACGGCGCGCCGCGAACCCTGGACCTCGCGGCTGAGCCACATCATGCCGTTGATGCTCGGCATCTGGCTCCAGTCCGTCCCCACGCCAGGGTGGCCGTCGCTCGGCCGTCACATCGTGACCTGGACGCCGGCGCTGTTCTGGGTCGGCACCGCGCTGGTCGCCGCCGGCCTCGGCTGGACGGTGTATGCCCGCCGCCATCTGGGCACGAACTGGAGCGGCATGGTCGAGCAGAAGCGCGGCCACGAACTGGTCCGCACCGGCCCCTACGCCTGGACGCGGCATCCGATCTACAGCGGCCTGCTGCTCGCCTTCGCCGGTTCGGCGGTGGCGCTCGACCGCTGGCGCGGGCTGCTCGGCCTGCTCATCATCGCCGCCGCGTTCGTCCGCAAGCTGCGCATCGAGGAGCGGTTCATGGCGGAGCTGTTCCCCCTCGACTACGCGCGCTACCGCCGCGAGGTCGGCATGTTGCTGCCCCGCCCGCGACAGCGCTAGCGCCGCGCTGCCGCCGCGTCGTTCTCCTGATCGGGAGTCACCCATCGACACAAGAAGAACCGCGGCAACTCGTCCGGGAAGGGCGTGAACAGCAGGTCGCGGGTGAATCCGTAGGTCACGGTGTAGGTGTACAATGGCAGCCAGTCCGCGTGCGCGGTGATCGCCTGGACCGCCTGCGCGTAGTCGGTTTTCCGCCGCGCCGGATCGCGCGTCGAACCCGCGGCCTCGATCAGATCGCGGATGCGCGGATCACGCGTGTAGTCCTCCGGCGTGAACGTGAAGAAATGCGGCAGGATCGCCGACACGTCATTGATGGAGTAGCTGCCCCAGTCGCCGGCCTCCATCCGCGCCTCGCCCTCGATCGAGCGCAGCACCACCTCGCCGGCCGGAAGCTGGATCACCGGCGCGTCGATGCCGACTGCGCGCAAATAGCGTTGCAGGGCCGCCGAGACCTGCGCCGGCTCATAGGTCACCAGATTGATGGTGAACCCGTGCGGATAGCCCGCCTCCGCCAGAAGCTGGCGGGCCCGGGCGGGATCGTATGGATAGACGACGGCCGACGCGGTTTCGCAGCCGATCTGCGTCGGGTAGCAGGGTGCGTCCAGGGGCCGCGAGCCAGTCCCCACCAGATCGCGCGCCATCGCCGCCCGGTCGATCGCATAGGCGATCGCTTGGCGGACCTTCTCGTTGGTGAGCGGATTGGCGCCCGTTCGCCCGGCCGCGTCGAGCGAGAGATAGCCGATCCGCATCGACTCCGCCTGGATCGCGACCAGGCGCGGATCACGGGCGATGGCCGGGATCCGATCGGGATCGAATTTCCAGATCCAGTCGGCGGTTCCCCCCAGGAGGTCCGCGACCTCCGTCGTCGTGTCCGCCACCACGCGAGCCACGATGCGCTCGATCGCCGGACGCCCCTTCGGGCTGGCGGAATAGTATCCGTCGTAGCGGGCCAGCTCGATCCGGCTCGCGCCATCGGCTTGCACCACGCGGTAGGGACCGCTGCCAACCGGGGCACGCGCGAAGCCGTCGCGGCCGACCCGTTCGCGGTAGGCTTGCGGCAAGATCCAGATCGCCATCGCGAAATATTCGAGCGCCGCCGGCATCGGACGCTTCAGCCGCACCCGCACCCGCAAGGGGTCCAGGATGTCGGCGCCGGCGAGCCAGTTGTAGATCGCCGGCGCCGAGAGCCGCCGGTCGGAGGCAACCATGTTGATCGTGTAGGCGACATCCGCGGCGCCGAATTTGTCGCCGTTCTGCCACGTGACGCCGGGCCGCAGGGTGAACACCAGCGCCCGGTCGTCCTCCCATGTCCACGCCGTCGCCAGCAGCGGCTGGATCGCGAAATTGCTCGGGTCGCGATAGACCAGCGTGTCCCACACCTCATGGGCGAGGGCGAAGCCGGCGCGGCTCTGGTTGGCGTACGGATCGAGGTTCGGGATCACCTCCCGCCACGAGATGCGCAGCGTGTCCGTCGCCGGACCCGCGCGCGCCCGGGAAGCGACGGCGAGAAGCGGCAGCGCGAGGCACGCGCGGCGGGTAAGACCCTCACCCGCCGCGAAGAGCGGCGACCTCTCCCGCGGAGAGCGGGAGAGGTGAGCGAGCGCGCCTGCCTGCACCTCTTCCGCTTGCGGGAGAGGTCGGCGCGCCCTTGCGCGCCGGGTGAGGGTCTTCACGCCGCGCCGGCCCGCCGCTGCGCCTCGTACGCTTGCAGATGGCACCACGCGGCCCGCAGCACCGGCGCTTGGATGCCGCCGTCGCGGGCGCGCGCGAGCATGTCGCCGACGATGTGCGCCGCCTCGGTCGGGCCGCCACGCTGCACATCGCGCAGCATGGAAGCCGCGAACACCGACCCGCGTTCGGTCAGCAGCCCGCGAGCGCGCTCGAGGAACGCAGGACGCGCGGCATGGCCGGCGGCGCCGGCGACCCGGTCGGTCTCGGCGAGTAAATCCAGCATCAGCGCCTCGCCGTCGTCGGCCTGCATGATCTCGCCGACATTGGCTCGCATCAGGCAGGTCATACCGCCCAACGTCGTCAGCAGCACCCACTTCTCCCACATGTCCTGCGCGATCACGTCGCTGGCGCGGAAGTCGAACTTCGCCGGAGCGGCGGCGTCGGCGAACGCGGTGCTCACGCCCTCCTGCCCGGGTGCGCGCGGACCGACGATCATCAGGTGCAGCGTATTCAAGTGCCGCACCTCGCCTTCCGGCGTCAACGTCGCCGCGATCTGGCACAATCCGCCGAGCACCGAAGCGCGCCCGAACGCGGCGTCGAGCCGATCGAGGTGGCGCATCCCGTTCAGCATCGGCACGATGACCGCGCCGTTCTTCACCGCCGGCGCGACCGAGGCAATCGCCGCGTCGAGGTCGTAGGCCTTGCAAGTCAGCAGCACCAAATCGTGGCGCCCATCCCCGGCGAGGTCGTCGGCGCCAATGGTGCGCGCCTTGCGGCTGATGTCGCCGGCCGGGCTGCGCACCACCAGACCGTCGCTGGCGATTTGCGCCGCACGTCTGGGGCGAACCAGGAACGTGACGTCCGCGCCCGCCTCGGCGAGCCGGCCGCCGAAATAGCCGCCGATCCCACCGGCGCCGAGGACAAGAATTCGCATCATCTCAAGCCCAATCCGGTGGAGCGGTGAAGCCGTGTCCGGCCGTCTCTATCAGGTCCGCGACCCGGATCGTCGTGCGGTCGCCGAACAGGTTGCCGGCAATCTGCACGCCGATCGGAAGTCCATCGCCCGACAGCCCGATCGGCGCGACCGAGGCCGGCAGGTGGTAGCCGCACGTGATGCCCGGCCAGAACAGCATGTCGTTATAGGCGATCGTGCGACCTTCGACCGTATGGGTTCGCTCCCACGTCGCGCCCTCCTGCATGTGCGGCAGGGCTGGGACCGCCAGCGCGGGGCACAGCAGCACGTCCCAATCGGCGAAGAACGCCGCCCAGGCGCGTCTGATCCGGTGGCGCCGCTCGTTCAGGCGCAGCCAATCGCGATGCGTGAGGTCGACGGCGCGGAGGATCACGTCGTCGGCACTGTTGTCCTCGGGGCGCAGCTTCTTCTTCTTCTCGCGCTTGCGGGCCAGCATCTCCTCCGGCGCGCGCGCGCTCAGCGCCGCGTCGAGCAGCGTCAGATAGAGATGGTACGCCTCGACGACATCGAACGCCGGCCGCGCGACCCGGCTGACTTCCGCGCCGTCGCGCTCGAACTCATCGGCCAGCGCCTCGATCAGCGCGGTCGTCTCCTGGCTCGTGGCCTGGCCCGGCTGATGCGACCACACCGCGATCCGCAGATCGCGCAGCCCATGCGCGCGCGGCGCGGCGAGGCGCATCGTCAGATCGGTGTCGATCGGGTCGGGTCCGGCAAGCGCGTCGAGCGCGAGGCCCAGATCGCGCGCCGATCGGGCGAGCGGGCCAAGCACCGAGATATCCGTCATGGCGGCGGCGTTGGCCAGCGAATGGCCGCGCACGGGACACAGGCCCCAGGTCGGCTTGTGGCCGAAGACGCCGCAGAAATGCGCCGGAACGCGGATCGAGCCGCCGATATCGGTGCCGATCTCGAGCGCGCTCAACCCCGCCGCCACCGCGGCGGCGCCGCCGCCCGAGCTGCCGCCCGGCGTGCGCGAGGCGTCCCACGGGTTGGAGGTGGCGCCGTAGACCGGATTGTAGCTTTGCCAGTCGCCCAGCGCGACCGGCACGTTGGTCTTGCCGAACACGACCGCGCCCGCGCCCTCGATGCGCTGCACCGCGAGCGCGTCCTGCTCGGCGCGGTGCTCCCGCCGGTCCTCATACCCCCAAGTCGTCGGATGGCCGGTGAGGTCGAAGCTCTCCTTCACCGTCATCGGCACGCCGAATAATGGGGCCGACTTGTCGCCCTGGCTGTCGAGCATACGGGCGCGGGCGCGGGCACGGGCGAAGTCGCGCACCACCACCGCGTTGATACGCCCGTCCAGCCGTTCGACGCGGGCGATGTAATGGTCGAGCAGCTCCAGGCAGCCGATCGTCCCGGCGCGGGTCAGCTCCGCGAGACGCCACGCCGGCAGGAAGGTGGGATCCATCGTCACCTCATGCGATCGAGGAGTTGAAGGCGCCGCCGTCAAGCAGCAGGTTGTGGCCGACGATGAAGCCCGAGGAGGCGGCGCAGAGGAACGCGCACGCCTCACCGAACTCGGCGGGATCGCCGACGCGCCCGGTGGGGTTCTCCTTGCCGCGCAATGCCAGTTCCTCCTCCACCGAGCGGTGGTTGCGCTGCGCCAGGTGCGCGGCGCCGCTGCGCAGGCGGTCGGTCAGGAACGGGCCGGGAAGCAGGTTGTTGATCGTCACGTTGTGCCTGGCGACCTGCCGGGCGAGGCCGGCGGTGAAGCCGGTTAATCCGGCACGTGCCCCGTTGCTCATGCCAAGCTGCGGGATCGGCGACTTCACCGAGGCGGAGGTGATGTTGACGATGCGCCCGAACTTGCGTCCGATCATGCCGTCCACCACCGCCTTGATCATGAAGATCGGCGCCAGCATGTTGGCGTCGAGCGCCTTGATCCAGGCGTCGCGGTCCCATTCGCGGAAGTCGCCGGGCGGCGGCC
>JBAWFF010000290.1:0-1940 GCA_049591635.1 Acetobacteraceae bacterium
CGCGGACATTGAGGTGGTACCATTGCTTTGACCACAGCATCCCGGCCAGCGCCTGGCGCTGCACCGCGCGCGAATCGGCGTCGGTGATGCCGCGCTGGAGCACGGCGTAGAACTCGTCCGCCTCCGCCTGGCGTTGGGCGAAGATGGCGTCGAAATCGCCGAACCCGACGGCGGCATCGGTGCGCGCGAAGCGCAGCCGCAGCACCGCGCTCCCGCCGGGCGGCAGCGCCAGCACGACGTGGGCGGCGCATTTCGTCCCCTCGCGCAGCGTGTTCACCGCGTCGTGCGCGCCATGCACCACGGCATCGTTGATCGCGTCCTTGAAATGCCCCGGCGTGTCCGTGCCGTACAGGCGCCGCGTGTTGGTCTCGTTCTCGCAGAACAGCCACTCGGCGGTCCGGTCGATCAGCAAGTGGCGTTCCTTCATTCCCGGATACGTCGCCACCACCACGCCGTCCGCCCCCAGCCGCAGCAGCGGACGCGGCGTGTTCTCGGTCCACGACCAGGTGTTGCGCGCCCACAGATGCGGCAACACATGCAGGGTCGCGGCGTCCGGCCCGGGGTTCTCCAGCGTGATCCGCATCAGGATGTCGTCGGGCGCCGCCTTGGCGTACTCGATCGTCGCGTCGAAATAGCGCCCGTTATCCAGGATGCCGGTGTCGATAAGCTCGAATTCCGGCGCGTCCAGGCCGCGGCGGCGGTTCTCCTCCAGCAGGCGCTCGTAGGGGAACGCCGCCTGCGGGTAGCGGTAGAGCATCCGCATGAGCGAGTGCGTCGGCGTGCCGTCGAGGTGCCACCAAAGCTCCTTCACGTCCTCGCCGTGGTTACCCTCGGAGTTGGTCAGGCCGAACAGCCGCTCCTTCAGGATCGGGTCGTTGCCGTTCCACAGCGCCAGCGCCAGGCACCAGCGCTGCCGTTCGTCGCAGAACCCGCCGATGCCGTCCTCGCCCCAGCGATAGGCCCGGCTGCGGGCGTGATCGTGCGGCAGGTAGTCCCATGCGATGCCGCCCGGGCTGTAATCCTCGCGCACCGTGCCCCACTCGCGGTTGCTGAGGAACGGCCCCCAGCGGCGCCAGCCCTGTGCGGTGGCGACCGCGAGCCGCCGCCCTTCGGCGGTTTCCAGCAAATGCGGCAAGGTGTCGGGCATCCGGCGCTCCCTGGGATCAGGCGGCGCCGAGCATAGACCGGATGCGGATCAGTTCGCCTAGCGACCAGGCCTGGAACGGGCAGCCGCCCGGCGTATGCGGCGCATCGCCGTCCACGACCTCGGACACATGGCCGAGGCCGGCCACCTCCAAATGCGCGAGCAGTGGTGGCAGGAAACGGCGCGTCGCCTCGGTCTTCGCCGCTTTGGTGTCGCCGCGCACGCGCAGCCACGCCGCGACGAACGGCCCCATCAGCCACGGCCAGGCGGTCCCCTGGTGATAGGCGCCGTCGCGCTGCGCCGGGCCGCCGCGATAGTGCCCGACATACGCCGGATCCGCCGGGTCGAGCGTGCGCAGGCCGAGCGGCGTCAACAGCCGTGCCTCCACCAGATCGACCACGCGGCGCGCGGCTTCGCCCTCCAGCAATGCGAACGGCAGGCCGCCGACCGCGAATACCTGGTTCGGCCGAACCCGCGCGTCCGTACGTTCCGACACATGATCGGCGTCGACCACATCGAACAACCCGCCGCTCGCGGCGTCGGGGAACCGCGCCGCGAACGATCCCTGCGCCTTTGCCGCGATCTCGGCCCAACGGGGCGACCATGCGGCGGCGATGCGCAGCGCGTTGATCCACAGCGCCTGCACTTCGACGGGTTTGCCGATGCGCGGAGTGATGACGTGATCGCCGACCTTGGCGTCCATCCAGGTGAGCTGCACCCCGGGCACGCCCGCGCGCAGCAATCCGTCGGCGTCGGCGCCGATGCCGAACCGCGTGCCGGCCTGATAGCCGGTCAG
>JBAWFF010000291.1:0-23939 GCA_049591635.1 Acetobacteraceae bacterium
CCCCTCGAACCCGTCGCCAAGCCGACGTCCGGCGTCGCGGCGGAGAAAGACGTGTCCGCGACGGCCGCAGCCGCCCTGTCGCTCGCTCCCGCCACGGCGGGTGAGGGGGCGCCGGCGGCGGCAAAGACCGGGACACCGCAGGGTCCACCCGATCCTTCCACCCCTGACCTCCCTGCTCCTGATCCCCCTGGCGACAAGGCGGCGATCGCGTCCCCGGATCCGCTGTCCGTCGTCGCATCGGCGCGCCAACAGCCGAGTGCCGATCCGATCGCCGCGCCCGGGAAGGCGCCGTCACGCGGCGACGTGGACAAGTCGAAGGCGAAGGGGAGCCGGGTTCGTGCTCGCGCCAGGCAGCAAGTCGAATCCGGCGCGGCCGCGACGGTCCCCTCGACGCCGCCGACCCAGGCCATCGCCCCAACGGCCCTCGTTCTTCCGCCGTCCCCCTTGAGCGGCTCGACGCCGCATGGCGATTCGGCTCAGAGTGCGACTCCCGCCGATACTGTCGTGGCACGGAGCGACGGGCGCCAGTCGGTCGGAACCTCGGTCGAGACCGCGGAGCCGGCCGCGAAGGCGCCGGTGTCTGCCGTGATCACGACGCCGGTCCACGAAGCAGGCGCGGCGATCGCGAGTCCGCCCCCGCTCGCGAGCGTCGCCGTGGCGGACAACGTGGCGCCCGGCACGCCGAGCCCCCCGGCCTCGCGGACGGAGACGCCTCAGGCTCCGGTGGCCACGGTGGCTGTCCCACACGCCCCTGATCCATCGCCCGCCGGACAGATCGCACCGGTGATGGTGTCGCTCGCCTCCAGCGGCACCGGAACGCACCGGCTGGTGATGCGGCTCGATCCGCCCGAGCTTGGCCGGCTGGAAATCAGCCTCGTCCGCACGCCCGATACCGGGACGCGGGTGGAGATCACCGCGGAGCGGCCGACGACGCTCGCCTTGTTGCACCAGGATGCGCCGGCGCTGCATCAGGCGCTGAGCGATGCCGGGGTGCCCGTCGATGGGCGCAGCCTGACGATGCAGCTCGGCCAGCCCGGTTCCCAGAGCCCGGGAGGATATGGCGGCGGGAACGGCGAGCCAGGCGCGCGCCGGTTCGCCGCGTGGAGTGGCGGCGGCGCAGTGGAGGCGCTGTCCGATCCCTCGCCCTTCCCGACGCTGCGGGAGATGCGTTCGGCCCTCGACATCACCGCCTGACGGAAAACAGGAGAGACGTCATGAGCATCGCTTCCGTCGCCGCCCAGCAAAGCGCGCTCGCCGCCGCCGCGCAGGCCGCGACCCAGCTGTCCACCGCGTCGTCGAGCACGACGTCAGGCACGAGCAGCGGCACGGCCGCGGCGCAGACCGGGCAGACCGCGTTGACGGCGCTGTCGAGCAATTTCGGCGATTTCCTGAACATGCTGATGACCCAGCTGCAGAATCAGGATCCGTCGAGCCCGATGGACAGCAACCAGTTCACCCAGGAACTGGTGTCGTTCTCCGGCGTCGAGCAGCAGATCAATACGAACAACAGCCTGACCAGCCTGATCCAGCTCACGCAGGCGGGCCAGGTCATGCAGGGGGCATCGCTGGCCGGCAAGCAGGTGCAGGTCACGTCGACCCAGATCCCGCTGCAAAACGGCACTGGGTCGGTGATGTTCAACACCCCGACAGGGGAGCCGGTCGCCATCGCGATCACCGATCCCGCCGGCAACCTGCTCCGTACCGCCTCGATAAACTCCCAGGCCGGCGCGAACACCTGGAGCTGGGACGGCACCAGCAATTCCGGCGCCCAGCTGCCGGATGGCGCCTACAACATCGCCGTCGAAGGGGCGCCCAGCAGCGGCGGCTCGGCCAGCCCGGTGCCGTTCACCGTGGGCGGAACCGTGACGGGGACGCAGAACACCGCCAGCAATGGAATGCAGTTGCAGCTTGGCGCGGTGGACGTGGGCTTCGGGGCGTTGCAGTCGCTGAACAACTGACCGACCCCTCCCCTAACCCTTCCCGCAAGGGGAGGGGAATCTCGGTCCGCCGCCTTCTACTTCCCCTCCCCTTGCGGGAGGGGTTAGGGGAGGGGTCGTACGGTACGGATCGGTCAGTCGCTACGCCGATTGGTATGAAACCGCGCCGCGGCGAGTACACGCGCCGCGTCCGCCGCGTACATCCGCTTGGATTGCCCACTCGGGCGCGCGTACATCGGCGCTCGCTTGCTCGCTCCGGCGCGTACATCGGCGAACGGCCCGGGCCGCCGGCGCGTACACGGCCTTGAAATCCCCGGCTTCCAGAACAAATAGGGAACAATTCCCACCCTGGAGCCTCCCCATGCCCGGTCTTTCCCTCGCCATCGACGACGCGATCCGCCGCCGATCCGCCGATCGGTCGCGCCCCTCGACGGCCGCGGTCAACCGGGAACGCCAGCGCGCCGCCGCCGCCCGCTTGTTCGCCGAAATCGGCCCCAACATCACGATGTACCGGGTCCGAATCGCCGCCGGGTTCAGCCAAGGCAACGCCGCCGGCTTCTATCCGACGATCGAGGAGTTGCTCGCCGATCTGCTGACCGAGCATCTGGCCGCGCTCACCGACGCCGTCTGTGTCGCCCATGACGATGCCGCCCGCTTCGCGCCGGCGCATCTGCTGGAGCGCTTGATCCGCGCCTGGCTCGACGTCACGGCCGCGTCGCCGCACGCGCATCGCGCCTTCCTGTTCTGCGCCCATACCTTGCCGGAGGAGCGGCGGCGCGACCTCGACATTCGCCTCCGCGTCATCATCGAGATGATGCAGGACGCGATCGCCGCCGCCGTGCCCGCGCTGGCGGCGCGATCGGATGCGGCGCTGATCCTGTTCCCGACCATCCGCGCCATGCTGTCGGACCCGTTCCAATGGTTGGAGCCGCCCGACCCGGCGCTACGGCAAGCCGATGCCCGACGCCTCGCCGGGATGCTGCTCGCCGCCGCCGAGGCCGAGGCCGCCGGCGTCTGGCCCCGCTGCGGTGGCCTCGAAGGCGCCGTCCCAGGCATTCCCCCGGCTACGGTCGATTGCCGCCAGACCCGCACCCGCCTGCGCGAGGTTCTCAACGGCGCCGAGGCCGGCCAGGACATCACGATCACCCGCCGCGGCAAGCCGGTCGCCCGCGTGATCCGGGCGCGGTAGGGAGAACCAGGTCGTGTTTCAGCTTGAATTCCTGGCTCGGGCGGGAAGCGGTCTGTCTACTTTCGGGTCGGGACCAAACAAACCGAACATTCTTTTTCAGGCCATGTTGGCCGACACCAGACCGGCGGGTTTCGGGCACAAGGCAAGAAACGCTGCCCTTCGTACAGCCCGCAGCTACGCGACGTGTCAACCGTCCATGCCGACGCGATGAGGATATTCGGCAGCGGCGCTCCCGCGGGTGGGCGCGATAATGTCAGGACAGCCAACGGCCGCTCGGCCATCGTCCTCGACGGGAGATGGACGAGTGCCTAAACCAAAATGACCCGGGCCGCGGAGAAAGGCCCGACTCGACGAGGGACAGCTTGGACGACACGCAACGCAGCTTCTACGGCCTGAAGTTCGAGAACACATTTCTTCGCGAGAAGGGAAAGGCGTTCGAGGGTTTCTTCGCGCGTGTCATGGCTCACGGGTTCACCGGGGACTTCGAGCCTGTACGACCTTATGGACCAAGCGGCGACCTCAAATGTGACGGCTTTCGGCCGAGCGACGGCACGGTGTTCCAGTCCTACGCGCCCGACGCGACCAAGCTCACCGACCTACTCGCCAAGATTGATGGGGATTTCTATGGCGCCAGCGCCCATTGGGGCGCGAGGATGCGCCGATGGGAGTTCGTCCACAACGATCCTCGTGGCTTGCCGGCCGAAGCGGTGCGCAAGCTCGACGATCTTCGGGCGGCGCACCCCATAATCGCTATCGCGGTTCTCGGCGAAGCCGAGATGCGCGCCGTCGTTATGCGCCTATCGCTCCATCAACTCGAGGACCTGTTCGGCGCCGTTCCGTCGCAGCGCACGCTCGAGAGGCTCGATTTCGCAAACCTCCGGCCGGTTATCATCGCGATACAGCGCCGCGACCCGGGCGCTGAGCCGCCGCTCGCGGCTCCTTCCCCGAGCAAGCTCCAATACAACGCGCTATCGCAGGACGCGGCGGCGCTGCTACGGCAGGGCCGTCGGCGAGAAAAGCTGGTCCAAGACTTTTTCGACGCCTGGCCCGACCCGAGCTTCGGTGAGGATGTCGCGGAGGCTTTCAGGGCGCGGTATCAAGCTCTAAGGGCGGCCGGTCTCAGCCCCGACCAAGTCTTCGGCGAACTTCAATCCTTCGCCGGCGGCATGGACGGCGAACCATCGCAGCAGGGTGCGGTGCTCGCAGTGCTTTGCTACTTCTTTGAGCGTTGCGACATCTTCGAGGACATTGTTCAGGACACGGCCGCATGATCCTGCCCACCAAGCATATCCGCCCCGACCGCGCACTCCTCGCCGTCGGCGGCGGTCTTCTCGTCTCGCTGCGCGAGCCGATGACGATATCTCGCCTCTGGGATGACGTGCGGCTGAAGCGCGGCGATGCAGGCGAACCCGCGCCCATCAACTACGACTGGTTTGTGCTGGCGCTTGACCTCCTCTTCATGATCGGTGCTGTCGAGTTCGAGCGCGGTCTCCTCCGAAAAATCGCTTCATGATCCACGAGCTGAGCAGCGACCTTTCGACGTTCAAGAGCCTGACCTTCGGACCAGGTCTCAATATCCTCCTCGCCGACAAGAGCGAGGGCGCGACGGATCGACAGTCGCGGAACGGGGCTGGCAAGACAAGCTTCATCGAACTCATTCACTTCCTGTTCGGCGGCAGCGCGGACAGGGAGAGCATCTTCCGTTCCTTCGAGCTCTCGCCCTGGTCGTTTGAGGCACGCGTTGACGTGGGTGGGGCGATCGTTGACGTCGCACGGTCGGGATCCAAGCCTTCGCGCATCCGGCTACAGGGGGATACCTCGGCATGGCCGGCGCAGCCCACCCTCGATGCCAAATCGGGCGATCTCGTCTTGAGTAACGAGCAGTGGCGGGCGCTGCTGGGCACGGTCTTCTTCGGCCTGAGTAACGACAACGAGGACGATAAGCGGACCCGATTTCGCCCGACGTTCCGCTCACTCTTCTCCTACTTCGCGCGCCGGCAGAACAGCGGCGGACTTCTCGCGCCCACCCAACAGTCCAACAAGCAGCAGCCCTGGGATCAGCAGGTGGCTGTTTCCTACTTGCTCGGCCTCGACGCCCGCATCCCGCAGGAGTTCCAAGAGGTCCGCACACAAGAAAAGGCTATGGCCGAGGTCCGCAAGGCCGCGAAGGAAGGTGGGCTCGGTCGTTACTTCGGGACCGCAGCGGACCTGCGCACGCGCCTGACCATCGCCGAGGCGCGGGCGCGTCGCCTGCGCGAGCAGCTCGCCTCATTCAACGTAGTCCCGGAATACGCCGAGCTCGAACGCGAGGCGTCGGTGCTCACGCGCGACATCTCCGTCCTCAACGACGAGAATACGATGGATCGCGAGCTGATCCTCCAACTGCACGACGCGCTCGATGGCGAGCATCCGCCCGCAGCCGGCAATCTTGATCGTGTGTACCGCGAGGCTGGCGTCATCCTGCCCGGTACAGTCGGCCGGCGGTTCGAGGAAGTCGCAGCTTTCCACCAAGCCGTAGTCCAGAACCGCAAGGCGCATTTGACGAACGAGGTGAAAGCCGCCGAGGCTCGCATCGGCGAGCGCGACCGAACGCGCGAGCGTCTCGACCAGCGGCGGCGCCAACTGATGAGCATCCTGCGCTCGGGCGGCGCTCTCGAACACTACTCACGGCTCCAAGAGGAGGCTGGTCGGGCCGAAGCGGAGGCCGAGGGCCTGCGCCAGCGCCTCGCGACGGCCGAGCGGATCGAGAGCACTAAGGTGGAGCTCGACATTGAGCGCGCTCGACTCCTCAAGGCACTTCAGGACGATTTGCACGAGCGACGGGAGATGATCTCGGAGGCGATCCTGACTTTTGAAGAGCTGTCGAACGCTCTCTACGAGAAGGCCGGCAGCCTGACGATCAGCGCGACACCTAATGGGCCCACCGTTGACGTGCGCATTGATGCCCAGCGAAGTAAGGGAATCACCAACATGCAGATTTTCTGCTTCGATCTAATGCTTGCCGATCTCGCGACCCGGCGCGGAATGGGACCCGGCTTCCTCATCCATGATAGCCATCTTTTCGACGGCGTCGACGAGCGACAGGTTGCCAAGGCTCTCCAGCTCGGGGCGGATCACGCCGCGGCCGTCGGCTACCAATACATCGTCACGATGAACTCGGACGCGCTACCGCGCGATGGCTTCCGGCCCGGATTCGACGTCAACGCCTTCGTACGCCCCACTAAGCTGACCGATGCTACCGAGACCGGCGGCCTCTTCGGCCTTCGCTTCAACTGATCAAGCCAGCCACCACCTCGCCGAACCGGCACGTTTTCGCTATGACTAAAGAACGGCGGCCTTTGGGAAGCGCCAGTTCATGTCTCAAGGGCTGACATGGGCGCATAGCGGAATGAGTGGAATTGGCCGTAGGCAGACGGGCAGCCTTCGAGCGCTAAACAGGGCAGAGCGGACAGGTGCTCCGGCTATACGGATCGCGCGTTCGCGGCCCGCGCCTCCCATGTCCGCGCGCCGAAAGCAGCGGCGGTTAAGGCCCGCTCAGTCGCCGGCCCGCGACCGTGACGCCGCGGCCGCGTGCCTCGCGCGCCTGGTCTCGCGGTTTGCGCAGGTCGGCTGACGCTCGACCACGGGTGATGCTGATCCGCTGCACCAGCGTGTAGAACGCCGGCGTGAAGATCAGACCGAAGCCGGTGACACCGAGCATGCCAGCGAAAACGGCGGTCCCCAGGGATTGCCGCATCTCGGAGCCGGCACCCGTCGCGACCACCAGCGGCGCCACGCCGAGAATGAAGGCGAGCGACGTCATCAGGATCGGCCGCAGACGCCGCCGCGCCGCGCTGACCGCCGCCTCGGCGGGCGCGCTGCCGGCGTCCTGCGCCTGGCGCGCGAACTCGACGATCAGGATCGCATTCTTCGCCGCCAGACCAACCAGGACCACGAAACCGATCTGCGCGAGGATGTCGATCGACATGCCGCGGAACAGTATCCCCGTGACGGAGGCGAGCAGGCACATCGGCACGATCAGCACCACCGACAGCGGCAGCTTCCAGCTCTCGTAATTCGCCGCCAAAACCAGGAAGACGAACAGCGCGGCGGCGCCGAACACCAGCATCGTCGGCGTGCCCTTCTGCTCCTGCTGATAGGCGATCTCGGTCCATTCGTAGCCGATGCCCGGCGGCAGCACCTGCGCTGCCAGTTCCTCCATCCGGTGCAGCGCCGTGCCGGTGGCTACGCCTGGTGCCGCCACGCCCTGCACCTCGGCCGCCGGATACAGATTGTAGCGCGGCACGCGGTAGGGGATCGTCGTGTCCCGCAGTCGCGCGACCGTTCCGATCGGCACCATCTCGCCGGCTGCGTTGCGCGCCTTCAGGCCCATAAGGTCCTGCCGATCGCGCCGGAACCGGCTGTCCGCCTGGGCGATCACCTCGTAGGTCCTGCCCAGGAAATTGAAGTCGTTGATGTATTGCGAGCCGAGATAGAGCTGCAGCGTGTCGAACACGTCGGTTGGCGTGAGCCCGACCTTCTCTGCCTTCAGGCGGTCGATGTCGGCGTAGACCGACGGTGATCCGGCGTTCAGCAGCGTGAACACGCCGGCGAAGCTCGGGTCCTTGTTGGCGGCGGCAACCAGCGCATTCGCGGCGTTCACCAGCGCCCGGGTGCCCAGCCCCGCGCGATCCTCCAGCATCATCTTGAAGCCGCCGGAATTGCCGATCCCCTGCACCGGCGGCGGCGGGATCGTCAGCACGTAGGCGCCCTGGATGACTGAGAGGCGCTTGCGCAGATCGGCCAGTACCGAGTTCGCCGTGACCCCTGGGATGTCGTGGTTGTAGAGCGACGGCAGGCCGGAGAAGATCGTGCCCGAATTGGATGCGACGGTGAACGTCGTCGCATCCAGGCCAGCGAACGGCGCGACGTGCTCGACGCCCGGCGTTTTCAGGATGATGTCGACCGCCCGCTTCACCACCCGTTCGGTCCGCGCCAGGCTGGCGCCAGGCGGAAGTTGCAGGACGGTGATGAGGTATCCTTGGTCCTGTTCGGGAATGAAGCCGGTCGGCACGCGGGCGAGTTCGAAGCCGGCGGCGCCGATCAGGGCGACATAGATCACCACCACGACCGCCAGGCCGCGCACCAGCCGACGGGTCAGCGCGCCGTAGGCGTCCGACATCCGCTCGAACCCGCGATTGAAGCGCGCGAAGGCGGCGCGCAACAGCCGTCCCGCCAGATTGCCGCGGGCGGCCTGGTGCGGGTCATGCGGCTTCAGCAACAGCGCGCAGAGCGCCGGGCTGAGGGTGAGCGAAACGATCAACGAGATCACCGTCGAGGCGGCGATGGTCACGGCGAACTGGCGGAAGAACTGTCCGGAGATGCCGGACAGGAACGCCGATGGAACGAACACCGCGCACAGCGTCAGCGCGATGGACACCAGCGCACCGCCGACTTCGTCCATCGTGCGATGCGCGGCTTCCCTCGGCGTCATGCCCGTGGCGATATTGCGCTCGACGTTCTCCACGACGACGATCGCGTCATCGACGACGATGCCGACCGCCAGCACCAGTCCGAACAGCGACAGGTTGTTCAGCGATATTCCAAGCGCGAACAGGATGGTGAAGGAGCCGACGAGCGAGACCGGGATGGCGATCACCGGGATGAGCGAGGCGCGCCAGGTCTGCAAGAACAGGAACACCACGCCGACGACGAGCAGGATCGCGACGAAGATCGTCGTCACGACCTCGTGCACCGATTTCGCGACGAAGATCGTCGGATCGTAGATGATGATGTCGCTGAGGCCGGGCGGGAAGTCCTTCTTGAGGTCCTGCATGGTCGCCTGGACCTCGTGCTCCACTGCCAGCGAGTTCGCGCCTGGTTGGGCGAAGATTAGCAGGGGCAGGCCCTCGGTGCGGTCCATGTAGGCGGTGGAGCCGTAATCCGCCGCGCCGATTTCGACGCGGCCGACGTCGCGGATGCGGGTCGGGCGTCCTTGCGCGTCGGTCTTGAGGATGATGTTGGCGAACTGTTCGGGCGTGGTCAGGCGGCCGAGCGTCTGGACGTTGAGCTGATACGCGGCGTTTCCCGAGACCGGCGGCTGATTCAGGATACCGGCCGAGACCTGCACGTTCTGCGCACGCAGCGCCGCGAGCACGTCGTCGGCATCCAGCTTATAGGCAGCGACCTTGTCCGGATCGAGCCAGATGCGCATCGCGTAGTCGCGGGCACCGAAGAGCTGCACGTCGCCGACGCCGGGAAGCCGCGCCAGTGCATCCTTTACGTGCAGCGTCGCGTAGTTTGAAAGATATAGGTTGTCGCGCGACCCATCGGGTGAATAGAGATGCACCGCGAGCAGGATGTTGGGCGTCGCCTTGCGCACCTGCACGCCCAGGCGCTGCACGTCCTCCGGCAGGCGCGGCAGCGCGTCCTGCACGCGATTCTGGGTGAGCATCTGCGCAACGTTCAGGTCCGTGCCGATGCGGAAGGTGACCGTGATGGTGAGCTTGCCGTCCCCGGTGGACTGGCTGCTCATGTAGATCATGTCCTCGACGCCGTTGATCTCTTGCTCGAGCGGCGTCGCCACCGTCTGGCTGACCACCTGGGCGGACGCGCCAGGGTACATCGTGGTCACCTGCACAGTGGGCGGCACGATCTCCGGGTATTGCGCGACCGGCAGGACCACCAGCGCGCCGAGCCCGATGAGAGTGACAAAGACGCTGATCACCGTCGCCAGGATGGGGCGGTCGATGAAGAGGTGCGTGAAGCGCATCGCGCTCTCCTATCCCGCGTCGCCGGCGGAGGGATCTGGTGTGATCGCGCCGGCGATCGGCGCGACCTTCATCCCGGGACGGACGCGCACCAGGCCGTCGATGACGACTCGATCGTCAGCCGCGAGGCCGCCGCGGATGACCCGCAGCCCGCGGTAGAGATCGCCGGTCCGCACCACCTTCGGAACGACCGTGCCGTTCGGCGCCACGGTCATCACGACCTGCTGTGACTGGTCGGGGACGACGGCGGCGGCGGGCACCAGCAGGGCCGGCGCTGGCTCGCCAAGTGCCACGCGCAGGCGCGCGAACTGGCCGGGCGTGAGGGTGAGGTCCGGATTGGGCACCGTCACGCGTGCATGGATGGTCCCGCTGCCGCGGTTCACCGTGTTGTCGATGAAGTCGAGCGTCCCGTGGCGATCGAAATGTCCGTCGCCATCGACGCTGACGTCGACATTGTCATGCGGCGCGCCGCCGTGGTGGGCCTTCTGGTAGGCCAGGTAATCGGACTCGCTCATGTCGAAGTCGAGATGGATCGGGTCGAGCGAGACGATCGTCGCCAGCAGCGTCGTCGGGCTCGTGCCGCCGCGGCTGCCGCTCACCAGGCTGCCGACGGAGACGAGATGCGCGCCGATGCGCCCGGTGAACGGCGCGGTGATGTCCGCGAATTCCAGGTCGAGCCGCGCGTCCATGATCGCCGCCTTGGCGGTGTCGATGGCGGCCTGCGCGCCGCGCTGATCGGCGGCGCGCTGGTCCACGGATTCCGCGGTGCCGAAGTCGGTCCGCTTGAGCTGCTGCGCGCGCCAGAGTTCCGCCGTGCTTAGCGTCTCCTTGGCCTGTGCGGTCTGGAACTGCGCGACGGCCTGATCGAGCCTGATCTGGAACGGTCGCGGGTCGATGACGAAGAGCGGATCGCCCTTGCGCACGATCTGCCCGTCCTGGAAGTCGATCGCGGTCAGGGTGCCGCCGACTTGTGCCCGCAACTGCACGCTGTCCACAGCGGAGAACTGGCCGAGGAAGCGGCCGGTGTCCTGGACCACCTGCCGCAGCGGCAGGCTCACGGTCACCCGCGGTGGCGGAGGCGGCGGAGCGGCCGGGTGCTCGCCGGCCCGCCAGAAGTGCTCGGTGCCGGCGGCGGCCAGCACCGCCACGACGCCGACGAGCGCGAGCGTGCGCCACCGTCGGCGGCGGCGAACGAACCGGTAGCTGTCGCCGGCGACGCTTGTGCGTTCGGC
This sequence comes from Acetobacteraceae bacterium, assembly GCA_049591635.1. Taxonomy (GTDB): domain Bacteria; phylum Pseudomonadota; class Alphaproteobacteria; order Acetobacterales; family Acetobacteraceae; genus DATFDN01. Next base: position 11,108 of record JBAWFF010000291.1, read on the forward strand.
GATGTCCTGGTCGGTCAGGGGGATGTTGTCCATGACCCGACCTTCAGCCTGTTACTCTGCGCATGGGGCGACCCAGTGAGTGTTGACGTTGGCAAGCGAGGCCGCCTCGCGGCACGCGGTGGTGGGTTGGGGAGCGACCCGGGTAAGTGCGCCTATTGTCGGATGCCGCCCCTTGCGGCTCCGTCAGGCGCGAACCACCTAGATGCCGGTAATCGTAGCGGTCTCTATCATCGCGCCCATAGATAGAGGTCACTATCAATAGATCAAGAGCGCTGACGGGAAGCGATCCGTGAAGGTTTCGGGAGAGAAGGTGGCGGAGCATCGCGCCGCGCTGGTCGCGACGGCGAGACGATTGCTTCAGGAGCGGGGGTTCGAAGGGGCCGGGGTCGCCGAGATCTGTCGCGAAGCCGGTCTCACCCAGGGTGCGCTTTACGGTCAGTTCGAGTCGAAGGGCGCTCTTGCCAGGGAAGCCGCCTGCAAGGCGTTTACGGATGGGGCCGCGCTCTGGCGTGACCTTCGCGAGGCCGTGCCCGATCCGCTGTCCGCCTATCTCGACGCCTATCTCTGCGAGGCACACGTAAACGACGCGGGATCGGGCTGCCTGATGGCGGCCTGTGTCTCCGACGTGCCGCGGCAGGGCAAATCGATCGGCGCGGCTTACGCCGACGGCTTCCGGGACCTGGTCGCGCTCATCGAGGATGCCCTTCCGGCGGGAGCCTCGAAGGAGGCGATACGGCGGCGCGCGCTGACGCTGGTCTCGGCGATGGTCGGAAGCGTCGCCATGGCCCGCGCCTTGGAGAAGACCGATCCGGATCTGTCCCGGGAGGTCATCGCGGCCGCGAGGGAAGAGCTAAAGCATCTTGCCGCGTCATCGGGGCTGATCGATGACGTCTGTCCGCTTTCGGGAGCAGCGGCAGCGGTCGAGAATGGCGCGTAGGGGCGCAGAGCGTCCCTCCCGATTGCCATGACATCCGAATCGGCAAGCGCGCCAATCCTCCGCAAAGTGTCATTTGCGATGACTTGACCATCGCGCGCGGCCTCGATTGGCGACGCCGCCTCTCACGCCGTCCGATCCCCCGCCGCGCCCAGCGCGGCCTGCGCCGCCGCGAGGCGGGCGACCGGGACGCGGTACGGGCTGCATGACACATAATCGAGCCCGACCTGCTGGCAGAACACGATCGACGCCGGATCGCCGCCGTGCTCGCCGCAGATGCCGAGCTTGAGGTCCGGTTTAGTGCTGCGGCCCTTCTCGGCCGCGAGCCGCACCATCGCACCGACGCCCTCGATATCGAGCGACACGAACGGGTCCTTCGGCAGGATGCCCTTCTCGACATAGAGCGGCAGGAACTTCCCGGCGTCGTCACGCGACAACCCGAACGTGGTCTGCGTCAAATCGTTGGTGCCGAAGCTGAAGAAATCCGCGACCTCGGCGATCCGGTCGGCGATGATGCAGGCGCGCGGCAGCTCGATCATCGTGCCGACGCTGTACTCGATCTCGCGGCCCGCCTCCTTGAACACCTCGGCGGCGACCCGATCGACCTGGGCGCGGGTGATCTCCAATTCCCGCCGCGTGCCCACGAGCGGGATCATGATCTCGGGCACCGGTGCCGCGCCGGTCTCCTCGGCGACCGCGAGGGCGCCCTCGAAGATGGCGCGCGCCTGCATCTCGTAGATCTCGGGGTACGAAATGCCGAGGCGGCAACCGCGATGGCCGAGCATCGGGTTGGCCTCGGCGAGTTCGGCGGCGCGGCGGCGCATCGTCTCCACGTCGGTCCCCAGCGCCTGCGCGACTTCGGCCAGTTCGGCGTCGGCGTGCGGCAGGAACTCGTGCAGCGGCGGATCGAGCAGCCGGATGGTGACGGGCAAGCCCGCCATGATGCGGAACAGCTCGCGGAAATCCTCGCGCTGGAACGGCAGCAGGCGGGCCAGCGCGGCCCGCCGCCCGGCCTCGTCGTTGGTCATGATCATCTGCCGCACCGCGCCGATCCGCTCGGGGTCGAAGAACATGTGCTCGGTGCGGCACAGCCCGATCCCCTCGGCGCCGAACTTGCGCGCGGTCTCGGCATCCAGCGGGGTCTCCGCGTTGGCGCGAACCTTCATAGTGCGCGCCGCGTCGGCCCATTCCATCAGCGTGGCGAACTCGTCCGACATCGCCGGCTCGATCATCGCGACGGCGCCGGCGAACACCATGCCGGTGCTGCCGTCGATGGTGATGGTGTCGCCGGTCTGCAAGGTGCGACCGGCGGCGATCAGGGTCTGGGCATTGTAGTTCACCGTCATGGTCTTGCCGGCGCCGACGACGCAGGGCCGGCCCATGCCGCGCGCGACCACCGCGGCGTGGCTGGTCATGCCGCCACGCATGGTGAGGATGCCGGCGGCGGCGTGCATCCCGTGGATGTCTTCCGGGCTGGTCTCGATCCGCACGAGGATCACGGATTCGCCGTTCGCGGCTCGCGATTCCGCCTCGTCGGCGCTGAACACGATCACGCCGCAGGCGGCACCTGGGCTCGCCGGCAGGCCGTCGCCGAGCGGCTTGCGCGCGGCCTTGGGATCGAGCATCGGATGCAGCAGCTGATCGAGCGTGGCGGGATTGATGCGGCGCACGGCCTCGGACCGATCAATCAGGCCCTCGTTCGCCATCTCGACGGCGATGCGCAGGCCGGCCGCGGCGGTGCGTTTGCCGGTGCGCGTCTGCAGCATGTACAAACGGCCCTGCTGCACCGTGAACTCGATGTCCTGCATGTCGCGGTAGTGGCGTTCGAGGCGGGCGCGCACCTCCGTCAGTTCGGCGTAGGCGCGCGGCATCGCCGTTTCCATCGCCACCTCGCCTGGTTCCGCGCGGGCAGCCGATAGCGGCTGCGGGGTGCGGATGCCGGCGACGACATCCTCGCCCTGCGCGTTCACGAGGTACTCGCCGAAGAACATGTTCTCCCCGGTCGAGGGGTCGCGGGTGAAGCAGACGCCGGTGGCGCAGTCCTCGCCCATGTTGCCGAACACCATCGCCTGGACGTTCACGGCGGTGCCCCAATCGGCGGAGATGTCGTGCAGGCGGCGATAGGTGACCGCGCGGGCGTTCATCCAGCTTCCGAACACGGCGCCGATCGCGCCCCAGAGCTGTTCCTCCGGCTCCTGCGGAAATGGCTTGCCCGTCTCATGGGCGATCATGTCCTTGTAGGCATCCACGACCTGCCGCCACTCGTCGGGCGAGAGCGCGGTGTCCTCGGTGACGCCGGTGTCGAGTTTCGCGGCCTCGATGATCTCCTCGAACCGATGATGCTCGACGCCGAGCACCACCGAGCCGTACATCTGAATGAACCGGCGGTAGCTGTCCCAGGCGAAGCGGGCGTCGCCGGCGTCGCGGGCTAACCCCTCCACGGTGTCGTCGTTGAGGCCGAGGTTCAGCACCGTGTCCATCATGCCGGGCATGGACACGCGCGCGCCGGAGCGGACCGAGACCAGCAGGGGCTGGCCGGCATCGCCGAAGCGCCGGCCGACGGCGGTCTCGACGCGCGCCAAGGCATCGCGCACCTGCGATTTCAGTTCCGGCGGGTAGGTACGGTCGTTCTTGTAGAACGCGGTGCAGACCTCGGTGGTGATGGTGAAGCCGGGGGGGACTGGCAGGTCGATGGACGCCATCTCCGCCAGATTGGCGCCCTTGCCGCCGAGCAGGTCGCGCATGTCGGCGCTCCCCTCGTTGCGCCCGGCGCCGAAGCTGTACACCCATTGCGGCATCAGAGTGCTCCTCCGGGAAACCATGCCGTCATGGCCGGGCTTGGCCCGGCCATCCACGTCTTCCTGGTCGCGAGCAAAGACGTGGATGCCCGGCCTGCGCCGGGCATGACGGGAACAAGCGGGCGGCATTCAGTCGTGCGGTCTGTCTGCATGAGTCGGTTTCAGCCTTCGATTTTCGAGAAGTCGGCGACGCGATCCATCGTCGCCCGGACCCGGTTAAGAAGGCGCAAGCGATTGCGGCGCAAATCGGGATCGGGATCGTTGACGGTTACGCGATCGAAGAACGCGTCGAGAGGCGCGCGGAGGGCGGCCATTGCGGTCATGGCGGGACCAAATCGTTCAGCTGCGAGATTTGCGTCGATCACAGGCACCACCTGGTCCATCGTATCTGCAACCACCTGCTCCTCCGACTGCCGCAGTAGGCCGCGCTTCGGCTTGCCGTCGTGCGGGCCGTCCTTGCGGTTCTCGATGCGGAGAATATTGGCCGCGCGGCGATAGGCTATAAGCAGGTTGGTGCCATCCGGCGTGGCGAGCAAGTCTGCAACAGCATCAATGCGCTCCGCAAGAATATTGATGTCATCGCTATCCCAGGGCCCCTCCGGGCTCAATACTGCTGTAACGACATCATGCGGCTTTCCTTCATCCAGCAATTGAACGATGAGGCGCGCCAGAAGGAAACTCAGAACATCGACGCCCTCTTGCTCCGCAGCCGCTGTCCCGAATTCGGCGCTCGCTGCCTCCGAGAGGTGTAGCAAAGGTAGCCTCAAAGCGTTCTCGCGAACGATGCGAATGATGCCGAGCCCAGCCCGCCGCAATGCGTAAGCATCACCTGAGCCAGTCGGCTTTTCACCGATTGAGAAGAACCCGGCCAGTTGATCGAGCTTGTCCGCTAATGCCAGTGCGATCGATACCCGTGCGATCGGTGCTGCTTCGCTCGGCCCTTTGGGCGCGTAATGATCGCGGATCGCATCGGCGACCTCCGCCGGTTCGCCGTCGTGCAGTGCGTAGTAGCGGCCCATCACGCCCTGCAGTTCGGGGAACTCGCCCACCATGCCGGTGACGAGGTCGGCTTTGGCGAGTTCCGCCGCGCGTTCGGCGAGCGCGGGATCGGCGCCGACGAGGGGCGCGATTATGCGCGCCAGACGGCGCAGCCGCCACACACGCTCGCCCTGGGTTCCCAGCTTGGCGTGGAAAGTGATGGCGTCCAGCGCCGGTACGCGATCGGCCAGCTTCGTGCGGCGGTCCAAATCCCAGAAATGCCGCGCGTCGGCGAAGCGGGCGCGCAACACGCGTTCGTTGCCGGCGATGATGGTCGCGCCGCCGTCTTCGGCCTCCACATTGGCGACGAAGCCGAACCAGGGGGCGGCATCGCCCTCGGGTGTTCGCAGGCAGAAGTAGCGCTGGTTCACCCGCATTGAGACCTGCATGACCTCGGGCGGCAGGTCCATGTAGGCGGGGTCGATGCGGCCGAGCAGCGGGACCGGCCATTCGACGAGGCCGGCCACCTCGTCGAGCAGGCCAGGATCATCGACGACCCGGAGATCGCGGGCCGCCGCCTCCGCTTCGATGCCGCTTGCGATGCGGGTGCGGCGCTCGGCTGCGTGCACGAGCACCCGACGCTCCGCGAGGGCCTCCTGCCATTCAGCGCATGACGCGACCGAGATGGGGCCGGGGGCATGGAAGCGGTGGCCCTCGGTGACATTGGACGACGCGAGTCCGTGCGCGTCGTCGGCGCCCTCGCGCAGATCGAAATCCACGACCTCCCCATCCAACAGGCAAATGATGCGCCGCAGCGGGCGGACCCAGGTGAAGGCGCTGGTTCCCCAGCGCATGGATTTCGGCCACGGGAAGCGGCGCAGCAGCGGCGGCATGGAGGTAGCAATCAGATCTCGCGCGGAGACTGCCTCGGCTCGCTTGTCGAGCACCCAGTACTCGCCCTCCTCGCGCACCTGATCGCGTGTCGCGCCATGCTTGCGCAGGAAGCCGGCGAGGGCTTGCTCCGGCGCGGAGAGCCGGGGACCGCGTTCCGCGCTCGATGCGGCGGCGACCTCGGCGGTGACGTCTGCCCGCAGCGCAATGCGGCGCGGCCCATGAAAAGTGCCGATCCTGCTTGGCGAGAGGGACGCGAGCGCGGACGCAACCAGCCGCTCCAGGTCAGCCGCCGCGCCGGCTTGCATCCGGGCGGGGATTTCCTCGCTGAACAGTTCGATGAAAAGCTCCGCCATCGCTCAGGGCTTCAGCGCAGGTTCGATGTCGGTTTGCGCGAAGTCGTCGCCCTTGAAGAGAAGAGGCTCCTCTGCCTCTTTGGCCAGCGCATAGGCGAATGTGTCCCCAAGGTTCAGCTTCGCTTTGTGATTGCCTCGCCCGAACCGTTGGTACGCGAGCCGCGCGATAACCGCCGTCGTCGCGGCAACCGGGACCACTTCCACGCAGAGGACCTGCAACGTCTCCTCCAGCCTCGCCGTGGCGACCGGACTCTTCCTCTGATCGACGACGACAGCCGCCTCGACCCAGTTCACCGCGGACATCCGCACGTTCGGCGCATCCATCAACAGGTCAGCCATGGCCGCCTCTTCCGGCTCGGCGAGCACGATCGCGAGCAGCGCCGAACTGTCCAGAATCATTTAGGCAGGCCATCGTCATCGTAGAGCCAGCTATGGTCCGAGCTTGGCAATGGCTCGCCCAGGTGACGGCGAATATCGGCGGTGATCTCGCGCAGTTTGCGCAAACGCTCCTCCCGATCCCGCGTCTTCATCTCACGATCGAGTTTCTCGCGAAGCGCCCCGATTACCGAAGTCGTCAGACTCTCCCCGGTGATCTCGGCGAGCTTGGAGGCGAGACGGTAGGCATCCTCGCTCTTGATGTTGAGTTGCGTGCTCATCCTGGCAGCTCTCGGTAGAAAACTGACGTTCATGGTAGATATAGGCCCATGACCGGCGAACGTCATCCCTCCCCAGCCACCCACGCCTCGCAGCACGCCTTCGCCAGCGTCCGCACGCGGCGGATATAGCTCGCCCGTTCGGTGACGCTGATGACGCCGCGCGCGTCGAGCAGATTGAACAGATGGCTCGCCTTGATGCACTGGTCGTAGGCCGGCAAGGCGAGGTGCTGGGCCAGGATAGCGTGGCACTCGCGCTCGGCGTCGGCGAAGTGGCGCGTCAGCATGTCGGTGTCGGCGTGCTCGAAGCTGTAGGCGCTGTATTCGCGCTCCGCGCGGAGGAAGATGTCGCCGTAGGTCACGCCGGCGCCGTTGAAGTCCAGCGCGAACACGTTCTCCACGTCCTGGACGTACATGGCCAGCCGCTCCAGGCCGTAGGTCATCTCGAAGCTGGGCAGTTCGACCGCGATGCCGCCGACCTGCTGGAAGTAGGTGAACTGGCCTACCTCCATGCCGTCGCACCAGACCTCCCATCCGAGGCCCCAGGCGCCGAGGGTCGGGCTTTCCCAGTCGTCCTCCACGAAACGGAAATCGTGGCGCAACGGGTCGAGGCCGATCGCGCGGTAGCTGGCGATCAGCAGGTCCTGGGCGTCCTCCGGACTCGGCTTCATGATGACCTGATACTGGTAATAGTGGCCCAGCCGGTTCGGGTTCTCCCCATAGCGTCCGTCGGTCGGGCGGCGGCTCGGCTGGACGTAGGCGGCACGCCACGGGCGCGGACCGAGGGCGCGGAGCGTGGTCGCGGGATGAAACGTGCCGGCGCCCATCTCGACGTCGTAGGGCTGGAGGATGACGCAGCCCTGGCGAGCCCAGAAATGGTGCAAGGTAAGGATCAAGTCCTGGAAGCTGCTGGGTGTCGGGTCCATGCGCGGCCTGGCGTTGGTGCGGCGCAACGTAAGGCGGCCCGCGCCCTCGCGGCAAGGCGGGCGAGTTGACGCGGGAGCGGGGCGTCGCCACGTCAGCGTGACGACGGGTTGGCAGGGAGACCCCAATGACCAACGAGGAACGCGACATCATCGCCGCCTTCATCGCGCGGGTGGGCGGCGCCGCGCCGACACAGGGTGTATGGGGAGGCGCCTCCGTTCCGGCGACGCAATCGGCCGCCCCGCCGCTGCCGCCGGTCGATCCGGAGGCCGATGCCTTCATCGCCCAGCAATTCCAGGCGAACCCGGAGGCGCGCTATCGGCTGACCCAACTCGCCTTCGTCCAGGAGCACGCGCTGGTCGAGGCGCAGAACCGGCTGCGGCGCGCGGAATGGGAGCTGCAACAGGTTCAGCAATCGGCGCAGCAACCCCAGGGCGGGCCGCGCCAGGGCGGGTTTTTCAGCGGCCTATTTGGCGGCGGCGCGCGGCAGGGTCCGGGCGGCCCTCCGGGTCAGCAATATGCCGGCCCCCCACCGCCGCAATACCCGCCAGGCTACCAGCCCGGCGCCTTTCAGCGCGCGGGAGGCTCGGGTTTTCTTGGCTCCGCGCTGACCACGGCGGCGGGCGTCGCCGGCGGCGTGCTGGCGGCCGATGCGATCCGCAGCATGTTCTCTCCGCATGAGGCCTTCGGCGGCGGGATGGGCGGCGGCTTCGGGGCCACCCCCGGTTTCGGTGCCGCGCCCGATCAGGGCTACGTGGACCAGGGCACCTGGGATCAGGGCGCGCCCGACCAGTCGAACTGGAACGATCCCGGTTCGGCGGCTCCCGATGACGGCGGCGGTGGCGGCGGCTGGGATCAGGGAAGCGGCGGCGGCGATTGGGGTGGCGATAGCGGCGGCGATAGCGGCGGGGGAGGCGACGACTCGCTGACCTGACCGCTCGTATCAGCCGGCGGCCGCCCGGCGGCGGCGCATCGGCTCCGGCGCGGCGACCGGGGCGGCCACGTCGTCGCTATTCTCCAGCGAGTGGAGCAACGCGGCGCGAATCTGGCTCAGCCGACGCTCATTCTCGATCTTCAGGCCGAACACGTCCTTGACGTAGAAGACATCGACGGCGCGCACGCCGTAGGTGGTGACGTGCGCCGAGGCGATCTGCAAACCCTGCTCGCTGATTGCCGCGGTGACGTCGTGCAGCAGGCCCGGACGGTCGCGCCCGTTCACCTCGATCACGGTGAAGGTGTTCGAGGCGTGATTGTCGATCATCACCCGGGGCGGCACATGGATCGCCCGCATTCGCCGTCCGAGCAGAGCCGCCGACACCTTTCGGATCTCGGCGTCCAGCCGGAGTTGCCCGGAGAGCGCCTGCTCGATGAGCACCGACAGCCGCGCCAGCCGGTGGGGCGCGTCGAAGGCGCCCCCGGCGGCGTCCTGGATCCAGAACGTGTCGAGCGCCATGCCGTTGGTGAGCGTGTGGATGCGCGCGTCCACGATAGAGGCGCCGGCGATCGCCAGCGCGCCGGAGATACGGCTGAACAGGCCGGCGTGGTCGGCGCAATAGACGATCACCTCGGTAACGGCACGCGCGGGCAGGGGCTCGGTCTTGACGGTCAACGGCGCCTGCCGCGCTTCGGCCTCGCGCACCAGCCGGGCGTGGCGGGCGTGCGTCTCGGGATCGAACGAGAGCCAGTAGCCGGGGTAGCCGAGCGACGTGAACGCCTCGATTTCGGTCGCGGTGAGATCGCCCAGCAGCGCCGCGGCCGCCTGCTTGGCACGGCTGACCCGCACATCGCGTTCCGTCGTCCCGAGGCCGCCTGCCAGTACCTCCGCCACGCGGTTGTAGAGTTCGCGGAGCAGCGTCGCCTTCCAGTTGTTCCACACCTTCGGCGAGACGGCGCGCATGTCGGCGACGGTGAGCACCAGCAGCAGCTTCAGCCGCTCCGGCGACTGGATGAGATCGGCGAGGTCGAGAATCGTCTTGGGATCGTCGATGTCGCGCTTGAACGCGGTCTCGCTCAACAGGAGGTGGTGGAGCACCAGCCAGGACACCGTCTCGGTTTCCTCCGCCGACAGTCGAAGCTGCGGGCCGACCCGGGTGGCGATCTCGGCGCCGAGTTGCGAATGATCCCCGCCGCGGCCCTTGGCGATGTCGTGCAGCAGCATCGCGACATGCAGTGCGCGGCGCGACTGCATGTGATCGACGACGCCCGAGGCGATCGGCGCGATGTCCGCCAGCTCCCCGCGCTCCAGCGTGTTCAGCACGCGCATCGCCTCGATCGTATGCTCGTCGACGGTAAAGACGTGGTAGGTGTCGAACTGCATCTGCCCGACGATGCGTGCCCAGTCGGGCAAGTAGCGGCCAAGAAAACCGGTTTCGTTCAGGATGGCCAGCCAGCGGGCGCCGTCCGCCTCGTGCGGATCGCCGATTCGGCCGCACAGCAGCTCCATGAACAAGCGCGCCGCCTCCGGATCGTCGCGCAAGCGCGCCGCGCATCGCTCGCCGCGGATCAGCGCGCGCACGGCGAGGGGATGCAGCGACAGGTCGCGGTCGCGCGCGACCTTGAGGATCCGCAGCATCTGGATGGGCTCGGCGTCGAAGTCGCGCCCGGACAGCGGCAGCAACTGGCCCTCGGCCAGCACGAACCCCGCGTCGAGCAGCGCCTTGTCGGTTTCCGCCACGATCGCCGGTGAGCCGAGCGCGAAGCGCAGGATCGCCGGCTCCAGGATGCGGGTGACGCGGGCGACTTCGCGGGCGGTGAGGAAATAGTGACGCATGAAACGCTCGACGCCATCCTGCCGGCCGTGGCGCGTGTAGCCCATGCGCGCGCCGACGACGGGCTGAAGATCGAAGGTGAGCCGCTCCTCGGCGCGTCCGGCGACGTAGTGGAGATGGAAGCGCAGCGTCCACAAGAACTCCCACGCGCGCCGGGCGTGGCGGGCCTCGGCGTGGGTCAGGATGCCGCCCACGTCCGCCAGTTCGCCCATCGTCTGGGTGCCGTACACATAGCGGGAAATCCAGTAGAGGGTTTGCAGGTCGCGCAGGCCGCCGCGTCCCTCCTTGATGTTCGGCTCCACCACGAAGGGGCTCTCGCCGAACCTGCGATGCCGCGCCGCGCGTTCGGCTTGTTACGCGAGAATGTAGTCGGCGGCGCCCGCCTCGCGGCAGGCGGCGACGAACGCCTGATGAAACTCCTCGAACAAGGCCGGCTCGCCGGTCAGATGGCGGGCGTCCAGCAGCGAGGTGCGGATGGTCGAATCCTTGGCGCCTTCGGTGAGGCATTCGGCGATGGAGCGGGTGGCGTGGCCGACCCGAAGGCCGAGGTCCCACAGGAAATAGAGCATGTGCTCGACCACGCGGTGGGTGTGCTCGGACGGAGCAAGCGGGGTGAGGAACAGCAGGTCGATGTCGCTGAAGGGCGCCAGGACGCCGCGCCCATAGCCGCCGGTCGCCGCGATGCTGAGCAGCTCCGGTTCGCCGATGACGGCGATGGTATGCGCGTACAGCGCCCGAATGAGCCCGTCGGTGAGCGCGCCGAGCAGCCGCGCCGCTTGCAAGCCGGTGATCTGCTCCTGCTCGAAGTCACGCTGCGTCTGGGTTTGGATGCGGGCGAGGTGGCGGCGAAAGACGCCCAACGCGGTGTCGCGCGGCGCCGCGCCGCTTTCTCCCGCCAGCCCGGCCAGCGCCTCCGACAGGATGGCGTCGGTGGCTTCGGTGTTCGGCGAAAGGGGCGTATGGCTCAGCATGGACGATAGCGTACTAGCTCCATTCGTCGCGGGAAACCTCGGGCATCGCTTTCAGTCGATACAGGGCGTCGAGGGCTTCACGGGGTGACATACGATCGGGTTCGAGCCCGGCGAGCGCCTCGGCAACCGCATGATTGCCGGAATGTGGCGATGAAAGCGAGGCGGCGCCAGCCTCGGGTAGGGCGGCGGTTGCGAATAGCGGCAATGCCGCCAGCCTGGCCGCGCCCAGCGGTCCGCCCTCCCGTTCCAGCGCGGCAAGGAGCGTCCCGGCCCGACGCACCACGGCGGCGGGCACCCCGGCGAGTTCGGCCACGTGCACCCCCCATGATCGTCCGGCCGCACCCTCGGCGACCTCGTGCAGGAAGACCACTGATTTCTTCCACTCCTTTACCCGCATGGTGTGCGGACGCAGCCGGGGCATCCGATCGGCGAGTTCCGCCAGCTCGTGGAAATGCGTCGCGAAGATGGTGCGGCAGCGGATCGAGGCATGCAGCGCCTCCAAGACCGCCCAGGCGATGGCGAGGCCGTCGAGCGTTGCCGTTCCGCGTCCGATCTCGTCGACAACCACCAACGAGCGCGGGCCGGCCTGGTTCAGGATCGCCGCCGTCTCCGTCATCTCGACCATGAAGGTGGAGCGACCCCGCGCCAGATCGTCGGCGGCCCCGACACGGGAGAACAGCCGATCGACGATGCCGATGCGGGCGGCTTCGGCGGGCACTGGCAGTCCGCTCTGCGCCAAGACGACGATCAGCGCGTTCTGGCGCAGGAATGTCGACTTGCCGGCCATGTTCGGGCCGGTCAGCAGCAGCAGGCGCCGGTCCGGCGAAAGGTCGCACTCATTGGGCACGAACGCGGCTTGCCCGGCGAGGGCGCGCTCCACCACGGGATGCCGGCCCGCCGATACCGTGAATGCCTCGTCCGCCGTTACTGTCGGGCGGCACCAGTCGCCCGGGGCGGCGAGGGCGGCTGCGGATTGCGTGACATCGAGCAGGGCCAACGCGCCGGCAGCGCCGGCGATCGCCTCGGCGTCGGCCATCGCGCGCCCGACGAGGTGGGCGAAGATGGCGCGCTCCCGCGCGGCGGCGCGGTCCGCCGCCTCGGTGATCCGCCGGTCGAGGTCGGCGAGGTCCGGCGTCGTGAAGCGCGCTCCGCTCGCCATGCTTTGGCGCAGCGTCAGGTCCTCGAAGGACCGCAGGCGCTCGACCGAAGCGGCCGGCGCCTCGATGACATAGCCCAGCTGGGCATGGTGGCGGATCTTCAGGCTGGCGACGCCGTAGCGGCGCGCATAGTCCATCTGCAGCGTACCCAGCACGCGGCGGCTATCGTCGCGCAGTGCGCGTTCGGCGTCGAGCTCGCCATCGAAGCCGGGCCGGATCGCGCCGCCGTCCTCGAGCCGCGCCGGCGCGGGGTCGGCGAGGGAAGCGGTGAGTTGGCGTTCGAGCGCGGGGTCGAGGGCGAGCGCTGTGCGGGCTCCGGCGAGCAGGGGCGGGGCGTCCGGTCCGATCAGCGCCGACGCCGACCGGGTCCCGGCGAGCCCGTCGCGCAAGGCGGCCAGATCG
>JBAWFF010000292.1:0-8275 GCA_049591635.1 Acetobacteraceae bacterium
GCGCCACGCCACGCCCGCCCTGGACGGCGCCGATCAGCCACGCGGCGCAGCCGACCAGCACGAGGCCCGCCAAGCCGGCGAGCAACCCCGTCGGCCCGGCCTCTTGGCTCAGCACCCACACCAGCCACGCCGCCGTCGCATACATCGGGAAGGCGAGGATGCCGCGGATCCACCCCATCCACGCCCCCGGCCGAGGCAAGCGCCGCGCGAGCCCGGGCGCGTACGCCAAAACCACGTACGGGGCCGCAAGGCCCAAACCCATCGCGAGGAACACCGAGAGCGTCGCCGCCGCCGGGGCCGCCAGGGCGCCCGCGACGGCGCCCGCCATGAACGGCGCGGTGCAGGGTGTCGCCACCAACACCGCCAGCAGGCCGGTCGCGAAGCTACCGACATGACCCCCGCGCGCGACCGCGCCCTGCCCCGCTCCGCCGAGGGCGCCGGCGCCGACCTGGAACACGCCCGACAGGTTGAGCCCGATCGCCAGCATCACCCACGCGGTCGCGGCGACGAAAGCCGGGGAGGCGAATTGGAAGCCCCAGCCGCCACCGGTCACGCGCACCGCCATCAGCGCCCCGCCCATCGCGGCGAAGGCGACCAGGATGCCGGCCGTGTAGCTCCAGGCATGTGCCCGCACGCCGCGCGCCAGCCCGATCGCCTTCAGCGCGAGCACCGGAAACACACACGGCATCAGGTTAAGGATGATGCCGCCGAGGAACGCCAAACCCCATAGGCGCCACAACGCGTCGGACCGAGCCAATGCCGGAGGCGGAGGACCCGGAGTGGCGCTTACCACCACGTTCGTCGCCAGCCCGGCCCGGTCGTGCACCACAAGGACGCCGCTGATCCCCTGTCCGGGCCGAAACCCGGCACCCGGCACCAGCGCCAGCGATAGCGCGCCGGGCGCGACCCGCAGCGTCTGGTTGGCCGCGTCATCGATCACGCCCGCCTGGTCGGGGAGGAACTGGGCCCTCGCGACCGTCGCCGGCCCCAATTCCGGCCCCTGCACGGAGAGCACCCCGTTCGTGGCGACATGCGCCGTCCAGGGCGAGGCGCGCGGAATGGTCCGATCGGCGGCGGCGAACAACGGCGCCTGGGCCGACGGCGCCGGCCGCCCCTCCGGCAACGTCAGGTGGAAATTGGCCTGCTCGGGCACGCAAATGTCCTTGCAGACCAGCCAGTTCGCCGCCGCGTCCACAGAGAACCCGCCGCGCGCGGTGACGGTCAGCGGAAGCAGCACCTCGCCGGTATAGGCATAGGTCAGCAGCGGGCCTTCGCGCAGCCGCTCGGGTGTCGGCCACGTCAACGGCCCGGCGCTGGCGTCCGCCGGCAGGCGTAGCCGCAACTCCGCCGGCGCCCCCGCGTCGCCCGGATTCTTCCAGTAGGTGTGCCAGCCCGGCGCAAGCCGGATGAGCAGCCCCAGGCGCATCGGCACGCCAGGCGCGACCGCGTCGGTGTCCGACACCAGCGAGACGGTGGCGCGCGGACTAACCGCGGGCGCGCTCTCGAGCGCGAGCGCCGGCGTGGCCGCCCCGAGCAGCGCCAACAGCGCGACGAGCCAGATCATGCGGAGCGTCATGCCACATCGTAGGCCACATCGACAGCGCACCGTGCGACCCTTGCCCAAAGCCGGGGCTTCTGGTGAAGAAAGCCTAATGGAGCGATTCTTGTTGCTCCCGGCGCGCCGCGCCATGTCATGACATGGCGTTCAGCCGACCTGCCGGGGAGAAGCAAGACGAATGACGGCCCACTACCCCGCGCCCTGCCTCCCGAGGGGGGCGGTGCTTGGCCTCGCGCTGCTTGTCTCCGCCTGCGCCGCCCCTTCGACGCGGATGGGCCACGCGGGCGCGCTGCCGGACAGCTTCGCCCCGCTGGTGAGGAAGGTGCTGCCGTCGGTGGTGAACATCGCCGTCACCGAGACGATCACGGCGGGCAGCGTCCTGAGCGAACTGCCGCCGGAATTGCGCGACACTCCCCTTGGGCGGGAGTTCCGCCGCCGCTTCGGTGGCCGGCGCGAGGACGTGATGGGGGCCGGTTCCGGCTTCATCGTCGATCCGTCCGGCATCATCGTGACCAACAATCATGTCGTCGGCCAGGCCAGCAAGATCATGGTCTCCCTCTCGGACGGCACCCAGCTGCCGGCCCGCGTGCTCGGCGCTGACGAATTGACCGACGTCGCTGTCATCAAGGTCGACCCGCCGCATCCGCTGCCCGCCGTGGTCTGGGGCGACTCGCATAAGCTGGAGGTCGGAGACTGGATTCTCGCCGCCGGCAACCCGTTCGGCCTCGGCGGCTCGGTGACGGCGGGCATTATCTCGGCCGAGGGGCGCGATCTCGGCGCCGGACCGTTTGACAACTTCCTCCAGCTCGACGCGCCGATCAACCCGGGCAACTCGGGCGGCCCCGCTTTCGATATGAACGGCGACGTGGTCGGCATGACGACCGCGATCGTCTCGCCCTCCGGCGGATCGGTCGGCATCGGCTTCGCCATCCCCGCCGATCTCGTACGCCGCGCGGTCGCCGAACTGTCGGCGCACGGGCGGATCGACCGCGGGTGGCTCGGCGTGTCGGTGCAGACGATCCCGAGGGCCGTCGGCACGCATCCCGGGGTCGCCATCGCCGGCGTCGAGCAGGGCAGCCCGGCGGCGCGGGCCGGGCTGCGCACGGGCGACATCGTCACCGCGGTCAACGGCGAGGCGGTCAACACCTCGCTCGGCCTGGTGCGGACGATCGCCGAGAAGCCGCCCGGCAACACCGTGACGCTGCAGGTCCGCCGCGACGGACGCGCGGTGTCGATACCGGTAACCGTCGGGCGACGCCCGGCGGAAGAGACGCAGTAGCAAGTCATGGAGCCAGTCCAAGGCCGAAGGAGGCACTGATGCGTATTTTGGTGGTTGAGGACGACCGCGAGGTCGCGGGCTTCGTGGTCCGTGGCCTGAAGGAGGCCGGGCATGTCGTGGAACACGCCGACAACGGACGCGATGGACTATTCCTGGCCGCGAGCGAGCCGTTCGATGCGATGATCCTCGATCGGATGCTGCCGGGAGGGATCGATGGGCTGCGCGTGCTCGAAACCCTACGCGGGCAGAAGAACACCGTCCCCGTGCTCATCCTCTCGGCGCTCGCCGAGGTGGACGAGCGGGTAAAGGGGCTGAAAGCGGGCGGCGACGACTACATGACCAAGCCCTTCGCCTTCTCCGAGCTTCTCGCCCGAGTGGAGGCGCTGGTGCGCCGCGGCAAGCCGGAAGGCCCGGTGACCAAGCTCGAGGTCGCCGACCTGGTGCTCGATCTGCTGTCCAGGCAGGTCAAGCGGGCAGGACAGAAGATCGACCTGCAGCCGCGGGAGTTCCGGCTACTCGAATACCTGATGCGATACGCCGGTCAGGTCGTCACCCGGACCATGCTGCTGGAAGGCGTCTGGGATTACCATTTCGACCCGCAGACCAACGTGATCGACGTCCATGTCTCGCGCCTGCGCCAGAAAGTGGACAAGCCCTTCCCGACGCCGTTGATCCACACGGTCCGCAACGCCGGCTATATGCTGCGCGCCGAGACCGGCTGAGGCACGAGGGTTGTCGTTGCCATGGCGCCGGCCGGCCTCCTCGCTGGCCGGCGGCTTGGCCGCGCCCAAGTTGGGCGGAGGGACCGGCCAGGCGGACCCGCGGCTTCACGCCAACCCAAGCCTGCTTCGTTCCGCGGCGCTCCGTTTCGCCGTTGTCTACGCGGTCCTGCTCGCCATCAGCACGATGGCGCTCGCCCTTTTCCTGTGGTGGGCCACGGCCGGTCTGCTCGACCGTCAGACCGAGGCGGCGGTCCGCGCGGACGCCCAGGCACTGGCCGACCGCTACCGCCAGGGCGGCATCGCCTCCCTCATCCTGACCATCGAGGACCGGCTGGCCCAGGACGTGGACGACAACGCGATCTATCTCCTCGTCGGCGCCGACATGCGTCGCATCGCCGGCAACCTCGCGGCATGGCCCGCGATCGTCCAGCGGACGGACGGCTGGTACGAGCTGCCGGTGCAGCGCGCCGGAGTCCGCTCGCTCGCCCACGTCCATCGCTACGATCTGGCCCAGGGCTACCACCTCCTGGTGGGCCGCGACGTGCAGAACCGCGCGCAACTCCGTCATCTGCTCACCGATGCGTTGCTATGGGCGATGGTCGTCGTGATCGGTCTCGCCACGCTGGGCGGCTTCGTGGTGCGCAGCTTGTTTCGCCGTGCGCTCGCCAATGTCTCGGCGACCGCTTCGGCGATCGCCGCGGGCGACCTCGCCCGGCGCGTGCGCCTATCCGGACGTGGCGATGAATTCGATCAGCTCGCCGCCACCATCAACGACATGCTGGACCGCATCGCGCGCCTGATGGACGGCGTGCGGCAGGTTTCCAATGCGATCGCCCATGACCTGCGGACCCCGATCACCCGGGCGCGCGGGCGGCTGGAGGAGGCAGCGGCCCATGCGCGCGATCCGGGGGATCTGCACGCGGCGATCGAGCGGGCGATCGTCGATCTCGACGGCATCGTCGCCATCTTCCAGGGCCTGCTTCGCATCTCCGAGATCGAAGCCGGTTCGCGCCGTTCCGCCTTCGCGCCGATCGACATTACCCACCTGCTCGCCGACGTTGGCGAGCTGTACGATGTGGTCGCCGAGGAGAAGGACGTGCGCCTCGTGATCGACGTGCCCGATCACCTGCCCGCTTACGGCGATCGCGAGCTGATCCAGCAGGCGGTTGCGAACCTGGTGGACAACGCGGTTAAGTTCTCGCCTGCTGGAAGCGCCGTCCATTTGACCGCTGGACCGGTGGCCAATGGTGTTCAAATCACCGTCGCCGACCAAGGCAAGGGCATCCCGGCGGAAGACCGCGCGCGGGCGACTGAACGGTTCTTTCGCGGCGAAAGCGCCCGCAGCACGCCCGGTTCGGGTCTAGGCCTCGCCCTGGTGCAGGCGGTGGCGCAGCTGCATGGCGGCAGCCTGACGCTGGGCGACGCCGAACCGGGCTTGGTCGCCCGGTTGCACATCGCGGCCTCGCTGCGGAAGCCGGCTCAGACCTAACGCGGATGTCATCCACTCACCATCGGCGGCGAAAACCTCGCGCGCTATCAATCGCGCCATGTCGCCTATTGTCCGTGCCACGAGTTTTGCTGGCCTGACGGCGGGGATCGGGCTGGCGGTGATCGCGGCCGTACCGGGGATCGGACAGCCTCCGCCGGCGATCGTAACCACTGACACGGCGGCTTACTGCCGGGAGCTGTCCGACAAATTGACCGAACTGGTCCGCATCGCTCCCCGGCCGCCGGAGGATGAGGTACTCGGCATGGGGACCGAAGGCCGCCATCTCTGCGAGGAGGGCCAAGTACGCGGCGGCATCCTCCGCCTACGCCGCGGCGTGATGGTAATGCTGCACGACCTCGACGAGCGCGGGGAACCTTGAGCCGCCAAGCCGCGTAAGCGGATTCTTAACCCGCCTGGGCTGAAATGCCGGCATGGACGCAAAAAAGCGCCCGTGGGCCGCTTCCCTGGCATGCGAGGAACCGAGGAAGATCCTCGGCCTCGCCACAGCCATCGTGCTTACCGTACTCGCCGCTCCGGCGCGGGCGCAGGTGCTTCCAGACATCTTTCCACCCGCCGTTCCGGGTTACGGGACCGACCCCGGCGTCACTGTCCAAACGCGCGCCCGTCCCGCGTTCGACAGTCTTGGCACCCGGCTCGGCGGCGTCCTCGTTCATCCGCAAATCGAGGAATCCCTCGGCCTCGACAGCAATGTGCTCGGCCAGCCTGGCGGCAAGGGAAGCTGGCTGGCGCGCACCGCCCCATCGGTCCTCGTCGCGTCCACAAGTCAGCGCGACCCGTACGGGATCTACGTCAGCCTCGACGACACGCGCTACCTGGATCTGCCGGCCCAGAGCCAGACGGACTGGACCGTCGGCGGCGGGACGACGCTGGCGGTGGGCGAGGACCATCTGACGCTGGGCGCGGCGCATATGTCGCTGCATCAGGCGCAAGGCGACCTCGACGCGCTGCCGACCGATCAGCCGATCGCCTACCAGGTGAACGATCTGCGCGCCACGTACGCCACGTCGCTCGGACGCGTCGCGGTCGAGCCCCATTTCGATATGGCAAGCTGGCGCTTTGGAACCGCATCGATCCTCGGTGTCCCGGTTTCCCAGACCTATCGCGACCGCGACGTGGCGCAGGAAGGGATGACCATCCGCTACGACCTCGCGCCGTTGCGGAGCATCGTCCTCGCCCTGCGCGGCGTGGAGCAGGTCTATACCGAAGCGCCCCAAGGCGCCGCCGCGCCAAATTCGACATCGTGGTCGATGCTCGCCGGGATCGACGATGCGAGCGACGGGCTCTGGCACTATCGCCTGCTCGCCGGATACGAATACCGGGCATTCTCCAGCTCCGCCTATCAGGCGCACGGCGCCGCCGTCGCGGAGGCGGATGCGATCTTCACGCCCGGCGGGATGACCACCGTCACCGCGATGTTGTCCCGAAGCATCGAGGATGCCGCGCAGGAAGGCGTCGCCGGCTTCGTCTACAGCAGCGCCAAACTCACCATCGACTACGAGTGGCGGCGCGACGTGCTGCTGCAAGCCTCCGCCGGAGCACAACGCGCCGACCTGCTCGGCGGCGGCGGCCGCCAGACGGCATTGCGCGGCGGGCTCGGCGCGACCTGGCTGGTCAATCGCCGCGTCCGCCTGATCGCCACCTACGACTTGCTCGGCAGCAATGGCACGGGCGCCCAAGCGAGCGGACTCGGCGGCAACTTCACCCGCTCGATCGGCCTGCTGACCTTGCGGCTCGGGCTGTGACCCGCCTGCTCGGGCTCGACATGGCCGATCTGATGCTGGACGGCGCCGCGGACTGGATCGACGCCCGGCCCCGGGAGGCCGCCTTCGGCTATGTCGTCACGCCGAACGCCGACCATCTCGTTCGCCTAAGCCGCGACGCCACGCTCGCGCCGATCTATCGCGAGGCCCTGTTGCGCCTGCTTGATTCCCGTGTCGTCGCCGCACTGGCGCACGGCCTTGGGCTGCCCGTCCCCCCGGTCGTCACCGGCAGCGACCTGACGCAAGCGCTGCTCGCCCGCCTTCCCGCGAGGGAACGCATCACCATCATCGGCTTGCGCACCGAGTACTTGGCCGCCCTGTGCGCCCGTTGCGGCCTCGCGTTGCCCGCCCATCATGACCCGCCGCCGGGCTTCGAGCACGATCCCGCCGCTTGCCTCGCCGCCGTGCGCTTCGTCCTTGATCATCCCGCCCGCCTGGTCTTCCTCGCCGTCGGCTCGCCGCGCCAGGAACGGCTGGCGGCCGCCATCCAGGCGGAAGGCGGGGCGACCGGGACCGGGCTCTGCATCGGCGCCTCCCTCGACTTCCTGGCGGGCAGCGCTCGCCGCGCTCCGGGGTGGATGCGGCGGGCGCGGCTCGAATGGCTGCATCGTCTCGCGGGCGACCCGCGCCGGTTCGCCCGCCGCTACCTGCGCGACGACCCGCCGGTGCTTGCCCTGCTGCTGCGCGAGAGGATGCTTTCGAGGCTATAAGGGCCGCCGATGGCCTCAACCCGCCTCCCCAGCGCCGACGGCGCCTCTCCCGCGATGGCGCAATGGTTCGCGGTGAAGGCCGAGCATCCCGATGCGCTGGTCTTCTTTCGCATGGGCGATTTCTATGAATTGTTCTTCGCCGACGCCGAGGCCGCCGCGGCGGCGCTCGACATCGCGCTGACCCATCGCGGCGAGCACGCGGGCGCGCCGATCGCGATGTGCGGCGTGCCAGTCCATGCCGGGGACGCCTACCTCGCACGGCTGATCCGCCGCGGCTTTCGTGTCGCCATCGCCGAGCAGATGGAGAATCCGAAGACGCGCGTCGGCAAGGGGCCGATCCGCCGCGAAATGGTCCGCCTCGTCACCCCCGGCACGCTGACCGAGGACACCCTGCTGGAGGCGCGCCGCCCCAATCTCCTGATGGCCCTCGCCGCCGACCGGACGGAGGTGGGAGCGGCGTGGCTCGACGTCTCCACGGGACTGTTCGAAACCGAGGCGGTGCAAGCGACCGAGCTGGCGTCCTTGCTGGGGCGCCTGGAGCCGGCGGAGATACTGGCGTCCGAAACGATCCCGCTCGGCGACTTCGCCGCCCGTCGCGCCCCGTCCCGCGCGCCCTCCGCTCCGCTGGCCGCCCGCCGGCTCGTCGCGGGGGCATTCGGCGTGGCCAACCTAGACGCGCTCGGCACCTTCACCGACGCCGAAGCGGTGGCCGCCGCTCTCGCGCTCGACTATGCCC
>JBAWFF010000293.1:0-23640 GCA_049591635.1 Acetobacteraceae bacterium
TATGTCTCCAGAGGATACAAGCCAGCCGGACCGAAAACCATCCACCGAGGCCTGACCCGCCTCGACGGCATGATTAGCGGATGGCATCTCGCCAATCATTCCGCACATGTGCGACTCCCGTAGCCCCTTGCGGGAGGGGGTTAGGGGGAGGGGTGAGCCGAGCGGCTTCCGTCGTGACACCGCTCGAATCCGGCGCCAGGTCAAACGCCGCCGCCAGCAGGGCACGGGTGTAGTCCTCGCGTGGGCAGGTGAAGATCGCCTCGGCGTCGCCCTCCTCCACCACGCAGCCGTTGCGCAGCACCACGATGCGATGGGCGAGCGCGCGGACCACCCGCAAATCGTGGCTGATGAACAGGTAGCCGAGGCCGTGGCGTGCCTGAAGCCCGCGCAGGAGATCGACGATCTGCGCCTGCACCGAGACGTCCAGCGCGCTGGTCGGCTCGTCGAGCACCACCAGGCTCGGCTTCAGCACCATCGCCCGCGCGATCGCGACGCGCTGGCGCTGGCCACCGCTGAATTCATGCGGATAACGGTCGGCGGAATCGGCTGAGAGCCCGACCTCGCCCAATGCCTCGGCGACCCGCGCGGCGCGCGCCGAGCGCGACAGCTCGGGTTCGTGCACCCGCAATCCCTCGGCGACGATGTCGCCCACACTCAGCCGCGGCGAAAGACTGCCATAAGGGTCCTGGAAGACGACCTGCATCTCCGCGCGCAGACGGCGGAGCGCGCGGCGATCCAGGGTTGCCAGATCGGTGCCGGCGAAGACGATGCGGCCTTTCGCCGGCAGCAGGCGCAGCACGGCGAAGCCGAGCGTGGTCTTGCCGGAGCCGGATTCGCCAACCAGCCCGACGGTCTCGCCCTCGCGCACCGCAAGGGAGACGCCCTCCACCGCGCGCACCGCGCCGCGGGCCCGGCGCAGCAAGCCGCGGCGGATGTCGAAGGTCACCGTGATATCGCGCGCATCGAGCAGCGGCGGGGCGCCGAGGGCAATCGGGGCCGGGCGGCCGCCGGGCTCGGCGGCCAGCAAGGCGCGCGTGTAGGGATGCTGGGGCGCGGCGAACACGTTCTCCACCGGTCCGCGCTCCACGATCATGCCGTCCTGCATGACGCAAACGCGCTCGGCGTGGCGGCGAACGATCGCCAGGTCATGGGTGATCAGCAGCAGCGCGAGTCCGCGCGCCTCCTTCTGGCGATCGAGCAGCTCCAGGATCTGCGCCTGGATGGTGACGTCGAGCGCGGTGGTCGGCTCGTCGGCGATCAGCAGGGCGGGGTCGTTGGCGAGGGCCATCGCGATCATCACCCGCTGTCGTTGCCCGCCCGAGAGCTGGTGCGGGAAGGCCCCGAGCCGATGTTCGGCATCGGGGAAACCAGCCTGATCGAGCAGCCTCAGCACCCGCGCGCGCACCCCGCCGCGGATCGGTCGACGGTGCAACGTCATCGCCTCGGTAACTTGCCGGCCGATCCGGTGCAGCGGGTTCAGGCTGGTCATCGGCTCCTGGAAGACGATGCCGGCGAGGTCGCCGCGAGCGCGATGGAGCACGCCTGGGGGGGCGCCGATCATGGATGCGCCGTCGAGTGCGATGCGCCCCGTCGGGTTGCTCGCGCCATGCGGCAGAAGCTGCAACAGCGACAACGCGGTGAGCGACTTGCCCGAACCGGACTCGCCGACCAAGGCAAGGGTTTCGCCGCGGTCGAGGTGGAACGATACATCGCGGACGACGCGTTTGGCGCCGAACGCGACGGACAGGTTCTCGACCTCGACGAGGCTCACGCCCGCGCGCTCCGCACCGGGCTCATCGCGGCATTCGGCGCGGGTCGAAGGCGTCGCGCACCGCCTCGCCGATGAAGATCAGCAGGATCAGCAGCCCGCCCAGCACGCAAAACGCGGTGATGCCGAGCCAGGGCGCCTGGAGGTTGTTCTTGCCCTCCGCCACCAGCTCGCCAAGCGACGGCGAGCCCGGCGGCAGGCCGAAGCCGAGGAAGTCCAGTGCCGCCAGCACGGTGACCGAACCCGACAGGATGAACGGAACGTAGGTGAGGGTCGCGACCAGTGCGTTGGGCAGGATATGGCGGCGCATCACCGCGACATCGGACACGCCGAGGGCGCGCGCGGCGCGCACGTATTCCAGGGTGCGGCCGCGCAGGAACTCCGCCCGTACCACGCCGGTGAGGTTCATCCACGAGAACAGCAGCAGGAAGCCGAGCAGCACCCAGAACCCGGGGGTGATGATGCTGGCGAGGATGATGAGCAGATAGAGCTGCGGCATCCCATTCCACATCTCGATGAACCGCTGGCCCAGGAGATCGGTCAGACCACCGTAATAGCCCTGTACGGCTCCGGCCGCGATACCGACCGCTGAGGACAGCGCGGTGAGCGCGAAGCCGAACAGGATCGACACGCGCAGGCCGTAGATGACGCGCGCCAACACGTCACGCGCCTGATCGTCGGTGCCGAGTGGGTTGCGCCATGACGGTGGCGATGGCGAGGGCCGGCCGATGTTGGTCACGATGGTGTCGTAGCTGTAGGGGACAAGCGGCCAGATCATCCAGCCGTGCGCGCGGATCGCCCGCAGCACGCCGGGGTCGGTATAGTCGGCTTCCATCGGCAGGAAGTCCGCGCCGAACGTCGTCTCCGGATAGTTGTGCAGCACCGGCATGTACCAGTGCCCCTCATAGCGGACCAGCAGCGGGCGGTCGTTGGCGATGAGTTCGGCGCACAGGCTGAGCCCGAACACCGCGAGGAATATCCAGAAGCAGACGAAGCCGCGCCGGTGCTGACGGAAGATGCGCAGCCGCCGGCGGGTGATCGGCGACAGCGTCACCGCCGTGACCCGAAATCGATGCGCGGATCAACGACAGTGTAGAGCAGATCGCCGACGATTTGCATCAGCAGCGCGAGCAACGTGAAGATGAAGAGCGTGCCGAACATCACCGGATAATCGCGCTGCACGGCGGACTGGAAGCCGAGCAGTCCCAGCCCGTCGAGTGAGAACACGATCTCCACCAGCAGCTGGCTGGTGAACAGGATGCCGATGAACGCCTGCGGGAATCCGGCGACGATCAGCAGCATCGCGTTGCGGAAGACGTGGCCGTAGAGGACCTTGCGTTCGGACGCGCCCTTGGCGCGGGCGGTGACGACGTATTGCTTGCGGATTTCCTCCATGAAGCAGTTCTTCGTCAGGATGGTGAGGCTGGCGAAGCCGCCGGCGACGATGGCGACGGTCGGCAGGACCATGTGCCAGGCATAATCGATGGCGCGTTGCCACAGCGGCCACGCGAAGGCGCCGTCGCTCGACAGGCCGCGCAGCGGGAACCAATGGACATAGCTGCCGCCGGCGAACACCACCACGAGCAGGATCGCCAGCAGGAAGCTCGGGATCGCGTAGCCCGCCAGCACCACGGCGCTGCTGGCGACGTCGAAGCGGCTGCCGTCGCGTACCGCCTTGGCGATGCCGAGCGGCACCGAGATCACATAGATCAGCAGGGTGGACCACAGGCCCAGCGAGATCGACACCGGCAGTTTCTGCGCGATCAGGTGCAGCACCGTCTGGCCGCGAAAGAAGCTGCGGCCGAAATCGAACGTCAGGTAGCCCTTCAGCATGTCGGCGAAGCGGGTCAGCGGCGGCTTGTCGAAGCCGAACATCTTGCGGATTTCGGCCAATGTCTGCGGATCGAGCCCGCGCGCGCCGCGATAGGCGCCGGAGGTGCCCAGATCGCCGGTCGGGCCGGAGACCTGGCTCAGCTCGCCCTTGCCGCGCAGATTGGCGATCTCCTGCTCGACCGGACCTCCGGGGGCCAGTTGAACGACGGCGAAGTTGATGGCGATGATGCCAAATAGCGTGGGAATGACCAGCAGCAGTCGGCGCAGCAGGTAGCCGGTCATCCGCCGCCCTTGGCCCGCGCCGCGTCGGTTGCTTGTGCCGTGGCCGCGTCGACCCACCAAGTATCGAAGTCGACGCCGTCGCGGATCGGAATGCCCGGCTGGCCGAAGCGGTTCCAGTAAGCGATGTGGAACACCTCGTTGCCCCAGGCGGGCACCAGGTACCAGCGCCACAGCAGCACCCGATCGAGCGCGCGCGCCGCGACGCGCAGCTCGGCTCGGTCCGACGCGCGGAGCACCTTGCCGATCAGGGCGTCAACCGCCGGATCGCAGACGCCGGCGAGGTTGCTGCTGCCGGGCTCCTTGGCCGCGGCGCACGAGAAATCGTCGGCCAGGGCGGTGCCCGGGATCTCGTTCTGGGGGATCACGATCATCGTCATGTCGAAATCGAAATCGTCGGTCAGCCGCTGGAACTGCGCCGGATCGACGGTCCGCACATCGACGGCGATGCCGAGATGCTTGAGCGTCTGCACATAGGGCAGCGCCACGCGCTCGAAGCTCGGGTCGTCGAGCAGGATGGTAAAGCGCATCTGCTGGCCCTGGGCATCGACCAGCTTCATGTCGTGCACATGCCAGCCCGCTTTCTCCAGCAGGGCCAGCGAGGTCATCAGCTCCTCGCGGTTGTGGCCTGATCCGTCGGTGATCGGCAGCGTGAACGGTTGGGTGAACAGCTCGGGCGGCAGTTCGGCGCGGAACGGATCGAGCAGTTTGAGTTCGTCCGGTCCGGGCAGGCCGCTCGAGGCGAGGTCGCTGTTGGAGAAGTAGCTCAACGTGCGGGTATAGGAGTCGAAGAACAGGTTCTTGTTCGCCCACTGGAAATCGTAGGCCCAGCCGATGGCCTTGCGGACCAGCGGGTCATGGAACACCGCGCGGCGGGTATTCATTACCCAGCCCTGAATTCCGGACGGCAGATGGTAGTGGACGTCGGCCTTGATCACCAGCCCGTCGCGGACGGCGGGAAAATCGTAGCCTCGCGCCCAATTCTTGGAGATGTTCTCCGCCCGTATATCGGCCTGGCCGGCCTTGAACGCCTCCAAGGCGACCGAGGCGTCGCGATAATAGTCCACGCGCACCCGACCGAAATTGTTGGTTCCGATCGCGGTCGGCTCGTCGCGGGCCCACCAGTTCGGATCGCGCTCGAAGACGACGCTGCGGCCGAGTTCGAACGCGGCGACCTTGTAGGGGCCGGAGCCGATCGGCGCGACCGTCAGCGGCTGGGAAAAGTCGCGGCCCTTGAAGAAGTGCTCGGGCAGCACCGGCAGTTCGCCCACCAGCAGCGGCAGGGTGCGGTCCCGCCCGGGCTTGAAATGGAAGACGATCCGATGCGGGCCGTCGGTTTCCACCGACGCCACGCCGGCGAGTTGGATGTGGAAGGCCGGGCTGCCCTGCGCGATCAGGGTGTGGAAGCTCCACGCCACGTCTTCGGACGTAAGCGGAACGCCGTCGGAGAAGCGCGCCTCCGGGCGCAGGTTGAAGGCGATCCAGCTGCCGTCGGCCGGCGTCTCCAGCGTGCTGCAGATATGGCAATAGCCGGTCGCGGCCTCGTCGGAGGACCCCGCGAGGATACTCTCCCACACATGCCCGATCGAGGCGCCCGAGCCCGATCCGCCAGGCAGGATCACCCAGGCGCCCACCAGCCCGGCGACCGAGCGTCCGCGCAGGATGAATGGGTTGAAGTTGTCATAGGTGCCGACGGCCGCGAGGCGGATGTCGCCTCCCTTGGGAGCCTGGGGGTTGACGTAGGGGAAGTGCTTGAAGTCCGGCGGGAGGGCAGGGGTGCCGAGAATAGTGATGCCGGTGGCCGTGGTGACCGGGGAATCCGCATGGGCGGTCGGCGCGAGAGGGAGGCAGGAAAGCAGGATCAACGACATCCTCGCCGCGCCCCTCATGCCAACCCTCCCCCAAAAGGAGAGGCAGCGGTGAAGGAGCTCCCTTTCCGAGAGCCATTTGCCCATTGGACGATCTCCGTACCGGATCGGGCTATCTCACGTTCGCGAGAAAATCGCTATCCCGCTGCATCCGAACGCCCGGCTTGCGACGACAGGGGAATAGCGGCTTCACAAGCCGCCCTAACGAGGAGCAAAGCCCATGAAGCGTTCAACCCTGCTTGCCGCCACCCTGCTCGCCTCTGTTTTCGCCGTGAGCGCCGCCCCCGTCCGAGCGGCGGAACAAACCGTCATGGTCGGCGGCCAGGCGATGTATCCGAACAAGAACATCGTCGCCAACGCCGTGAACTCGTCCGATCACACCACGCTGGTCGCCGCTGTGAAGGCGGCGGGGCTGGTTCCCACGCTGGAAAGCAAGGGGCCGTTCACCGTGTTCGCGCCGACCAACGAGGCGTTCAATGACCTCCCCGCCGGCACCGTCGACACGCTGGTCAAGCCGGAGAACAAGGCGACCCTGACGAAGATACTGACCTACCACGTCGTGCCGGGCGACTACACGACGACGAAGCTGCGCTCCATGATCCTCGCCAACCACGGTGAGGCCAACCTGAAGACAGTGGAGGGCGAGGACCTGACCGTCAGAATGAACGGCTCGTCGAACATGACCGTCACCGATGCCAAGGGCGACGTCGCCGACATCACGGTATCGGACGTGAAACAGAGCAACGGCGTCATCCAGGTCGTCGACAAGGTGCTCATGCCGAAGTAGCCGCGACCGCCTAAAGACGCTGCAACTGGCCCGAATAGATCACCGGGCCGGTTGGCTGCCCGGTCGGCGACCCGCCCTTCGGCTCCAGGCTGACGAGGATGCGTGTTCCCATCGCAGGCATGGTGGTCATCTCGCGGCCCGCGGCGGGCAGCACGCCCATCGAATGCGGCTGCGTCGCGCCGGCCGGAAGTGCCCATAACTCCATGTCGCGTCCCGCCGGCACCTGCGCGAGCAGGCCGGCCGGACGCACCATGAGATCGCCGTTCGGCATCGCGTACGCCAGCAGCACCGAGGCGCCGTTGGCCGGCGTCAGGACCGCGACCGCTTGCGGCGGCGCCGGGCGCACCACGATGAAGGCGGCGAGCCCGGCGGCAATGGCAAGAGCCGCCGCGGCACCCGCCTGCCAGAAGCGCAGCGTCCGGCGCGGCGCCTGGAGGGGAACGATTGTCGCGGTCGAGGTACTCTCCGCGATCCGCGCCCACAGGTCCGCGGGCGGGTCCGCGTCCTCGGTTAGCCGCGACAGCGGGGTCAGCCGGCGGTTCCACGCCTCGACCGCGCGCCCGAACGCCGGATCGGTCCCGATGCGGGCCCGCGCGGCTTCACGCTCCGCCTCGTCGAGCGCGCCGAGGGTGTATTCGGCGGCGAGCAGGTCGGGGTCCTGGTCGGGCGTGTCACTCATGGCTCGAGGCATCCGCGCAGCGAGGCGAGGCCGCGTCTTATCCAGGATTTCACGGTACCGAGGGGCATGTGCAGGCGTTCGGCGAGCAGACTGTGCGACAGGCCCTCGATGTAGGCGAGAACGATGACGCGGCGGCGTTCCGGGTCGAGGTTGTCGAGGCAATGTCGGAGCGCCGCGCCCTCCGCGTTGCCGACCATGCGGGTGAGCGCGTCGGGGCTGTCGTCCGCTTGCTCCGGCGGCTCGTAGCCTGGGACTTCGCGCCCGCGCCGGCGGACGATGTCAAGCGCGCGGTAGCGCACCAGGCTGACAAGCCACGCCTCGGCGCTGCCACGCGCCGCGTCGAAGCGTCCCGCCTGCTGCCAGACCTGCACGAAGGCATCGTGCGTGGCGTCGGCGGCGAGCGAGGATTGATGGGTGATCCGCAAGGCGATGCCGTGCAGGCGCGCCGACCACATATCGTACAGTTCGCGGAAGGCGCGCCGGTCCCCCGCCGCGCAACCCCGAAGCAGGGAGGCGGACTGATCGGCATCGGGCAGGGCGGTGCCGTGCATGATCGCGCTTATATGGGACGGGTTGCCGCCACGCCATCCGCCGCTCGCAAGGTTATCAGCGCGTCGGCGACGGTCAGGCCGGAGTTGTCTTCGTGTAGGATGACGGGATTCAGTTCCATCTCCATCACGCGGTCGCGATGCGCCATCGCGAATCGCGACAACCGCGCGAGCAGCGCGGCGAGGGGCGCGGCGTCGATCGGGGCGGCACCGCGGAAACCTTCCAACAAGCGGGCGGACCGCAGATCGCGAACCATGGCGGCGGCATCGGCTTCGGAAAGCGGTGCGGGGCGGTGCGCCACATCGCCGAACAACTCGATCGTGGTGCCGCCGAAGCCGGCCATCATGATCGGGCCGAAGGTCGCATCGTTCACCATCCCGATTGCCAGCTCGAGGCCCTTGGGTGCCATGCGCTGCACCAGCACGCCGTCGATGGCGGCGTCCGGTCGGTGGCGGCGAATTGCATCGCGCATCGTCACATACGCGGCTTCGACCGCGGCGCGGTCGCGCAGGTTCAGGCGCACGCCGCCGGCTTCGGTCTTGTGCGGGATGTCGGGCGACTGGATCTTCAGCGCGACCGGGAAACCCAGCCCCTCGGCCGCCGCACCGGCCTCGGCCGCCGAGTTGACGAGGCGTTCGTTCGTCGTGGTCAGGCCGAGCAGCGCCTTGGCACGATACTCAGGCAGGATGACGTTGCCGGGCGGAAGGACGGCTGTCGGCATGGCCGACGCGGCGGCGCTCGCGGTGCGGGTGAGCGCCTCGGCGTGCGTGGCCAGGCGGTCCATCGCGATGCCGCAAGCGCGCAGGTCGGGGTGCAAGAACAGGCCGCAGGCGGCCGACTGGCGCCGCCCGAGGGCGGACGGAATCGTGTAGCTCCACGCCGTCACCGGCTTCCCTGCCGCGGCGATGATCGGTCCGATACGCTCCGGATCGAGCATCACGCGGGTCTCGCTGGCGAGCGAGCTGACGATTACGATGCTGTCGATCTCGTCTGATGCCTCCAGCATCTCCAACGTGCGAGCGACCACGGGCCCGGTGTTGCCGCCTTGGGCCGTGACGTCGACCGGGTTCTGGGCCGAGGCGTAGGACGGGATCAGCGCGCGGATGCGGCCCTGCAAATCCGAAGACAGTGTCGGAACCAGGAGGTTGTTGGCGACCAGCGTATCGGCGATCCAGGCGCCGCCGCCGCCGGAGACCGTGATGATGCCGACGCGGCGCCCCTTGGGCGGCTTGCTGGTGAGCAGCATCCCGGCGATCGACACCGCTTCGTCGGGGTCTTCGGCTTCCAGGATTCCGTGGTGGCGGAAGATCGCGCGGTACGCGGTGTGCGAGCCCGACAGCGCGGCGGTGTGGGACGCGCTGGCGCGGCTTCCCGCCTCCGACCGTCCGACCTTGATGGCGACGATCGGCTTGCCCCGCCGTCGCGCCTCCTCCGCCGCTTCGACGAAGCGGGCGCCGTCGCGGATGGTTTCGCAGAACATCATCACCGCATGGGTGCGCTCGTCGCGCACCATGTAGTCGAGGAAGTCCGCCGCCGTGAGGTCGGATTCGTTGCCCGTCGTCATCACGTAGCTGAAGCCCAGGCCGGCCGCCTTGCCGCGATTGAACAAGGAGAAGCCGATGCCGCCCGATTGGGCGATGACGCCGATCCGACGCTCGGAGACCAGCGTGGGCGGCTCCTCGTTCGGTTTCACCTCGACGGTTGGGCTGAACGTGGTGCTGATGCGGGCGATCGCGTTGAAGTAGCCCTCGCAGTTCGGCCCGGCGATCCGCAAGCCGGTGCCGCGCGCGATGTCGAGCAGCCGCGCCTGCATGTCAGACGCGGCGCCGCCCTCCTCGGCGAAGCCGGAGCTGATGACGATCATGTATTTGACGCCGGCGCGCGCGCACGCCTCGGCGGCCTCGGCGACGGAGCTCGCCGGGATCGCGACGATCGCGACGTCGACCTCTCCGCCTGCCGCCTCGAGTGATGGGTAGCAGGCGAGGCCGTCGATGTCGGTATAGCTCGGGTTCACCGCGACGATCCGGCCGGCGTAACCGTTGGCGCGCAAATGTCGCAACAGCAGGCCGCGAATGCGGTGCGGATCGGGTGACGCGCCGAGCACTGCGATGGCGCGCGGCCAGAAGAAGCGTTCGAGCGAGTGGGGTGTCATCGTCATCCCGATGGCGGTGCAGGGCACCGAACATGTCGCCCCCGGTGCCTTCGAGCAAGTCGGAGGCAGCGCCGCGCGCCGAAGGTGCTCGACATCAGTATCCGTCCTTACCGTCGCGCCGCCACCAGCAAGAACGGCGGTCGCTCGCGTTCGGCCGCGAGGGACGGAAGTGCTGCGATCTGCTCGTCCGTCGGGCCCCACTCCTCGACATGGCCTATCGAGAACCCAAGCGCGACCAGCAGATTGAGGTAGGTTCCCACCGTCCGGTGCTGCTTGATCACGCCCTTGGCGAGCCAATCGGTGGTGCGGGAGCCCTCGGCGAGGTAGCCGTCAACGGGCCATATCTCGCGGCCGTTCGCATCGAGCGACCAGTCGGGGTGACTGGGTGCGGTGAAGATCGGGTGCTCCACCGAGAAAACCAAATGTCCGCCGGGGAGGAGAGCCCGGTGAACCTTGGCCAGCAATGCGCTCAGGTCCTCGATGTAGTGAAGGGCAAGCGAACTATAGGCGAGATCGAACGACCCCGCCGCCAGATCAAGCCGCTCGAGGTCGTCCCGTTTGTAATTGATCGTGGCGTCCGGATCGTCGGCCCTCGCGCGCGCCAGCATCCGTTCGGAGACGTCGATGCCCAAGACCCGCGCGGCTCCTTGCCCGCGTGCCCAGCGGCAGAACCAGCCGAAGCCGCAGCCGAGGTCCAGCACCTTGAGACCGCGCATCGCCGGAAGCAGGCGCCGCAGCGCCGGCCACTCCGCCGCTCCGTCCAACCCCTCGACGGAACGGCCGAGCCGGCTGTAGCCCTCGAAGAACTCCGGGTTGTCGTAGATGTTCTGCGTCATCGCGCGGGGCTGTCCTCCGGCAAGGGAATGAACTCCTTCTCGTCGCCAGGCACTTTTCCGAAACGACCGGCTCTCCAATCCGCCTTGGCCTGCTCGATCCGTTCGCGGGAGGAGGACACGAAGTTCCAGAAGATATAGCGCGGACCGTCCATCGCCGCGCCGCCCAGCATGAGAAGGCGCGCGCCGTCCGATCCGGCGCGCATCGAAACGCGGTCGCCGGCGCGGAAAACCAGCATCCGGCCGGCGTCGAACGCCGTGCCGGCGACCTCCACCGAGCCGCCGACGACGTAGGCGCCGCGCTCCTCGTGCTGATCCGGTAGGGGCAGCGCCGCGCCAGGCATCAGCGTGGCATCGGCGTAGACCATCGGCGAGCTTGTCTTGACCGGCGAGCGAGCGCCCCAGCCCTCGCCGGCGATCAGCCGTAGTCGTGTCCCGCCGTCGTCTAGCAGCGGCAGGGTCGCCGCGGGATGATGGACGAACGCGGCGGGTACCTCCTCGGTCGCCTTGGGCAGCGCGACCCAGGACTGGATGCCGAAGAGGCGATTGGCTTGCGTCCGCAGCGTCGCCGCGGTGCGCTCCGAATGGGCGATCCCGCTTCCCGCGGTCATCCAGTTCACGTCTCCCGGGATGATCGGCTGTTGCGAGCCAAGGCTGTCGCGATGCAGTATCGACCCGTCGAAAAGATAGGTGACGGTTGCCAGCCCGATATGCGGGTGCGGGCGGACATCCAGGCCGTGGCCGACGAGGAACTCGCCAGGTCCCATCTGGTCGAAGAAGATGAATGGTCCGACCATCTGGCGCTCGGTTGCCGGCAAGGCGCGACGTACCTCGAAGCCGCCCAGATCATGCGCGCGCGGCACGATGACGAGGTCCACGCCGCTCGGCGTGGCGCTGGATTGCCAACTCATACTTGCGTTCTCCTTGCCTAGCCCGACTTCCGACACGAAGGTTGACCGAACAAAGGGGGCGTACGATGGAGCTTCGTTCAAGCCAATCCACCGCCAGCGACTGGCCCGAGCTTCCCCTCGCGAACTGGGCCGACACCTGTGCCACGCTTCATCTTTGGACGCAGGTGGTCGGCAAGATCCGGCTCGCCCACGCGCCGATGGTCAACCATTGGTGGCAGGTTCCGCTGTACGTCACCAGCCGGGGACTGACGACGTCGCCGATTCCGTACGGCGCGCGGAACTTCCAGATCGACTTCGATTTCATCGACCACCACCTGAAAATCCACACGAGCAAAGGCAAGACGGAGACGATTCCCCTCGCGCCGCGAACCGTCGCCGATTTCCATGCCGAGGTGATGGGAAGGCTGCGCAAACTCGGGCTGGAAACCCGGATCTGGACCATGCCGGTCGAGATCGAAGGCGCCATCCCGTTCGACCGGGACCGCGAGCACGGCTCCTACGACCCGAACTACGTCAACCGGTTCTGGCGCATTCTGGTTCAGGTCGATCGGTTGTTCGCGCGGTTCCGCTCGCCGTTCCTCGGCAAGGTGAGCCCGGTGCACTTCTTCTGGGGCAGCTTCGACTTGGCGGTCACCCGCTTCTCCGGACGCACGGCGCCTCTGCTGAAGACCGACTCATCAACCGTCGGCGCGTGGGTGATGCAGGAAGCGTACTCCCACGAGGTCAGCAGCTGCGGGTTCTGGCCGGGCAATGGCGGGTTCGGCAAGGCGGCGTTCTTCAGCTACGCCTACCCGGAGCCGTCGGGCTTCGCGAAAGCGCCAACCCGTCCGGACGCGACGTATTATGACGAGGGCCTCGGACAATTCATTTTGCCCTACGACGCGGTCCGCGAGGCGGCATCGCCGGACGAGTACCTGATGCAGTACTTGCAGAGTACGTACGAAGCCGCGGCCGACCTCGCCCATTGGGATCGTTCCGCATTGGAACGAAAGGAAAGCGCGTAGCGCGATCTCCTGTTGCCGCGCGCCGCCGAATCGGCCATGTTGGCCCGTCCCGCCATCTCCGGCGCGGGAGAGAGCGGCAGTGCCGCCGCCGAAGGCGCAACCGGCCCCCGGAAACGCTCAGGCAAAAGGACCGCGTCGGAACGGGATCTCTGGAAAGCCGGCCCACCGCCTTCACCGGCGGTCCGCCGCACCGACGGAGTAAGGCCCTAGCGCCCAGACGGGGGCGGCAAGGCTGAATCTCTCAGGTTCCCGCGACAGAGGGGGGCTGTTTCGTCGGCATGACGCCGGCGGAAAGCCCGTGTCGCGAGGTCCGCCCTTGGTCGAGAATGCCCTGCCCGACGACCCGACCCCGCCGCCCGTGCGGACAGTGCCGCTCGATGCCTGGCACCGCGC
The DNA here is from genome assembly GCA_049591635.1 of Acetobacteraceae bacterium. Classification (GTDB taxonomy): domain Bacteria; phylum Pseudomonadota; class Alphaproteobacteria; order Acetobacterales; family Acetobacteraceae; genus DATFDN01. The sequence continues at coordinate 13,057 of JBAWFF010000293.1, forward strand.
GCTCGGCGGGCGCATGGTCGTCTTCGCCGGCTATTCCCTGCCCGTCCAATACGATTTCACCGGCAACCTGGCCGCGCGCTGCCGGGGCGGCGTCATGGCCGAGCACCTGCACTGCCGCGCCAAGGCGGCGCTGTTCGACGTCTCCCACATGGGCCAGGCTTGGCTCACCGGCGCCACCGCGGCCGCCGCACTGGAGGCGCTGGTGCCCGGCGACATCATCGGTTTGCGTCCCGGCCGGCAGCGCTACACGCTGCTGACCAACGAGGCGGGCGGCATCCTCGACGATCTGATGGTCTCGCGCATCGCCGAGGATCGGCTGTTCCTCGTCGTCAACGCGAGCCGCAAGGCTGACGACCTGACTCACATCGCCGCCAATCTCCCCGACGGCGCGCGTCTCGAGCCGATCGAGGACCGCGCCCTGCTGGCGCTGCAAGGGCCGCTCGCCGCCGCCGTCATGGCGCGGCTTTCGCCGGCGGCGACCTCCCTGCCGTTCATGGGCAGCGCCGCGCTCGACATCGCCGGCATCCCCTGCCTGGCTTCCCGATCCGGCTACACCGGGGAGGACGGGTTCGAGATCTCGGTGCCCGCCGAGCGTGCCGAGGCGCTGGCCGGCGCGTTGCTCGGCGAGGAGGAGGTCGTACCCGCCGGACTCGGGGCGCGCGACTCCTTGCGGCTAGAAGCGGGGCTTTGTCTCTACGGCAACGACATCGACGAGCTGACCTCACCGATCGAGGCCGGGCTTGGCTGGGCGATCGGCAAGCGGCGGCGCGAGACCTGGGATTTTCCGGGCGGCGAGGCGATCGGCGATCAGATCCGGAACCCTCCCCCGCGGCGGCGGGTCGGGCTGCGTCCGGACGGACGCGCTCCCGCGCGAGCCGGGACGACGATCGTCGCCGATGACGGGACCGAAGCCGGCTTCGTCACCTCCGGCGGATTTTCGCCCACCCTGAACGCGCCCATCGCGATGGGCTACGTCCGCCGCGACCTCGCCGATGCCGGCACGCGCCTGAACCTGATGGTGCGCGGGAAGCCGCTATCCGCGCAAATCGTCCCGATGCCGTTCGTACCGCATCGCTACATCCGCTAGCAGGAGGCCCGATCATGCCCTTCACGGATCAAAGCCACCACGAGACCCGTTACACCAAGGAGCATGAATGGGTGCGGATGGAGGGCGACATCGCCACCATCGGCATAACCGATCATGCGCAGGAGGCGCTGGGCGACATCGTGTTCATCGAACTGCCGGAGGTCGGCCGCGCGCTCGATCGCGACGAGGCGTGCGCGGTGGTCGAGAGCGTCAAGGCCGCCTCGGATGTCTACGCCCCGCTCGCGGGCACCGTGGTCGAGATCAACGAGCCCGTGGTCGAGGATCCGACGACGGTCAGCAAGGACGCCGAGGGCGCGGCCTGGTTCTTCAAGCTGCGACTCGCCGATCCGGCGAGCTTCGCCTCGCTGATGGACGAGGCGGCTTACAAGTCTCTCGTGGAGAGTCTCTGATGGACCAGTTGGACGAACTGACGACGCTCGAAGCCGCCGACGCCTTCGTCGGCCGCCACATCGGGCCGTCCGAACCGGAAATCGTGGCGATGCTGCGCGAGGTGGGCGCGACCAGCCTCGACGAACTGGCCGATCGCGCCGTTCCGGGGTCCATTAGGCTAAAGCGTCCGCTCAACCTCCCGCCGGCGATCGACGAGGCCGGCGTGCTGGCGGAACTGGCCGACCTCGCCTCGCGCAACCATCGGGTCAAATCACTGATTGGCCTCGGCTATCACGGCACGCATACGCCGCCGGTGATCCAGCGGAACGTCCTGGAAAACCCCGGCTGGTACACCGCCTACACGCCGTACCAGCCGGAGATCGCGCAGGGAAGGCTGGAGGCGCTGTTGAACTTCCAGACCATGATCTGCGATCTCACCGGAATGCCGATCGCCAATGCGTCCCTGCTCGACGAGTCGACGGCGGCGGCCGAGGCCGTCGCGATGGCGCACGGCGCGGGCAAGGCGCGGTCCGACGTGATCGTGGTGGCGTCCGATTTGCATCCGCAGACCCACGCCGTGCTGGCGACCCGCGCCGCCCCTCTCGGCTGGCGGCTCGTCGATGTCGCGCCGGGCGACGTGAACGCCATCGGCGCGGCCAATCCGTTCGCGCTGGTGCTGCAATATCCCGCCAGCACCGGCGCCTTGCGCGACCTCTCGGCGGAGATCGCCTCCGCGCACGAGGCCGGTGCGTTGGCGATCGTCGCCGCCGACCCGCTGGCGCTCGCGCTGCTGACCCCGCCGGGGGAGATGGGCGCCGATATCGTCGCGGGTTCGGCGCAGCGCTTCGGCGTGCCGATGGGGTTCGGCGGTCCGCACGCGGGGTTCCTCGCGACGCGGGAGGCGTTCAAGCGGGCGATGCCGGGCCGATTGGTCGGCGTCAGCGTCGATGCGGCCGGCGCGTCCGCCATGCGTCTCGCCTTGCAAACGCGCGAGCAGCATATCCGGCGGGAGAAGGCGACCAGCAACATCTGCACGGCGCAGGTCCTGCTCGCGGTGATCGCCGGGTTCTATGCCGCCTGGCACGGGCCGGACGGGCTGCGCCGGATCTCCCGGCGGGTGAATTTGCAAGCGCGGCTGTTGGCGGATTTGGCGGCGCGGGCCGGCCATGCGTTGCGCCACGATTCATTCTTCGACGCGATCGCGCTCGAAACACCGGACGCGGACGCGCTGATCGCCCGTGCTCTGAAAGCCGGGTTCAACCTGCGCCGGATCGACGCCACCGGCGTGGGCATCGCGCTCGATGAGACTGTGACGCGCGCCGACCTCGCCGCCTTGGCTGGCGTGCTCGGCGCCGATTTGTCCGGCGCGGCGCCCTCCATCCCGGCCGAACTTCTCCGCACGACGGGCTTCCTGGAACAGGCGGTGTTTTCGGACTTCCACTCCGAGCACGCCATGCTGCGCTACATGAAGCGGCTGGAGGACAAGGACCTCGCGCTCAACCGCGGCATGATCCCGCTTGGCTCCTGCACCATGAAGCTGAACGCGGCGGCCGAGATGATGCCGATCTCCTGGCCCGGCTTCGCCGATATCCATCCCTTCGCGCCGCAAGGGCAGACGCAAGGCTACGCCGAGGTGATCGCCCGCCTGTCCGAATGGCTGCGCGAGGCGACCGGCTTCGCCGCCGTTTCGTTGCAGCCGAACGCCGGCTCGCAGGGCGAGTTCGCCGGATTGCTGGCGATCCGCGCCTATCACGCCGCGCGCGGGCAGGCGGATCGCAATGTCTGCCTGATCCCCGCGAGCGCGCACGGCACCAACCCCGCGAGCGCCACGATGGCCGGGCTGCGCGTCGTCGTGGTCGGGTGCGACCGCGCCGGCAACATCGACCTAGCCGACCTCCGCGCCAAGGCGGAGCAGCACGCCGGCCAACTGGCCGCGCTGATGCTGACCTATCCGAGCACGCACGGCGTCTTCGAGGCCGAAGTGCGCGAGATGTGCGCCGCCGTGCACGCCCACGGCGGGCAGGTCTACCTGGACGGCGCCAACATGAACGCCCAGCTCGGCCTGACCAGTCCGGCGGCGATCGGCGCCGACGTATGCCACCTCAACCTGCACAAGACCTTCTGCATCCCGCATGGCGGCGGCGGTCCGGGGATCGGCCCGATCGCGGTCGCCGCGCACCTCGCCCCGCATTTGCCGAACCATCCGCTGCGCGCCGACGCCGGCCCGGCGAGCGGCGTCGGCCCGGTCGCCGCCGCGCCGTTCGGCAGCGCGCTGATCCTGCCGATCTCGTACGCCTATATCCGCATGATGGGCGCGGCGGGGCTGAAACGCGCGACCGAGGTGGCGATCCTGAGCGCCAACTACGTCGCGGCCCGCCTCGCGCCGCACTACCCCGTGCTGTTCACCGGTCCGGCCGGGCTGGTCGCGCATGAGTGCATCATCGACTGCCGCGACTTCCAGGCGCAGGCGGGCGTGACGGTCGAGGACATCGCCAAGCGCCTCCAGGATTTCGGCTTCCACGCCCCGACAATGTCCTGGCCGGTCGCCGGCACCTTGATGATCGAGCCGACCGAGAGCGAATCGAGGGTCGAGATCGACCGCTTCTGCGCCGCGATGATCGCCATTCGCGCCGAGATCGCCGAGATCGCGGCGGGCCGGGCCGACCGTCAGGACAACCCGCTCAAGGGCGCCCCGCACACCGCGCGCGAGGTGACGGCCGAGAGTTGGACGCACGCTTACTCTCGCGAGCAGGCGGCGTTCCCGCTGCTGGGGATCGCGGAGGCGAAATTCTGGCCGCCGGTCAAGCGGGTGGACAATGCCTACGGCGATCGCAACCTGGTCTGCACCTGCGCGCCGCTGGAGGCGTACGCGGAGGCGGCGGAATAGCGATCCACGCCTCGCATGGGCCGGGGCAAAACAGCGGATTGACTTGCCTCCGGCACGCCACTAGGTTCCGCCTCCACGGCCGATCCCGCTGACTGTTCGGGTGGCCGTCGTATCGCAGGCACCATCGCGTGCGGCGCCGCCCCGCCGGTAAGACGGGGCTCAGGCCGTTTGCATGACCTCAACCCGCAATCGTGGGACATATCCCATGCTCGCGGGTTTCGCCCGTGGACGACGGTTGCCCGCGAACCGACAGCGGCTGGCCGATCGCAAGAACGAGAACGAGGCAGATGCCGACCATCAACCAGCTGATCGCCCACGGCCGCGAGCCGCAGAAGGCCCGGAACAAGGTGCCGGCGTTGCAGGGTTGCCCGCAGAAGCGCGGCGTCTGCACGCGCGTCTATACGACGACGCCGAAGAAGCCGAACTCGGCGCTGCGCAAGGTCGCCAAGGTACGGCTGACCAACGGCTACGAGGTCGTCAGCTACATCCCCGGCGAGGGCCACAACCTTCAGGAGCACTCGGTGGTGCTGATCCGCGGCGGGCGCGTGAAGGACCTGCCGGGCGTGCGCTATCACATCCTGCGCGGCGTGCTCGACACCCAGGGCATCGCCAAGCGCCGCCAGCGCCGCTCGCTGTACGGCGCCAAGCGGCCGAAGTAGGAGGATCCGATGTCTCGCCGCCGCCGCGCCGTCAAGCGCGATATCCTGCCGGACGCCAAGTTCGGCGACGTCGTCATCACGCGCTTCATGAACGCGCTGATGTATGATGGGAAGAAGTCCGCCGCCGAGGGCATCGTCTATTCGGCGCTCGACGTACTGCGCAAACGCGGCGGCGCGCAGGCCGATCCGGTGCGCATGTTCCACGAGGCGCTGGAGAACGTGAAGCCAGCCATCGAGGTCCGCTCCCGCCGGGTCGGCGGGGCGACCTATCAGGTGCCGGTCGAGGTGCGGACCGAGCGGCGGCAGGCCCTGGCGATCCGCTGGCTGATCGACGCGGCGCGCAAGCGGGGCGAGCACACGATGGAAGACCGGCTTTCGAACGAACTGCTGGACGCGGTGAGCAACCGCGGCTCGGCGGTGAAGAAGCGCGAGGACACCCATCGGATGGCCGAGGCCAACAAGGCCTTCAGCCACTACCGCTGGTAGCAGTTTAGACTTACGGGAGAGACGACGATGGCCAAGGCCAAATTCCAGCGCAACAAGCCGCACTGCAACATCGGCACGATCGGCCACGTCGATCATGGCAAGACGACGCTAACGGCGGCGATCACCAAGATCCTCGCCAAGACGGGCGGCGCGACCTACACGGCGTACGACCAGATCGACAAGGCGCCGGAGGAGCGGGCGCGCGGCATCACGATCGCGACCGCGCACGTGGAATACGAGACGGCGAACCGGCACTACGCGCATGTCGATTGCCCGGGCCACGCCGACTACGTGAAGAACATGATCACCGGTGCCGCGCAGATGGACGGCGCGATCCTGGTGGTCTCCGCCGCCGACGGTCCGATGCCGCAGACCCGCGAGCACATCCTCCTCGCCCGTCAGGTCGGCGTGCCGGCGCTGGTCGTGTACATGAACAAGGTCGACATGGTGGACGACCCGGAGCTGATCGAGCTGGTGGAACTCGAGATGCGGGAGCTGCTGTCGTCCTATCAGTTCCCGGGCGACGACATCCCGATCATCAAGGGCTCGGCGCTGTGCGCGCTGGAAGACCGCGACCCCGAGATCGGCGAGAAATCGGTGCTCGAGTTGATGGCCGCCGTCGATGCCTACATCCCGCAGCCGGAGCGGGCGAAGGACCGGCCGTTCCTCATGCCGATCGAGGACGTGTTCTCGATCTCCGGGCGCGGCACCGTGGTCACCGGCCGGGTGGAGCGTGGCGTCGTCAACGTCGGCGACGAGGTTGAGATCGTCGGCCTGCGCAACACCACCAAGACGGTGGTCACCGGCGTCGAGATGTTCCGCAAGCTGCTCGATCAGGGCGAGGCGGGCGACAATATCGGCGCGCTGCTGCGCGGCACCAAGCGCGAGGACGTGGAGCGCGGCCAGGTGCTGGCCAAGCCCGGTTCGATCACCCCGCACAAGAACTTTCATGCCGAAGCCTACATCCTGACCAAGGAGGAGGGCGGTCGGCACACGCCGTTCTTCACCAACTATCGGCCGCAGTTCTACTTCCGCACGACCGACGTGACCGGCGTGGTGAACCTGCCCGAGGGCACCGAGATGGTGATGCCGGGCGATAACGTCTCGATGGACGTGGAGCTGATCCAGCCGATCGCGATGGACGAAGGGCTGCGCTTCGCAATCCGCGAGGGCGGCCGCACGGTCGGGGCCGGCGTGGTCGCGAAAATCACGGCTTAAGGACCAGGACGCGCCGGCGCCCGCCCCTCCAGGCGGGCGCCGGCTTCGTTTTCGGCCAACGGGTTAGCGAGCGATGGACAACCAGAATATCCGCATCCGCCTCAAGGCGTATGATCACCGCGTGCTCGACAACAGCACCAAGGAGATCGTCAACACGGCCAAGCGCACGGGTGCCCGCGTTCGCGGACCGATCCCGCTGCCGACGCATATAGAGCGGTTCACCGTCAACCGCTCGCCGCACGTCGACAAGAAGAGCCGTGAGCAGTTCGAGATCCGCACCCACCGGCGTCTGCTCGACATCGTCGAACCGACGCCGCAGACGGTGGACGCACTGATGAAGCTCGACCTCGCCGCCGGCGTGGACGTCGAGATCAAGATCTGAGGACCTGGCATGACCGACGGACATTGCATCGACCGTCATACCCGGGCTTGGCCCGGGTATCCGCGTCTTGCTGGACGAGCCGAAGTCGTGGATGGCCGGGACAAGCCCGGCCATGACGGTGGGGAGTGCGTCTGATGCGAACCGGGCTGCTCGCCAAGAAACTGGGCATGACGCGGATCTTCCGTGACGACGGCACGCATGTGCCGGTCACCGTGCTGCACCTCGACAACCTCCAGGTGGTCTCGGCGCGCACCCAGGAGATCGACGGCTATACCGCCGTGCAGCTCGGCTGGGGCCGCGCGAAGGTGAAGAACGTCAGCAAGCCCAATCGCGGCCACTTCGCCAAGGCCAAGGTGGAACCGAAGGCGCGCCTCGCCGAGTTCCGTGTCGACGCGGACGCGTTGCTGACGCCGGGAGCGACATTGTCGGCGGCGCATTTCGTGGTCGGCCAGCGCGTCGACGTGACCGCGACCAGCAAGGGCAAGGGGTTCGCCGGGGCGATGAAGCGGTGGAACTTCTCGGGCCTTGAGGCGAGCCACGGCGTGTCGGTCAGCCATCGCAGCCACGGCTCGACGGGCAACCGCCAGGACCCCGGCAAGGTGTTCAAGAACAAGAAGATGGCCGGCCATCTCGGCCATGAGCGGGTGACGACGCTCAGCCTGGAGGTCGCCGGCGTCGATGCCGAGAAGGGCCTTGTCATGCTGCGGGGCGCGGTGCCCGGCGTGCGCGGCGGCTTCGTGCTGGTGCGCGACGCGGTCAAGCGCCGCGCGCCGGCGGAGCTGCCGTTCCCGGCGGCGCTCGTGGCCGACGCGGCCTGAGGAGAATCCCGATGCAGGTCGCGATCCGAACGTTGGACAACACCGAGGCGGGCAGCACCGAACTGCCGGACGCCTTCTTCGCCGCCACGCCGCGGGCCGACATCATGGCGCGCGTGGTGCACTGGCAGCTCGCGAAGCGCCGGGCCGGCACGCACAAGGCGAAGGGCATGGGCGAGGTGCAGGGCACCACGAAGAAGCCCTACCGCCAGAAGGGCACCGGCAACGCGCGCCAGGGCAGCCTGCGCTCGCCGCAATTCCGCAAGGGTGGCGTGGTGCATGGGCCGGTGGTTCGCTCGCACGAGTACAGCCTCAACAAGAAGGTCCGCCGCCTCGGGTTGATCTCGGCGCTGTCGCAGAAGCAGGCGGAGGGCAAGCTCGTGGTGCTCGACGCGGCCGGCGGCGACCTGACGAAGACCAGGGATCTGGCTCGCAAGCTCACGGTACTCGGCTGGCGCTCGGTGCTGATCGTCGATGGCGCCGTCGATGCGGGCTTTCTGCGCGTCAGCCGCAACCTGCACGGCATCGACGTGCTGCCGACGATCGGCGCGAACGTCTACGACATCCTGCACCATGATGTGCTGGCGATCACCGCGTCGGGTCTCGTGGGATTGACCGCGCGCCTCGAAGGCAAGAGCGCCGAAGGAGCCGAGGCATGAGCGAGGCGCAGGCCGACAAGGCGCGGGGTCCTCGGCTCTCGAAGGAGTCGATGTATCAGCTGATCGTCAGCCCGGTGATCACGGAGAAGGCGACGCGCTTGTCCGAACACGGGCAGTACGTCTTCCGGGTGCCGATCGACGCGACCAAGCCGGAGATCAAGGCGGCGGTCGAGGGGCTGTTCAGCGTCAAGGTCACGGCGGTTAACACGCTGGTGGCCAAGGGCAAGACCAAGACGTTCCGGGGTCGTCCTGGGCGGCGGTCGGACGTGAAGAAGGCGTTCGTGCGCCTCGCCGCCGGCCAGCAGATCGACTTCACCACCGGCCTCGCGTGAGAACCCAGCCATGCCGTTGAAGAACTTCAACCCCGTCACGGCCAGCCTGCGCGGCACGGTGCTGATCTCTCGTACCGAGCTGTGGAAGGGCAAGCCCGTCAAGGCGCTGACCGAGGGCAAGATCGGCACCGGCGGGCGCAACAATCATGGCCGCATCACCAGCCGGTTTCGCGGCGGCGGGCACAAGCAGACCTATCGCAACGTCGATTTCAAGCGGCGCAAGTTCGACATGCCGGCGACGGTGGAGCGGCTGGAGTACGATCCCAACCGCACCGCGTTCATCGCGCTGGTGAAGTATGCCGACAACGAGTTGGCCTACATCATCGCCCCGCAGCGGCTGCGCCCGGGCGATAGCGTGATCGCCGGCGCGCGGGTCGACATCAAGCCGGGCAACGCGATGCCGCTGGGCGCGATCCCGGTCGGCACGATCATCCACAATATCGAGATGAAAGCGGGCGCCGGCGGCAAGATCGCCCGCTCGGCCGGCACCTACGCGCAGCTGGTCGGCAAGGATTCCGGCTACGCGCAGATCAAGCTGATGTCGGGCGAGCTCAGGATCGTGCGGGCCGAGTGCATGGCCTCGATCGGGGCGGTGTCGAACCCCGACAACATGAACCAGAAAATCGGCAAGGCCGGCCGCTCGCGCTGGCTAGGCCGTCGTCCGCACAACCGGGGCGTGGTGATGAACCCGGTCGATCATCCGCACGGCGGCGGTGAGGGCCGCAGCTCCGGCGGGCGCCATCCGGTGACGCCGTGGGGCAAGCCGACCAAGGGCTACAAGACGCGCACCAACAAGCGCACGCAGCGGCTGATCGTGCGCAGCCGCGCGAAATCGAAATGAGCGGGGACAGTTAGAGATGGCGCGTTCGGTCTGGAAGGGCCCGTTCGTGGACGGGTACATGCTGAAGAAGGCCGAGGCGTCGCGGGCGTCGGGGCGCAACGAGATCGTACGCATCTGGTCTCGCCGCTCGACGATCCTGCCGCAGTTCGTCGGCATGACCTTCGGCGTCTACAACGGCCGCAAATTCCTGCCGGTGCAGGTGAACGAAAATATGGTCGGCCACAAATTCGGCGAGTTCTCGCCGACCCGTACGTTCACCGGGCACTCGGGCGACAAGAAGGCGAGGCGGGGCTGACATGAGCAAGCCGGGCTATCCGCGGGCGTTGGCGGACACCGAGGCGCAATCGGTGCTGCGGAACCTGCGCGTCTCGCCGCGCAAGCTGAACCTGGTGGCGGCGATGATCCGCGGGCTGCCGGCGCCGCAGGCGATCGCGACGCTTACGTTCAGCAAGCGGCGCATCGCCCAGCAGGTCAGGAAGTCGCTGGAGAGCGCGATCGCGAATGCCGAGAACAACCACCAGCTGGACGTCGATCGTCTGGTGGTATCGATCGCCGAGGTGGGACGGTCCACGGTCATGCGGCGCTTTCACGCGCGTGGCCGCGGCCGCTCGGCGCGCATCGAGAAATGGTTCAGCCATCTGCGGATCGTCGTGACCGAGACGGCCGAGATGGAAGATGCCGGCGATCGCCGCGCGAGCAAGAGGGCCGCCTGATGGGTCACAAGGTCAATCCGATCGGGCTGCGCCTGGGTGTCAACCGTACCTGGGACAGCCGCTGGTTCGCCGGGCCCGACTACTCGGCGATGCTGCATGACGATTTGCGGCTTCG
>JBAWFF010000294.1:0-3092 GCA_049591635.1 Acetobacteraceae bacterium
CGCACCAGCAGACCGCCGACGAGCGCCGAGCACACCCCGACACCAGCCAAGGTGAATCCGACCACGCGCTCGCTCCAGCCGTAACGGTAATATCCATAGAGCACGAAGACCGCCGGCAACGCCTGATGCGCGAGGGAGTAGAGGAAGCTGATCACAGCGAGTCCGAGCAGCCCGGGATAGGCAAGCAGCAAGCGGAGCGCGCCGATGGGATTGGCGCGGCGCCACGCGAACCCCACCCGCCGGTCCGGCGGCAGCGATTCCGGCAGCACCAGCAGCCCGTACATGCCATTGGCCAGGCTGAGCGCGGCCGCGACCCAGAACGGCAACCGCGGGCTCATCTGGCCGAGCACGCCGCCGAGTGCCGGCCCCAGCACGAAGCCGATGCCGAAGGCGACGCTGATCAACCCGAACCCGGCCGCTCGCTTCTCCGGCGCCGAGACGTCGGCGATATAGGCGCCCGCCGTCGAGATGCTGGCGGCGCTGATCCCGGAGATCACCCGTCCGACGAACAGCAGGCCGATGCCGGGGGCAAGCGCCATCAGCACATAGTCGAGGCCCAGTCCGAAATTGGACAACAGAATCACCGGGCGCCGCCCGAACCGATCCGACAGCGCGCCCTGTACCGGTGAGAACAGAAACTGCATCAGCGCCCAAGCGGTGCCGAACACGCCGAAGACCCGGGCTGCCCGCGCCGTGTCGTTGCCCAGGAAGCCGAGAACCAATTCCGGCAGCACCGGGATGATGATCGCGAGCGCCAGCATATCCAGAGTCACGGTGACCAGGATGAAGGCGATCGCGGCGCCCCCGCCCGGCGTGCGCCGTCCGCTCATGGCGGTCAGATCGCCACCAGCCCCGCGACCGCCGCCCGCAGGTCCGCAATGCCCTGCCCGGTCTCGCTCGACGTCGTGATGACCGCGTGCAGCGCCGCCGGGTGTGCGCGCGCGATTCCCACGGTCTCCGCCTGCTTGCTCCCCAGCGCCGCCGGCTTCAGCCCGTCCGCCTTGGTCAGCACGATCTGAAACAGCACCGCCGCGCGGTCCAGCACCTCCATCACCGCTTGATCGGCCGGCTTCACCTCGACGCGCGCGTCCAGCAACAGCAGCACGCGGCGCAGGCTCGGCCGGCCGCGCAGGTACTCGAACATGAGGCCCTGCCAGTCCTCCTTCACGTCCTTCGGCGCCTGGGCGTACCCATAGCCTGGCATATCAACGAGCGTGAGCCGATCACCGAGGTCGAAGAAATTGAGTTGACGCGTACGTCCCGGCTGATGCGAGACCCGCGCCAGCGCGCGCTGGCCGGTCAGCGAGTTCAATAGCGACGACTTGCCGACATTGGAACGGCCGGCGACCGCCACCTCCGGCAGTCCGACTGGCGGCAACTGGTCCAACCGCTGGGACGCGTGGACGAACCGGCACGGGCGCGCGAACAACAGCCGACCGGCCTCCAGCGCGGCGGCCGCGGCCGCCGGATCGACCTCAGGCGTGGCGAACGCCGGAGCGGCTTCGCTCACGTCCGGGCGAGGCCCGGTCGCGACAGGCGGGTGCGGCGCATGATGAACCATTGCTGCGCGATCGAGAGCAGGTTGTTGGTGCTCCAGTAGATCACCAATCCCGCCGGGAAGCGCGCCAGCATGAAGGTGAAGATGATCGGCATGAACTGAAACAGCTTCGCCTGCATAGGATCGGGCGGCGTCGGGTTGAGCTTCTGCTGGAAGAACATCGTCAGGCCCATGATCAGCGGCCAGGCGCCAAGGTGCAGCAAGGGAGAGATCGCCGTCGGGTCCCACGGGATCAGCCCGAACAAAGTGAAGATGTTCGTCGGATCGATTTGCGACAGATCATGTATCCAGCCGAAGAACGGCGCCTGGCGCATCTCGATGGTGACGTAGAGGTTCTTGTAGAGCGCGAAGAACACCGGAACCTGTACGAGCATCGGCAGGCAGCCGCTGGCCGGATTCACCTTTTCCGCCCGATACAGCGCCATCATCTCCGACTGCATCTTCGACGGATCGTCCTTCAGCCGCTCGCGCAGCGCCGATACCTTCGGCGCCAGCAGGCGCATCTTGCTCATCGATCGATAGGAGTAGTTCGCCAGCGGGAAAAACAGCAGCTTCACGCAAGCGGTGAACACGATGATCGCCAGGCCGAAATTGCCGAGCAGCCCGTTCAGGTAGTCCAAGCAGTAGAAGACCGGCTTCGTCAGGAAGGGAAACCAGCCGAAATCCACCGCTTTGTCGAACTGCGGAATGCCCAACTCGTGCTCGTAGCGGGTGAGCAGGGAGACCACCTTGGCCCCGGCGAACAGGTGACTCGACAAGCTCGCCCGCGCTCCCGGCGCGATGGTCTGCGGTTCCTGGGTGACGTAGTCCACCTGATAGTGCCCGCTGCCGCCGGGGATGAAACGGTAGCGCACGGTCTCCGCCACCGTCTGGTCGGGAATAAGGGCGGTCAGCCAATACTTGTCGGTGATGCCGGCCCAGCCGCCGGTCGCCGTCTCGTCGAACCCGACGTCGCTTCCGCGCTTCTTCGCGCTTGACTTGACCTTGGCGTAGTCGTGCTCCTGCAACGTGTTGTGGGTGACGCCGAGCATCCCCTCGAACAGCAGATAGTAGTCCGAGGTGGGCGGCGTGTAGTCGCGGCGCACCCGCGACCAGGGGAACAGCTTCACGGCCTGATTGGAGGTGTTGCTCACCTCCTGGCGGACGGTGAGCATGTAGTTGTCGTCGATCGCGAACACGATGTGGAAGTCGAGGCCCGCCCCGTTGTTCCAGGACAGCGTGACGGGGTGACCGACACTGAGTTCCGGCGCCGACGCGGTCCAGAGCGTGTCGTCGTCCGGCAGCTTGACGGCATCTCCGGACGGCGCCGACCAGCCATACTGCACGAAGGACGGGTGCTGCGACGTCAGCGGCTCAAGGATCTGGACATTCGGGGAATCGCGCGCCTCGGTCTCGCGGTAGTCGTTCAGCACGATGTCGTCGAGCCGCGCGCCGAGCAGGCTGATCGCGCCGCGCACCGCCGGCGCCACGATCTTAACGCGCGGCGCGTTGGCCGCCGCCGCCACGGCCGTTTGAGTGGCGGGCGCCCCTGGAC
>JBAWFF010000295.1:0-2632 GCA_049591635.1 Acetobacteraceae bacterium
CGGCGACGCCGGTGATGGCGGGCGCCGACTTGCACGCCAGGCTGGCAAACCTGCACCCCGAGCCCTGGCCGACGAACCGCGCCGGCGCCGCGGCGGCACTCCGGCGCGCCGGGATCCACGACGCGGCGGTCGTCTACATTCCGGACGGCCTCACGGATGGCCCTGGTTTCGCCGATTTCGCAAGCGCGATGCGCGATGCCGGCAGCGTGACGGAACTCTGCTGCGGCGTTGCGTCCCGGCTGATGCTGGCGCCGCTCAGCGAGCCCGATCGCCTGCTCGCCCGCATCGCCCAGACACCCCAGAGCGCCGCCACGAAGGCCGTGGTCCTCGCCCAGACCGGCGACGGGCGCACGCTGGCACGCACCGAGATCGACCTGCCTGCCGGCGCCACCACCGGGCAGGCCGCGATCGTCGGGCCGCCGGAGCTTCGCAATCGGATCACCCGGCTGGTGCTGGAGGGCGCTCCCTCCGCAGGGTCGGTGGCCCTGCTCGACGAGGGGCTGCGCCGCCATCCCGTCGGGCTGGCGCTGGAAGGCGACCAGGCGCAAGCCGACGCGCCGTTCCTCGGTTCGCTCTACTACGTCCGCCGGGCGCTCGCCCCGTTCGCCGAGCTGCGGGTCGCCGACCTCTCGACGTTGCTCGGCCGCGATCTGTCGATGCTGGTGCTTCCCGACGCGCCCCCCGTCGAAGGGCCGGCCCGGGCCGCTTTGATACGCTGGGTGGAGGCGGGCGGATTGCTCGTGCGCTTCGCCGGGCCACGCATGGCGGAGGCGACGGCGCCGAACCCGGACCGACTGCTGCCGGTGCACCTGATCGCCGGCAACCGTGATCTGGACGGGGCGATGTCGTGGGGAAAGCCCGCCGCGCTCGCGTCGTTCCGGACCGATTCGCCGTTTGCCGGGCTCGCCGTGCCGGCCGACGTGACGGTGAACCGCCAGGTCCTCGCGGAGCCCTCGGCCAGCCTCGCCGCGCATACCTGGGCGCGTCTCGCGGACGGCACGCCGCTGGTGACGGAGGCCACGCGCGGCCGAGGCAGGGTGGTGCTGTTCCACGTCACCGCCGACGCCGACTGGTCGAACCTGCCGCTGTCCGGGCTGTTCGTCGACATGCTGCGACGGCTGGTTACGCTGTCGGCCGGGGTGGCCGCGCCGCCGACGGGCAATACGCCGCTCGCGCCGATGCAGACCCTCGATGGCTACGGCCAGCTCGGTCAGCCGCCGGTCGCCGCCAGCGCCCTGGCGGCCGATGCGTTCGCCAGCACGACGGTCTCGCCGCGCCATCCGCCCGGCCTCTATGGACCGGAATCGCCGCGCCGCGCGCTCAATCTGGCCACCGCCCTGCCGGCGCCGGAGGCCGCGCCGATGATCGCCGGGGCGCGTGTGCAGTCGCTCAGCGGCGACGCGCCAGCGCGCGCCTTCGGCCCGTTTCTCATGGCGGCGGCGATCGCCCTCCTCGGGATCGACATGCTGCTGGCGCTTCTGTTGCGCGGTCTGCTGCGCCTTCCACGCCGGCGCGTCGCGGCGGCGGCCCTGGTCCTCTCGCTGCTTGCCGGCGCCACGACCGCGCGGGCCGACGACCTCGACACGGTCCCCAATCCGGCGCTGGAAACGCGGCTCGGCTACGTCGTCACCGGCGATCCCCAGGTCGATGCGATCTCGCGCGAGGGGCTCGTCGGTCTGTCGATGTTCGTCAACCAGCGAACCGCGGCGACGCTCGCCGAGCCGGACGCGGTGGAGCCCGGGCGAACCGATCTGAGCTTCTATCCCTTGCTTTATTGGCCGATCACGGCGGACGCGGCGGCGTTGGCCGCCGGGCCCGCGCAGGCGTTGAACGACTTCATGGCGCGCGGCGGCATCCTGGTGATCGACACCCGCGGCGCCGGCTCGGGCGAGGGCTTCGCGCCGGGTACCGACGCCGCCTTGCGCCGCGTCGCGGGCAATCTCGCGATCCCGCCGCTTGCGCCACTGACCGTGGATCATGTGCTGGCGCGGGCATTCTACCTGCTGCGTGACTATCCCGGCCGCTACGAAAACAGCACGGTCTGGGTGCAGCGCGACGAGGATCGCGCCAATGACGGAGTCAGTGAGGTGGTGATCGGCGGCAACGACTGGGCGGCGGCCTGGGCGGTGGATGCCGATGGGCACAACCCCTACGCCACGATCCCGGGCGGCGAGCGCCAACGGCTGCTGGCGTATCGGTTCGGCGTCAACCTCGTGATGTACGCGCTGACTGGCAACTACAAGGGCGATCAGGTCCACGTCCCGGCCATCCTCGAGCGGCTGGGCCAGTAGATGCACCCTGTCGAGGCCATTGCCGCGCTGCGCTTCGAGCCGCTGGTTCCGTTGGTCCTGCTATGGGGGCTGACCGCGCTCGCCGTCCTTGTGCTGGCGGTGGGCGCGCTGCGCCGGGCTCGCGGCACGGTGTTGCGCGGCCTCGCGTTCGCGGCGCTGCTGCTGTGGCTTGCTGGCCCGCGGCTGACGCAGGAGACGCGCGCCACGCTGCCCGATATCGGCCTGCTCGTGGTGGACCAGACCGCCTCGATGGAGGTCGGCGACCGCACCGACCTTGCCGATGCCACGCGGCGGGCGATCGAGGCGCAGGCCGCACGGATGCCCGATCTCCAGCTTCGCAC
>JBAWFF010000296.1:0-7112 GCA_049591635.1 Acetobacteraceae bacterium
GCAGCAGAGCCTGCCGCTCGCCGAGCCGGGTTGGCGCTTCCCGCCGCTGTCGCTGCTCAAGCCGGCTCCGGCGCGCGCCAGCACTGGCCCCTCCCGGGACGCGCTGGAGGCCAATGCGCGGTTGCTGGAGGGCGTGTTGTCCGACTATGGCGTGCAGGGCACGATCGTCGAGATCCGCCCCGGCCCGGTGGTCACCCTGTATGAGTTGGAGCCGGCGCCCGGCATCCGCAGTGCCCGCGTCATCGGCCTCGCCGACGACGTGGCGCGCAGCCTTTCGGTCACCGCCGTCCGCATCGCCACCGTGCCGGGGCGCAACGTCATCGGCATCGAGGTGCCGAACGCCAAGCGCGAGACGGTTTATCTGTCCGAGCTCCTGTCGGCCGAGGACGTCCAGCGCCACACCGGCCGGCTCGGCCTCGCGCTCGGCAAGGACATCAGCGGCGCGCCGGTGATGGCCGATCTACAGCGGATGCCGCATCTGATGATCGCCGGCACCACCGGGTCGGGCAAGTCGGTCGGCGTCAACGCGATGATCCTGAGCTTGCTCTATCGGCTCTCGCCCGACCAATGCCGGCTGATCCTGATCGACCCCAAGATGCTGGAGCTGTCCACCTACGAGGGCATCCCGCATCTCATGGCCCCGGTGGTGACGGAGCCCGCCAAGGCCGTCACCGCGTTGAAATGGACGGTGCGCGAGATGGAGCGCCGCTACCGTGCCATGAGCCAGCTCGGCGTCCGCAACATCGGCGGCTACAACGACCGGGTCGCCGATGCGCGGACCAAGGGCGAGGTCGTCACGCGGCGGGTGCAGACCGGGTTCGATCCGGATACCGGGCGGCCGACCTTCGAGGAGCAGCCGCTGGCGCTCGAGCCGATCCCGCTGATCGTCGTCGTGGTGGACGAGATGGCCGATCTGATGATGGTCGCGGGCAAGGAGATCGAGATCACCGTCCAGCGCCTCGCGCAGATGGCGCGTGCGGCCGGCATCCACGTCATCATGGCGACCCAGCGGCCCTCGGTCGACGTCATCACCGGCACCATCAAGGCGAACTTTCCGACCCGCATCAGCTTCCAGGTCATCAGCAAGTTCGACAGCCGCACCATCCTGGGCGAGCAGGGGGCGGAGCAGCTGCTGGGCCAGGGCGACATGCTCTACATGGCGGGCGGCGGGCGAATCACCCGGGTCCACGGGCCGTTCGTCTCAGACCAGGAGGTCGAGGCGGTCGTGGCCTTCCTGCGCGACCAAGGCGAGCCCGCCTATGTGGATTCCGTCACCGAAGCCGAGGACGACGATGCCTCAGGCCCGCTGCCCGGCCTCGGCGCCGAAGGCGGAGAGCGCGGGCTCTACGAGCAGGCGGTCTCGATCGTCGCCCGCGAGGGCAAGGCCAGCACCTCCTTCGTCCAGCGCCACCTCAACATCGGCTACAACCGCGCCGCCAAGCTCATCGAGCAGATGGAGAAGGAGGGGGTCGTGGGCCCGGCCAATCACGTCGGCAAGCGCGAGGTGCTGATCCGGCGGACGGCGGACGATTAGCGGGCTGAAGATTTCCGAAAATGTGATCACATCGGCAGCGTCGGCCCCTGATTTGTGCACATAGTTGCCTTCGCAGGTGCAGCATTTGTAGACATCTTTCGCACTTGCGAGCGGGATTTGTGGACACGAATGCGCGCGACAGCGTGAGGATGCGCGGAAGCGGAGGGGTGACGCCTTACCCTTTCATGAAATAGTATGACGCAAGCGGTCCACGGAGAGCGACGATGCGGCGTGCGATCTCCGGAATCCTAAGCGACCGTGCCGGCCATTTGCGATCCAGGATCGCCGGCATCTATGCGCTCCTCATCGCCGCCAACCTCGCCGCGTGGGCATGGGCGCTGGTGGCCTTCCGCAGCCATCCGGTGCTGCTTGGCACGGCGCTCCTGGCGTACGGTTTCGGCCTGCGTCACGCGGTGGACGCCGACCACATCGCCGCCATCGACAATGTCACCCGTAAACTGATGCAGGAGGGCAAGCGCCCCGTCGCGGTCGGCTGCTTCTTCTCGCTGGGCCATTCGACCATCGTCGTGCTTGCCTCGGTCGCGATCGCGGCGACGGCGACCGCGTTCAAGGACCGTTTCGGCGTCCTTCAAAGCGTCGGCGGCGTCGTCGCGCCATTGGTCTCGGTGCTGTTCCTGCTGGCGATCGCGGTGATGAACATCGTGATTCTGGTGGCCGTCTACCGGAGCTTCCATCGCGTGAAGGCCGGCGCCTCCTACATCGACGAGGACTTCAACATGCTGCTGGCCGGCCGCGGCTTTCTTGCCCGGCTTTTCCGGCCCCTGTTCCGCATGATCCGGCGAAGTTGGCAGATGTATCCGCTCGGCTTGCTGTTTGGCCTCGGCTTCGACACGGCGACGGAGGTCGGGCTGCTCGGCATTTCCGCGACGCAAGCCTCCCAGGGCCTGTCGGCTTGGTCGATCCTGGTGTTTCCCGCGTTGTTCGCCGCGGGGATGTCACTCGTGGACACGACCGACGGCATCCTGATGCTGGGGGCCTACGGATGGGCGTTCGTGAAGCCCATCCGCAAGCTCTACTACAACATGATGATCACCTTCGTTTCCATCGTGGTCGCGTTGCTGGTGGGCGGGATCGAGGCGCTTGGCCTCGCCGTGCACCAACTCGATCTGAAAGGACCGTTCTGGGACGGCGTGGGCGCGTTGAACGACAATTTCGGCACGATCGGCTACCTGATCATCGCGGTCTTCCTCGTGAGCTGGATCGTGTCCGCCATCATCTATCGCGCCCGAGGGTACGATCGGCTGGAGGTCGAGATCGGCTGACGCCCGCTGACAGTGTGGACTCAATGCAGCCAATAGGCGACGGCGGCGGCGAGGCAGACGCCTGCGAGGAAGTTGCAGGCTTTTTTGTCGTAGCGGGTCGCGATCGCACGCCGGTCCTTCAGACGGTTGAACGCCTCTCTCGATGATGTTGCGGGCCTTGTATGCCTCGGCGTTGGCTCGTGTCGGCATAGGCGAGATCACGGCCGTGCTGCCCTGGGCGGCCAGATAGGCTCGCACGTCGTTTGCGTCGTAGGCCTTGTCGCCAATCAGACTGCTGGGTGTGCTCGCGATAGCGAGCAAAGCCCGTGCACCCTGGATGTCGTGGACCTGGCCCCCGGTCAGGAGCAGGGCGTAAAGGCGTCCGAGCCCGTCGCAGAGGGCGTGGATCTTGGTCGTGCGTCCGCCGCGCGAGCGGCCGATGGCTTGGCCATGCTCCCCCCTTTTGCGCCGGATGCCGAGCGATGCGCGCGAACCGCGGTGCTGTCCACCATCGCCACCAGCGGCGGTTCCTCGCTGGCTGCCAGTGTCGCGAACAGCTCCTGCCATAGGCCGCGTTGGCTCCAGCGATTGAAGCGATTGAACAGCGTCGTGCGCGGGCCATACTCGTCCGGCAGTGCCCGCCACCGCAGTCCCTCGCGGAAGCGGTGCGGAATGCCGCTGATCACCCGCCGGTCGTCAACTCGTGGCTTGCCGCCCAGGTGGGGCAACAAAGGTTCGATCAACGCCCATTTCCTGTCACTCAGCCAGAAGAGTTCCGCCATGATCCTTTCCCTCCTGGAGACCTTGAATCAGACACGTCGTGACCGGCGCAATGGGTACGGACCCTAGTGCGGCGTTTCCATGGATCGACTCCTATCACGCTGCCTCGGCGATCTTGTAGGTCCAGTGATGGATAACGGGGTCTTTGTTGACGTCGTCGACGTAGGCGAGGATTCTTGCTTTGAGTTCGGCCTTGGATACGACGCGGATGTGGCGAAGCATCGAACGCGCCATCTTGGAGAAGAAGCCCTCGACGAGGTTGAGCCAGGAGCCGTGCTTGGGCGTGAACACGAACGAGAAGCGGCCCTGAGGCTGGCTGTCGACCCACGTCTTGGTCTCCTACGAGACGTGAGCCGAGTGGTTGTCGAGGATGACCTTGATGCTGGTGTCCGAGGGATAGGCAGCGTCGAGCTTCTTGAGGGTGCGATCGCGGCCGCGGCGGCAGGTCGGGCGCGGTGGTGCCGATCGCCTGGATGCCCGGCTTTTCGTCCCGTCGGCTACGATTCGGCCTTGATCTGAGTCGATTGCGCTGCTAGGCTTAGTGGTTTGCCTCTGGATCTAACATAGGGTCGCCAAAGCAGGAGTATGCCTCGATGGAACGCCGTCGCATAACCAGTCGTGCAGGTCTGCGATCAGCGCCCGAGAGGGTGCGCCACCACCACCCAGATTACAACAAGCTCGAAACCCAGGGCTGGAAGGCGCTTCAGGCCGAGGGGAAGCTTGCGAGCGAGGGATGGAACCGGGAGAAGCAATGGGCCCTCGACATGGGCCTCCCCGGCGCTGAGAGCCTGATTGACCGATCGATACCGACTTTCTCTCGGGGCGAGTTGCCGCATTTCGCCGGGATAAATACCTTCTTGAAGGCACCGTTTGTCGAGAACATCCGTGATGTCGGCAAATACGATGCCGCCATACTCGGTGTCCCGTTCGACGGTGGCGCGACCTATCGCCCGGGCACACGCTTCGGACCTCAAGGAGTCCGGCGCATCTCGGCTCTCTATACGCCTTACAATTACGAGACTGGCGTCGATCTTCGCGAGCAGATGACGCTCTGCGACGCTGGCGACGTCTTCGCCATCCCCGGCAACCTCGAGAAGAGCTTCGACCAGATTACGCGCGGCGTCGCGCATGTGTTCTCGTCGGGCGCCCTGCCGATCATCATCGGCGGAGACCACTCGATTGGCTTTCCGTGCGTCCGCGGCATTGCGCAATGCACATCGAAGCGCATCGGCATTATCCATTTCGACCGGCATATCGACATGCAGGCGAAAGACATGGATGAGCGGATGCACACCACGCCTTGGTATTGGGCCACCGAACTTCCGAACGTCTCGGCCAAAAACCTGGTACAGCTCGGCATCGGCGGCTGGCAGGTTCCGCGCGACGGCGTGGAAGAGGGGCGCAAACGTGACACGAACGTGCTGACGATCCAGGACATCGAGAAGATCGGGCTGGAGAAAACGGCGGAGATCGCTCTTGATCTCGCCTGGCAGGGCACCGACGCCGTCTACATCTCATTCGATATAGACGCGTTCGACTGTGGCTTTGTACCGGGGACCGGTTGGCCAGAGCCCGGCGGCTTTCTGCCGCGGGAAGCCTTGCGCATTCTTGGTCTGGTTGCCGCCCAGGGCATATGCGGGCTCGAAGTTGTTGAGATTGCACCCTGCTATGACACCTCGGATATCACCTCGCTGATGGGCACGCGGCTCGTCGTGGAGACGCTCGGCTCGCTCGTCGCGCACGGCAAGCTCGGTTCCCACAAGCCACTCATCGACAAGCCCGTCACCTACTGATCTGGAACGCGGCCTCATGCACGACCACGACCAGCACGCGGCTCATGACCACGGCCATGAGGCCGCGTCCTCCATGCCGCATCACGTCCCGGGGGCAGGTCACAATCGTCTGAAGGCGGCTGCGCAATGGCAGGTTCCGCATCGACCTGAGGGTGCGGTGCCACCGCCACCGGCCGAACGTGATCTCGACCTCGTCGAGACAAGCTTTGTCGATGGCTTTGGTCGCGCCCCGGATCCCACAAGTTTCCTGCGCCTCGCAAAAATACCCTTTGTGGGCGTGGACGGTGCGGGACGTCGGCTGCATCTCTTACGCGTCGAGATGGAGAATATGACCGATGTCGGCGCGGTCTCACCGCTGCTGGACGGCGAGGGAATGCGCTACGACCCGCTGCCAGCGCGTATGGTCTCGCAGCGTTCTCGGCTGGCTTTTGTCTACCACGATGGGCAGAGCCTTGCTCGGCTCGGTTTCAGCGAGGCCCGGGCTTTGGTCGACCAGAGTGCCCCCTCGCATTTTGCGATGACACCGGAGGGCTGATCGACCCGCCGACACGGGGAGCCCAGCGCACGATACGAGATAGTGCGGCGCCGGTGAGTTCCGCGCCTTGGGTGGAGGAGAGCGCAATGGCGTCAGAGACCCGGCTGCTGGTCCTTTCGACGGCCGCCGCGCTCCTTATCGGCGTCGTCGCCCTGATTGTGGCGCTGGCGACCGGGTCGGGAGCCATATTGCTCGACGGTGCTTTCAATCTCTGCTTCTTTGCAACCGCTCTCGTCACACTGCGCGTCGCGAAACTGCTGCAACGCCCCGACGACGAGCTGTTTCCCTTCGGCTATCTGCATCTCGAGCCCCTCATCAACATGGTCAAGGGACTTCTAATTCTCGGCGTCGGGCTGATTGCGGTGCTCGACGCCGCGTTCAGCATCTATCGCGGTGGGAACGAACTGTCGGCGGGCTTGGCGCTCGCCTACGCGATATTCGCGACTTTTTTTTGCGGCGTGGTTCTCCTGGCGCTCCGGCGTGGGCGGCGGCAGGTGACGAGTCCGCTGGTGGAGGGCGACGTAGAGAACTGGACCGTGAATCTCGTGATTTCGATCGGGATGCTCGCTGCTTTCTGCTTGGCGCTTGGCTTCCAGCGAACAGCAATGGATAAGGCGGCCCGGCTCGTCGACCCGATTCTCGTTAGCCTTGTTGTGATACTTACGCTGGGTGTGCCGATCCGCATGGCCTGGCGCGCATTGATGGCCTTGCTCAAGCGTGCGCCAGCCGCGGCGGTCACCTCATCGGTCGAGAAACTAGTTCGTGGCGCGCTAGCGGTGCAGCCCATGCGCGCGCTCCATCTCCGCGTTGTCCAGCCCGGACGCACGACGTACGTGCTCGCGCATGTGGTACTCGAAGAGGCAGAGGCCGGGCTTGATGTCAGGCGGATGGATGGCTTGCGCCGTGGGGTGGTCGATGCCTTGGTGGCACGCCACGCCCCAGTCATCGCCGACATCGTCTTCACGACGGTCGAGGATTTCGCGGCGCCGACCACGGGCTTCGTCGCCGGACCGGCCCGAAGGCCGGATTCGGTGGAGTCCCCGACGTGAGCATCGCAACGGAACCCGATGTGCCGGTCGTCACTGGCGACGGAGGGAGGGGTCGATCGGCGGTCCGCGGTCGGTGCTGCTCGTGGCGAAGACGCTGCGTCTGACCATGATCCTGGGGATCACGTCGCTCCTGATCGCATCGGCGACCCTGCCGATCCA
>JBAWFF010000297.1:0-9004 GCA_049591635.1 Acetobacteraceae bacterium
CAGCCAGTCCTCGTCACGCGCCGCCGCCGCGATCGCCTCGCGCGCCGCCGCCAGCGCGGCATCCGCTTCGCGCCAGCCGCGCCATGCCGCACCAACCTCCTGGCGAAGGTCGGTGGGAACACCGAAGGCGTCGAGCAATGCGGAATGGGTCGACGGGTCGGCCAGCCCCATCTGCTCGTGCTGACCCTGGACCTCGATCAGCAGCGCGCCGAGCCGGCGCAGCAGGACGACGCCGACCGGCTGATCGCCCACGAAGGCACGCGAGCGGCCATCGCGGCCGAGGACACGGCGCAGGACCAAATCGTCGTCGGCATCGAGGCCCTGCGCAGTCAACAGGGTCAGCGCCGCCTTGGGCGGAAGGCTGAAGCAGGCAGTGACGACGGCCTGCTCGGCGCCCACGCGCACCAGGGCGGGATCGGCCCGGGCGCCGAGGGCGAGGCCCAGACTGTCCAGGAGGATAGACTTGCCCGCCCCCGTTTCCCCGGTCAGCACGGTCAGCCCGGCGCCGAAGGAGAGGTCCAGCCGATCGATCAGCACCACGTCGCGAATCGAAAGGGCGGTCAGCATCGGACGACGATAACGCATGTAGGTTGACATGCACAGGGGAAATGCGCATCATACCCCGCATGAACCGTCAGTTCTCGCCTGCTCCAGCTCGCCGGCCCACCAATGTCAGTCTTCCTCGGCCAATCGTCGAGGAAGCCAAGGCATTGGGCATCAATCTTTCCCGCGCAAGCGAGAACGGTGTCTTGGAGGCGATAAAAGCCGAGCGAGAACGCCGTTGGAAAGAAGAAAACCGCGATGCGATCGCCTCCTATAACCAATGGATCGACGAGCACGGCATACCGTTGGCGGAATTTCGGCAGTTCTGATGCAATTCTCGCTCCATCGGACACCGAAAGGTCGGGTTGCCTATGTGGTTGATGTTCAGGCCGATCTGCTGAGCGAGTTGCGGACTCGCGTTGTCATTCCACTTCTGTTGGAAAAGGACGCGCCCGAAATACCGTTCAAGGCGTTCAACCCGACCTGTAGCATCGCAGGCGTCAACCACGTCCTGATGACGCAAAATCTTGCAAGCGTTCCGGTCGCGGAACTCGGTCCACCAGTCGGCTCGTTGGCAAGTCAGCGCGACCCGATCGTCAGGGCGATGGATGCCCTCCTGAGCGGGTTATAGGGCCCTCAGAACACCGTCCGCCAGGCACGGGTGAAGAAGCCGGGGCCGCCCGCCTGGGGCGGCGGCGGCGCGCTCGCGAGATGGTCATGGTAAAGCATGGCGTACGCGTCCTCGTACCAGCGGCTGCCCGGATAGTTGTAGCCCAGGACGGCGGCATTCCGCTCGGCCTCGGTCCGCAGACCGAGCTTGAGGTTGACTTCGACCAGCCGCTCCAGCGCCTCGGGGACATGGTTGGTGGTCTGGTAGTCCTGCACGACGCGCTGGAAGCGATTGATCGCCGCCGCGTACAGATGCTGGTCCTCGTAGTAGCGCCCGATCGCCATCTCCTTGCCCGCCAGATGGTCGGTCCCGAGGTCGATCTTCAGGCGCGCGTCGCGGGCATAGGGGGTGCCGGGAAAGCGGGTTTCCACCTCCTTCAGGGCCGTGATCGCCTGCACGGTGGTCTTCTGGTCGCGCTGCACGTCCTCGATCTGCTCATAATAGCAGAGCGCCCGCAGGTAGTAGGCGTAGGCGACGTCCTGGCCGGTCGGATGGAGCTGGATGTAGCGGTCCAGCGTCGCGATCGATCCGTCGTAGTTGTTTTGTAGATATTGCGTGTAGCCCAGCATGAGCTGCGCACGCGCCGCCCAGCTTGAGTACGGATAGTTCTGCTCGACCGAACTGAACTGGTCCGTCGCCGTGGCAAAGCGGCTGTCGGCGAGCGCGTCCATGCCGTTGTTGTACAGTTCCTCGGGCGGCTTGGCCGGGGCATTCAGCGCCGCCTGCTTGGCCGCGTTGCCCCCGCCGCAGCCGGCGAGGAGCGGGGCGATCACGAAAGCGGCGCACACCGCGCGGCGCAGCGTAGGGGACGAGGCCCCAGGGATGAAAAGTCCGAGCACCGGCGATTCCCGTGTCATGGCGCCCGCTTATAGCGGCAGGGTGGCCTCGGGCGCCACTCCACGCCCCTATTCAGCCGCGACCGCCACCGCCACCCGCCGCGAGGAGGACCGCGCGGCACCACAGCACAACAGGCCGAGCAACAAGAACACCGCCACCAGCACCAGGACCAGTTCGGGATGGCCGCGATCAATTAGCCAGCCGCATGGCGCCGGCGTCAGCGCCCCGCCGAGCGGCAGACCGGCGCTGACGAAGCCGAACACCTTGCCAATCTGTCCCGGCGGCGCCGCTTCCTTCACCATCAGGTCACGCGGCGTGCGGGTGGTGCCGAGCGCCAGGCCGGCGGCGAACATCACGCCGATCGTGAGCACGACGGGCAGGGCCAGCCAGTTCACCGTGAGCACCAAGGCGGCCGAGACGGCGGTGGTCGCGACCGTGAAGCCGAGCAGCCTGTCCTTGTGGCTTTCGATGTACCAGCCGCCGACCAGCACCCCGGTCGTCGCCCCCAGCATGTAGGCGGTGAGCGCGGTGGAGGCGATCTGGAGGCTGAGCCCCTTGGTTGCGTGCAGCACGGTCACCAGCCAGGCCTGCACGCCGGCGCCACCCATCGAGCCCAGCGCGAAGAACATGAGGAAAAGGATCATCGTGCGGCCGAACAGCAACTGTCGTCCGGTCATGCCGGGAGCGTGGCCGTGCCGGCGCTCGCTGGCGAGGTCGGTGAGGATGCCGCTTTGCAGCACCATCGCGGCGACGACCGGCACGCCCAGGAGCCCGACCACGATCAGCGCGCCGCGCCAGCCGATCGTCAGCATGAGGACCGCGACCACCGGCGGAGCGGCGGAAAAGCCGAGATTGCCGGCGAACGTGTGCAGCGCGAAGGACCGGCCGATCCGCTCCGGCGCGGCCGAGCCGCTGATGATCGCGTAGTCGCAAGGGTGAATCACCGAGTTGCCGACGCCGGACAGCATCGCCAGCGCGAGGACCTGCCAAAAGCTGGTGGCCAGGCCCATCGCGGCGATCGACAGCGACATCAGCAGCGTGCCGCCGATCAGGAACGGACGCGCGCCATGCCGGTCCACCAGGAAGCCCACCGGAGTTTGCAGCAGCGCCGTGGTCCCCGACATGAACGCGATGGCCAGCCCCAGTTCGGCGAAGCTGACGTCGAACGCCTTCTGCCAAAGCAGGAAGACAGGGGGCAGGGATAGCGAGTAGAAATGCGACAGGAAGTGCCCGTTGCCGATCAGCAGGTTAACCCGGGTGGTTCTGCTCAGCGTCATCCGGGCAGGATGACGGGCAGCACACGGTCCGTCAAATCGTTACGGGCGATCATGCCGTCCGCCTCAATCCGCCGCTTCGCGCTCGAGCGCCTCGCCAAGCGTCGTCCGCAGCGCGTCGAGCGTGTACGGCTTGCGCAAGAACGGCAACCGGGCAGCGGCGAGGCGGCCTGTCACGCCCCCCCCATATCCGCTGGTGAGCACCAGCGGGATGTTCAGGTTCCGCCGCGCCACCTCGCGCGCGAGGTCGAGGCCGCTGCCGCTGGTGCCGAGCAGCACGTCGCTGAAGATCAGGTCGATGCAGTCGCTGCCCGCCAGCACCGCCACCGCGGCGGGCACCGAGGAGACCCGCAGGCCGCGATGGCCAAGCTGGTCCAGCATCTCCAGCACGATCGAGGCGACACCGTCGTCGTCCTCGACCACCAGGATCGCGAGATGCTCGGCGGCCCGCGTGCGCGAACCGGAAGGCGGGGCTTCGCCCTCGGGGGCGACCGGCGGCGGCGAGCGGGGCAGCAGCATGGCCACCGTCGCACCCTGGCCGGCCTGGGTCTCGACTCGCGCCGTCCCGCCCGACTGACGGGCGAATCCGTAGACCTGGGCGAGCCCGAGGCCGGTCCCCTGGCCTTGCGGCTTGGTGGTAAAGAACGGCTCGAACACCCGCGCCACCACGTCAGGGGTCATGCCGGTCCCGGTGTCGGTAACGAACAGCTCCACGTAGTCGTCGGGGGCGACGTCGAGATGGCCGATGCCGTCGCGGCCGACGTTACGCGCGCCCAGCACCATCGTCCCGCCGTTCGGCATCGCGTCGCGCGCGTTCACCGCGAGGTTCAGAACGGCAAGCTCCAGTGCCGCCAGATCGACCGATACCGGCCATAATCCATCCTGGATATTGGTGAGGATACTGATGTCGCTGCGCAGCCCGTGCCGCAACAACTCCCGCAGCCCTTCAATATGCGTGGCCAACTCCAGCGCCTTTGGGTTCAGCGGCTGGCGACGGGCAAACGCAAGCAGGCGGCGCGTCAGGTCGGCGCCACGCCATGCGGCTTCCTCGATCCGGCGCGTCAGGTTCCGCCGCCGCTCGGCATCCGTCGCCCGCGACAACAGCTGCAAGCCCGCGGTGATGACTGTCAGCAGATTGTTGAAGTCGTGGGCGATGCCGCCGGTAAGCTGGCCGATCGCCTCCAGCTTCCGTGATTGAAACACCTGCGCCTGATGCGCGCTCTCGGCCGAACGCGCGGGCGCATCCAGCATCTGGGTCAACTCGGCGTCGATCGCGTCCAACGTACGCATCTCGGTTGCCAATGCGTGCTCTGGGGCCCGGTCCCGCAGAAGCGCGAACACCCGGGCGCGCGCCGCGCCGTGGCGAGCCACCGCATCGCGAAATCGCGCCGGATCCGGCGGCGTACCCGTTCCGTCCGGCTCCGGCGGATCACTGGACTGCATCTGTTCGATTGCCTCTCCCTGTTCACCCTGTGCATCCCGGCGGTCGAAGGCAAGTTTGCCGCGCCGTCGAGTCCATCCAGACACGCAAGCGTGACGGCGGAGCCTATCGAGGTACCGACCGAACGGCGGGAATCGGGCCGTGGGTTTGCTGCTTTCCCGCGGCCGCACACGATGGACAAGGAGTTTGCGCGTGGACTTGCCGCCAGGAGCCACCCCGGCGGAATCCCGCTAGCAGCGGATGCGCTTACTGGCGCGGCCGATTCGCCGCGCCGGAAGGGCCATCAGTTGCGTGACTTGTCGACCAGCGCGTTCTTCGCGATCCACGGCATCATCGCGCGCAGCTTCTCGCCGATCTGCTCGATCGGGTGCTCGGCGAGGCGGCGACGGGTGGCCTTGAAGCTCGATTGGTTGACCTTGTTCTCCAGCATCCAATCGCGCGCGAAACGGCCGGATTGGATGTCGGCGAGCACCCGCTTCATCTCCGCCCTGGTCTCGGCGTTCACGATGCGCGGGCCGGAGACGTATTCGCCGTACTCGGCGGTGTTGCTGATCGAGTAGTTCATGTTGGCGATGCCGCCCTCGTAGATGAGGTCGACGATCAGTTTCACCTCGTGCAGGCACTCGAAATACGCCATCTCGGGCGCGTAACCGGCTTCGACGAGGGTCTCGAAGCCGCCCTTGATGAGCTCCACGAGACCGCCGCAGAGCACCACTTGCTCACCGAACAGATCGGTCTCGCATTCTTCCTTGAACGTCGTCTCGATGATCCCGGCACGCCCGCCGCCGATCGCGGAGGCGTAGGAGAGCGCGATCTCCAGCGCGTTGCCGGACGGGTTCTGCGCCACCGCGACCAGGCAAGGGACGCCGCCGCCGCGCTGGTACTCGCTGCGCACGGTGTGGCCGGGTCCCTTGGGGGCAATCATGAAGACGTCGATGTCGGGGCGCGGATCGAGCAGGTTGAAGTGGACGTTGAGGCCGTGCGCGAAGGCGAGCGCCGCGCCGGGCTTCATGTTCGGACCGAGCTTCTCCCGGTAGAGATCGCCCTGGCCCTCGTCGGGCGTCAGCACCATGACCACGTCGGCCCATTTGGCGCACTCGGCCGGGTCCATCACCTTGAGGCCCGCCGCCTCGGCCTTGGCGACGCCGGCCGAGCCGGGGCGCAGGCCGACGGCGAGTTCCTTGACGCCGCTGTCCTTGAGGTTATTGGCGTGGGCGTGGCCCTGGCTGCCATAGCCGATGATCGCGACGCGCTTCCCCTTGATCAGGTTCACGTCGGCATCGCGATCGTAATAGACGCGCATGGTCGGTTCCTTCCCTCAGATCGTCCGTGTGCCGCGCGCTATAGCAGCAACCCCGGTGCGCGACACCTCCGCGAGCCCCAAGGGACGCATGAGGTCGACGAAGGCATCGAGCTTGTCGGTCGCGCCAGTCATCTCGAACACGAAGCTTGCGGTCGTCGCATCGACCACGCGAGCGCGGAAGGCGTCGGCGAGGCGCAACGCCTCGGCGCGGTGCTCGCCAGTGGCGACGACCTTGATGAGCGCCATCTCGCGCGCGATGTGCGGGCCCTCACGAGTTAGGTCGGCGACGCGGTGAACGGGGACGAGCCGGTCGAGTTGGGCCTTGATCTGCTCGATCACCATCTCGGTGCCCGAGGTGACGATGTTGATGCGCGAGTGCCCGCGCGTGTCATCGACGGCGGCGACCGTCAGGCTGTCGATGTTGTAGCCGCGTCCGGAGAACAGGCCGATGACGCGGGCGAGGACGCCCGATTCGTTGTCCACGAGGATGGAGATCGTGGCGGTGCGTTGCGGGAGGGATTCGGGCATCAGGCCCTCACCCCGACCCTCTCCCAGAGGGAGAGGGGGAAGCAAGCAGCGCACCACTCCACCTCTCCCCTTGGGAGAGGTCGGCGCGAAGCGCCGGGTGAGGGTCGCGCCATCACACCAGCACCAGCCCCTCGTCGGTGATCCCGGCCGCCTCGCCCTCCTGCCCGACGCCCAGGATCATCTCGTTGTGCGCCGCCCCGGACGGGATCATGGGGAAGCAATTCTCCGCCGGATCGACCGCGATGTCGGCGATCACCGCTTTCGGACAGGCCAGCATCTCGCGGATCACGTCGTCGAGTTCGTCCACCGTCCGCGCCCGCATCCCGACCGCGTGGAACGCATCGGCGAGCTTCACGAAATCAGGCAGCGCCTCGGAATACGTCTCGGAATAGCGGCTGCCGTGCAGCAGCTCCTGCCACTGGCGGACCATCCCCATGTATTGGTTGTTCAGGATGAATACCTTCACTGGCAGCCGGTACTGCGCGAGCGTCCCCATCTCCTGGATGTTCATCAGGATGGACGCCTCGCCGGCGATGTCGATCACCAGCGCCTCGGGATGGGCGACCTGCACGCCCATCGCCGCCGGCAGCCCGTAGCCCATCGTGCCGAGCCCGCCCGAGGTCATCCAATGGTTCGGCTGCTCGAAGCCGAAATGCTGGGCGGCCCACATCTGGTGCTGGCCGACCTCGGTGGTGATGAACACCTCCCGCCCGCTCTCGCGCGTCAACTCGTAAAGCCGCCGGATCGCGTGCTGCGGCTTGATGATCGCGCCGCGCGCCGGGTCCTGGGTGAAACGCAGCGACTGCTTGGCGCGCCATGCGTCGATCTGGCGCCACCACTCGGCGAGTGGGCGGCGATCGGCGGGCGGCTCCCACGCATCCAGCAGCGCCGCCAAGGTCAATCCGGCATCGCCGACGATCGCCACCTCGACGGCGACGTTCTTGTTGATCGAGGACGGGTCGATGTCGGCGTGGATGATCCTCGCGCCAGGGCAGAAGGCGTTCAGTCGTCCGGTCACCCGGTCGTCGAACCGCGCGCCCACCGCCAGCAGCACGTCGCAGCCGTGCATGGCGAGGTTCGCCTCGTAGGTGCCGTGCATCCCGAGCATCCCGAGGAAGCGTGGGTCGGAGGCCGGCAAGGCGCCGAGGCCCATCAGGGTGCTGGTGCAAGGAAAGCCGGTGGCGGCGACGAAGCGGGTGAGCGCGACGGATGCCTCGGGCCCGGCGTTGATGATTCCGCCGCCGGTATAGATCATCGGCCGCTTCGCCGCGTGCAGCAGCGCCGCCGCGCGCGCGATCGCCGCCGGGTCGGGTTCGCGCGTCGGGCGATAGCTGGGGTGGCTCGAAGCGGGCGCCGCATAGGGCGCCTTGTTGATGACAATGTCCTTCGGCAGGTCGACGACCACCGGGCCGGGACGCCCGGAACGGGCAACGTAGAACGCCTCGTGAATGACGCGGGCGAGGTCTTCGGGCCGCTTGACCAGATAATTGTGCTTGGTCGCCGGGCGGGTGATGCCGGTGGTGTCGGCCTCCTGGAAGGCATCGTTGCCGATCAGATGCGTGGGCACCTGCCCGGTCAGACAGACGATCGGGATGGAATCCATGAGCGCATCGACGAGGCCGGTGACCGCGTTGGTCGCCCCGGGTCCGGAGGTCACCAGCACGCAGCCGACCTTGCCGGTGGAACGCGCGTAGCCTTCCGCGGCATGAACCGCCCCTTGTTCGTGGCGGACCAGGATGTGGCGGATAGCGTTCTGGTTGTAGAGCGCGTCATAGATCGGCAGCACGGCACCGCCGGGATAGCCGAAGATGATCTCGACGCCCTCATCCTTAAGGCAGCGGAGAAGAACCTCCGCGCCGGACTGCG
This sequence comes from Acetobacteraceae bacterium, assembly GCA_049591635.1. Classification (GTDB taxonomy): domain Bacteria; phylum Pseudomonadota; class Alphaproteobacteria; order Acetobacterales; family Acetobacteraceae; genus DATFDN01. Next base: position 8,463 of record JBAWFF010000297.1, read on the forward strand.
ATGCGGGTTCCATGCCTCGCTCCTTTCCTTCCGCCCGCCACGATTACGCGCCATGTTGCAGTGCGTCAACCGGGGTTGCGAAGAAACTCTTCGATTCCGGTCAAAATACTTTCCGAAAATTGCGTCTGATTTGCGAATCGCGCATGGATCGTATGCGCCGGCGCCTCCGTGAGCGGCCGCCCGCGCATCCACGTCGCCTGCCGCTTGGTGTACTGGCCGGTGGCCAGGATCGCTAACTGCGCCGCCTCCTCGATCGTGATCTCGCCGCGCAGAGACGCGGCGATCTCCGGCACGCCGTGGGCGCGCATGGCCGGCAGCGCCGGATCGAGGTTCAGTGCGAGCAGCGCGCGCACCTCCTCGACGGCGCCCTGGGCGAGCATCTGGTGGAAACGCACGGCGATGGCGGCGCGCAGGTCGGCCCGTGGCGGGTCGAGGACGATCCCGGCGAAGCGCCAGCCGGGCGCTGGCGCGGTGGGTTCCCGCTGCCAGGCGGCGAGACCCCGCCCTGTACCGCGCCACACCTCCCAGGCACGGGCGATGCG
>JBAWFF010000298.1:0-22127 GCA_049591635.1 Acetobacteraceae bacterium
CGACGGCGTCGGCCAGGGCGGCCCGTGCCGCGCCGGGGCTGACGGCGGAGAAGCTGCGGATGCCGGCTGCGGCGAGCACGGCGGTTGCGTCCAGTGCCTTGTAGTCCGGCCCCATCGCGTTGGGACCGCCGCCGGTCGCCGCCTCGCCGTAGATCACCAACAAGGGCGAGCCCATCCGGCTGGCGGCGACGGCGGCGTGCAGACCGTTCGCCGTCGCCGGGCCGCGGCCGACCACGGCGACGGTGAGCTTGCCGGTGACGTAGGCATTGCCCTCCGCCATCGCGATCGCGTTGTTCTCGTGCCGCGCGCCGATGAAGCGGATGCCGAGCGCGTCCATCGCGTTGGCGAGCAGCGCGGTGTCATCGCTCATCAGGCCGAATACGTATTCGATCCCCAGCGCGCGGATGTCGCGGGCGAGGATTTCGTAGACGGGGACGGTGCTCATCGCTGTCTCCTTGTCACTCTCGCAGCTCCGGGATGACCCACAGCGGCTTCTCCCCCCGCGACACCCGCTCCACGTTGTCGAACGCGTTGCGGAAGCGGGTCTGCTGGTTGTCCCAGGTCGGGCCCGCGAAGTGCGGGGTGAGGATGACGTTGTCGAGGCCGAATAGCGGGTTCTCCGCCGCCGGTGGTTCGCGGTCGAAGACATCGAGGCCGGCACCGGCGATGGTGCCATCGGTCAGCGCGGCATGCAGCGCCACCTCGTCGACCACCGGACCACGGCAGGTGTTGATCAGGTAGGCGGTGGGCTTCATTAGCTTCAGCTGCGCGGTGCTGAACATCGACCGCGTCAGCTTGGTCAGCGGCACGTGCAGCGAGACGATGTCGGACGTCCGCAGCAGTTCGTTCATCAGCCGGAAGCGCACGCCGAGCGCGTCGGCCTGGTCCTCGGTCAGGCGCACCGTGTCGTAGTATTGCACCTCCATCCCAAAGGCGCGCGCCAACCGGGCGACCTTCTTGCCGATCGTGCCGAGGCCGATGATGCCAAGGGTGCGGCCATGCAGCTCGAACAGGCGGACGCTGGCGACGTCGTTGCCGCGCCAGCGCCCCGAGGCGACCATCTCGTGCTGCCAGGTGAGGCGCCGGCTGACGGTGAGCATCAGCATCAGCGCGTGCTCCGACACCGCGACCGAGTTGGCGCCGCCGTTGTTGCACACCGGCACGTGGGCGCGCCTTGCCGCCTCGATGTCGATGCGGTCGTAGCCGGCGCTGAGCAGCTGGAGCAGCTTGAGCTTCGGGGCCGATTTGAAGAACGCGTCGTCGGTGGCGAACTCGCCGGCACCGATGAGATACTCGGCGCTCGCCAGGATGTCGCGGAACTCCGCGCTGTTGGGGCGTGCGCTGAGCACCTCCAGGGTGGCGGGAGCCAGCTCGCGCATCACCTCCATGTCGTTCAGCGGGTTGTCCGCGACGAGTACCTTGTGCGCCATCAGTCTTCCTCCCCCTGTCCGCCGCCAGACTGGCAGCCCGGCGGCGTCTCTGCCAAGACCGGCCAATGCGCGCGTCCGCCTCGCTGCCGCTGCTGCTGGGCTTCCTGACGGCGGTCGGGCCGGCGGCGACGGACATGTACCTGCCGGCTTTCCCGGCGATCGAGGCGAGCTTCCATGCCCCGGTGGGTTCGGCGCAGTACACGCTCGCCGCATGGTTCGCCGGGCTGGCGGTGGGCCAGATCAGCCAGGGAACACTGTCCGATCGCTTCGGGCGGCGGCGACCGCTGATCGTCTCGACCGCGCTGTTCACCGCGAGCTGCGTTGCCTGCGCGCTGGCGCCGTCGATCCTGTTCCTTGCGGCGTTCCGCTTCGTCTCGGCGGTTGCGGCAGCGGCGTCGATGGTGATCCCGCGCGCGGTGGTGCGCGACCTTGCGGACGGGCACGCGGCGGCGATCCTGATGTCGCGACTGATGCTGGTGATGGGGGCCGCACCGATCCTCGCGCCCTCGATCGGCGGAGCGGTGCTGGCATTCGGCTCGTGGCGGTGGATATTCTGGATCCTGACGGCGTACGGGCTGGCCGCGCTGGTGCTGGTCAGCCGGTTCCTGCCCGATACGCTGCCGCCCGCGCAGCGCGTCCGCCTCAGCGCGGCCGAGCAGTTCCGCCGCTACCACCACATCCTGCGCGAGCGCAGGTTCCTGACCAACTCCTTGGTCGGCGGCTTCGGCACGTTCGGCTTCTTCGCCTATCTCGGCGGATCCTCGCCGGTGTTCATCGACGGGTTTGGCTTCACGCCGGCCCAGTTCGGCCTGCTGTTCGGCGGCTGCGCGGCGGGGCTGATCGCGTGCTCCCAGATCAACGCGCGCCTGCTGCCGCGCTTCGGTCCGTTCCGGCTGCTGCGCTGGGCAACGCTGGGCGACCTCGCCGCGACGGCGGTGCTGCTTGGGCTGGCGCTGGCGGGGGTGCATCGGCTGATCGCGATCGTCCCGCCGCTGTTCGTGTTCGTCAGCATCGCCGGCTTCGTCAATCCGAACGCCACGGTTGGCGCGCTGTCGCGCCACGGCGCACATGCCGGGAGCGCGTCCGCGCTGATGGGGATGGGGCAGTTCGTGCTGGGCGCGATCAGCGGGCTCCTGGTCGGAGTGCTCACCGACGGCACCGCGCGGGGCATGGCTGGGTTGATGCTGGCGGGCGCGATCGGCATGGTTGTTGCGGATCGCTGCCGACCGCGCCATACGGGCTCCATCATCAGCACGGACCCGTCTGAATGACGCCCATCATCGGCATCCCCGCCTGCGCGCGGACCCGCAACGGAATGCTCTGGCACGAGACGCCGGCACGCTACGCCGCCGCGCTGGTAGGAGGAGCCGGCGCCGTTCCGGTGATGATCCCGCCGGCGGGAGAGGCGGAAATCGCCGTGCTCGATCGGATCGACGGTCTCCTGGTGCCCGGCAGCCCGACCAACGTGCACCCCGATCATTACGAGGGTGGGGCGAGCCTGACGCCCGATTTGCACGACCCGGCGCGCGATGCGACCACGCTGCCGCTGATCCGCGCCGCGATCGCCCGCGGACTGCCGCTGCTAGCGATCTGTCGGGGGATCCAGGAGCTGAACGTCGCCCTTGGCGGCACGTTGCACCAGACCGTCCACGCGATGGAGGGCCGGCTGGACCATCGGGGCGGCGAAGGGCCGCCGGAGGTCCGCTACGGCCCCAAGCACGAGGTCATGCTGACCGGCCGGCTCGCCCAACTCCTGGGCTCGGAACGGCTCACCGTGAATTCCCTGCACGGGCAGGCGATCGATCGGCCGGCACCCGGGCTGGTGGTCGAGGCGACGGCACCGGACGGCACGCTGGAAGCGGTACGGGTCGAATCCGCTTGCGGCTTCGCCTACGGGGTGCAGTGGCATCCCGAATGGGGGTATTTCGAGGACGCGGCGAGCCTCGCCTTGTTCCGCGCATTCGGGGAAGCGTGCCGGGTCTATCAGCAAGGATTGCGGGAGGCGGCGTAGCATGGACCTGAAACTCGCGGGCAAGCGCGCCCTTATCACCGGCGGCTCGAAAGGGATCGGCCGCGCGGCGGCGGCGGTGCTCGCCGAGGAGGGTTGTCACGTCACCCTGGTCGCGCGCGACCAGGCAACGCTCGATGCCGCGGCCGAGACGATAAGGGCGCGCCGACAGGTGACGGTGCGGGTGATCGCGGCCGATCTGTCGTCGGACGCCGCGGTGCGCCGGGTCGCCGAGGAGGCCGGCGAGATCGACATATTGGTGAACAACGCGGGTGCCATCCCGCCGGGCGACGTGGTCTCGGTGAACGACGAGACCTTGCGCCGGGCGTGGGACCTGAAGGTTTTCGGTTTTATCTCGTTCTGCCGCGCCGTCTATCCGCGCATGGCGGCGCGCAAGGCGGGCGTGATCGTCAACGTGATCGGCGCCGCCGGGGAAAAGTTCCCCTCCGGCTACATCGCCGGCGCCGCCGGCAACGCCGCCTTGATGGGCTTCACCCGCGCGCTGGGTCATCAGGCGCCGGCGGACGGGCTGCGGGTGGTCGGAATCAACCCCGGCCCGGTCGCGACCGACCGGCTCATCATGCTGCAAAAGGACCGGGCGGCGAAGACGCTCGGCGATGCGGAGCGGTGGCGGGAGATGCTGGTGTCGATGCCCTTCGGGCGCGCCGCCACGCCGGAGGAGATCGGCAACGCGGTGGCGTTCCTGGCGAGCCCGGCCTCGGGCTACACGTCGGGGACGATCCTGACGATCGATGGCGGCGGAGGCTGACAAGCGGGGCATCGACGCCCCGACCCTGAAAGATCCCGGGAAAGGTGGTCACATCGGCGGCGCCGGCTCCGGATTTGTGCGCATATCGACCTTCGCAGGTGCAGCATTTGTGCTCACAATGCCGTTCGCAGGCGCAGCATTTGTGGGCATATCTCGCGGTTGCGAACAGGATTTGTAGACATAATCTAGTCGTTTCATATGACCCTAAGGCGCGCCGAGAACACGCCGGCGCTATTGCCCGACCAGCCATTGCCCGACCATAAGCAGGCGGCGGCGCAACCGACCCCCCACTGGCGGAGTTGTGAGTCGCGTCGGCGTCCTCGGCGGGCCATCGAGGCCCCATCATGGGGCACATCGAGGAGACTTCCGCGCGCATGGCCCCGAAGATCTATCACCTGCATCCGCTGGTGGCGGGGCCGCTTGCGGCGTGGCCTCGGCATCTGGCGCGTATCCGGGCAATGGGGTTCGACCATGTCGGGACGGCGCCGCTGTTCGCCCCCGGAGCCGGCGGGAACATCTTTCTCTCGACTGACCACGAAGCCCTGAACCAAGCACTGGAGGCCACGGGGACCGCGGATTCCGCGATCGCCGGGCTGGCGGCGGCGTGCGGCTCGCACGGATTGGCCTTGGTGTTGGATGTCGTGCTTGACCGCGTGGCCGTCGAGGCGGCACTGCGCATCGAGCAACCGGGTTGGTTCGAGGCCGAGGCGGAGTCGCCCGACCCGCCCGACCCACGCCAGCCGCCCCCCGCCCGCGATACGGCCAACGCGCGGTTCGCCGATCCCCGCGTCGCCGAGGCGTTGGGGGCGTGGTGGGCGGATCGGCTCGGGCGGTTGGCGAGCGCCGGGGTTGTGGGGTTCCGCTGCCTGCATCCCGACCGGGTTCCCGCCACGGTCTGGCGGCGCGTGATCGAGGCGAATCCCAACTCGCTCTTCATCGCCTGGACTCCGGGCGTGACATGGGGCGCGGTGCGCGACCTGGCCGGGGTCGGATTCGATCGGGTGGTATCCTCCCTGCCGTGGTGGGACGGGCGGGCGAGTTGGTTCGTGGAGGAGGCGGCGGTGCTGCGCGAGGTCGCGCCGGCGCTTGCCATGCCGGAGGCGTCCTTCGCGGAGCGGTTGGCTCCGCGGCTTGATCCGCGCGCCGACGTGCGGACGGCGTATCGGCGCTCGCTGACGCTGGCGGCGGCACTCGGGTCGGGGATACTCGTGCCGATGGGGTTCGAGTACGCGACGAGGCGGAATTTCGACGCCGCGCGTGCCAGCCCGGCGGATTTCGAGCGAGTGCGCCAGGAATCCGTCCTCGACCTAGCCGAGACGGTGCGGGAGGCGAACGCGCTGGCCGATCAGGTCGCGGCCCGGTGGAAGGACGGCGAGTTGCGGGCGCTGACCGGGCCTGAAGCGGCGGCGACAGCGCTGTTGCGGGCCGACGCGCCGGACGTCCGCGACGCGGGCCACGCATTGCTGGTGGTGGTGAACGCCGACCTGACGCACGATTCCGTCCTGGAAACGTCGCTCTCGCCGTTGCCCTCGACGGCGGGTGCGGCCTTCGGCCACGCGGCGGCGGTAGGCGGCGAACTCGACCTGACGCACCAGCTGACCCCCGGCGAAGTCCGGCTCGCGGCGTTCGAGCGGCTGGAGGAGGTAACGGTGCGCCCGAGGGCCGACGTGGCGCAGGCCGCGGCGGCGCCTCGCCTCGCGATCGAGGCGATCGAGCCCGCCGTCGATGCGGGCGCCTTCCCGGTCAAGCGCGTCGCCGGCGAGGCGGTGCGCGTGACCGCCGACTTGCTGCTGGATGGGCACGAGGTGCTGGGCGCCGAACTGCTGTGGCGGTGCGCTGATCAGGTGGGGTGGCGGCGTGTGAAGATGCGCCTGATCGCGAACGACCGCTGGGAGGGCGTCTTCACCCCCGAACGGGTCGGGCGGCATGTGTTCGCCGTCGAGGCGTGGTGGGACGAATGGGCGACGTATCGGCGCGACCTCATCACCAAGCGGGACGCCGGACAGGATCTGGCGTTGGAGGCCGAGGAGGGGCGGCGTCTGCTAGGCGGCATCGGCGTGACGCTGGTGGGCGACAACGATCTGGTCGCCGCGCTACTGTCGGACGAAACGGACGAAGCGGTGCGGGAACGTCTCCATCGTCCGTTCCTGACGCGCTCCGCCGAGTTTCAGATAGACGTCGATCGCGCGCAGGCCGCGTTCGCGAGTTGGTACGAGATGTTCCCGCGCTCGGCGGGCGGCCTCGCGGGCGTGGAGGCGGAGTTGCCGCGCATCCGCGCGATGGGCTTCGACGTGCTGTATTTCCCGCCGATCCACCCGATCGGGCACACCAACCGCAAGGGCCGCAACAACGTGGTGGACGCGGCGTCCGACGACATCGGCAGTCCCTACGCCATCGGTGCCGAGGCGGGCGGGCATGACGCGATCGACCCCGGCCTTGGGACGTTCGAGGCGTTCCGCCATCTGCTGGACGCGGCGCGCCGGCATGGGTTGGAGGTAGCGTTGGACTTCGCCGTCCAATGCTCGCTCGATCATCCGTGGATCAAGGCGCACCCGGAGTGGTTCCGCTGGCGCCCGGACGGGTCGATCCGCTACGCGGAGAATCCGCCTAAGAAGTACCAGGACATCGTCAACGTGGAGTTCTACGCCGACGGCGCCACCGCCGCTGTGTGGACGGCGCTGCGCGACGTGGTGCTGTTCTGGGTGGGGCACGGCGTCCGCGTCTTTCGCGTTGACAATCCGCACACCAAGCCGCTGCCGTTCTGGCGCTGGCTGATCGAGGATATCCGCGCGCGCGATCCGGGCGTGATCTTCCTCGCCGAGGCGTTCACCCGGCCGAAAATGATGTACCGGCTGGCGAAGATCGGCTTCACCCAGTCCTACACGTACTTCACCTGGCGCGACACCAAGGCGGAGGTCGCCGCGTACCTGACGGAATTGGACAGCGCCCCGGTACGCGAGTTCTTCCGGCCGAACTTCTTCGTCAATACGCCCGACATCAATCCGTATTTCCTGCAAACCTCCGGGCGTGCCGGATTCCTGATCCGCGCGGCACTGGCCGCGACCTTGTCCGGCCTGTGGGGCATGTATTCGGGCTTCGAACTGTGCGAGGCTACGCCGCTGCCGGGGCGCGAGGAGTACCGCGATTCGGAGAAATACCAGATTCGCGTGCGCGACTGGGACACGCCCGGCAATATCCGCGCGGAAATCGCGGCGCTTAACCGCATCCGCCGTGCCAACCCCGCGTTGCATACTCATTTGGGAGTGCGCTTTTACAACGCCTTCGACGATCAGGTTCTGCTGTATGGCAAGCGATCGGAGCGGGCTATGGTCCTGGTGGCGGTAAGCTTCGATCCGCGCCAGCCGAGGGAGGCGGTGATCGAGGTGCCGATCTGGGAATTTGGCTTGCCCGATAATGGGGTCGTCGCCGTGGACGATTTGATGCGGGAGACCCGCTTTGCCTGGCACGGCAAGACGCAGCGCATCCGCCTCGATCCCGCCGACCTTCCGTTCGCCATTTGGCGCGTGACGCCGGCATGAACGCGCCGATCGCGCGCCCATTGCCGGCGGCCGAGACGGCGGCGGAGGCGGAGGATCACGCCTGGTACAAGGACGCGATCATCTATCAGCTGCACGTGAAGTCCTTCTTCGACGCCAACAACGACGGTGTCGGCGACTTCGCGGGACTGATGGCCAAGCTCGACTACATCGCGGGCCTGGGCGTGACGGCGGTGTGGCTGTTGCCGTTTTATCCCTCTCCACGTCTCGACGACGGCTACGACATCAGCGACTTCCGCGGCGTCCACCCCGATTACGGGAAGCTGGCGGATGTGCGCCGCTTCATCCATGCGGCGCACGGGCGAGGCTTGCGCGTCATCACGGAACTGGTGGTCAACCACACTTCGGATCAGCATCCGTGGTTTCAGCGCGCGCGCCACGCCAAGCCGGGATCGGTACATCGCGATTTCTACGTGTGGTCCGACACCGACCAGCGCTACATGGGCACGCGCATCATCTTCCTTGACACCGAGAAATCCAACTGGACGTGGGATGCCGAGGCCGGCGCGTATTACTGGCATCGGTTCTATTCGCACCAGCCGGACCTGAACTACGACAACCCGCGCGTGTTGCGCGAAGTACTCGCGGTGATGCGGTTCTGGCTTGAGCTGGGCATCGACGGGCTGCGCCTCGACGCGGTACCGTATCTGGTGGAACGCGAGGGCACTAACAACGAGAACCTGCCGGAGACCCACGAAGTACTGCGCGACATTCGTGCCGCTGTCGATGCGAGCTTTCCGGGTCGAATGCTGCTCGCCGAGGCGAACCAGTGGCCGGAGGACGTGAAGGAGTATTTCGGGGCCGGCGACGAGTGCCACATGGCGTTCCACTTCCCGCTGATGCCGCGCATGTACATGGCGATCGCGCGGGAGGACCGTTTCCCGATCACCGACATCCTCCGTCAGACGCCCGACATCCCCGAATCTTGTCAGTGGGCGATCTTCCTGCGGAACCACGACGAGCTGACCTTGGAGATGGTCACCAATTCCGAGCGGGACTATTTGTGGGAGACCTACGCGGCCGACCGGCGCGCGCGCCTCAACCTCGGCATCCGTCGCCGACTGTCGCCCTTGCTGGAGCGCGACCGAAGGCGCGTCGAGCTGATGAACTACCTGCTGTTCTCCATGCCTGGTACGCCGGTGATCTATTACGGCGACGAGATCGGCATGGGCGATAACGTCCATCTCGGCGACCGCGACGGGGTACGCACGCCGATGCAGTGGTCGCCCGACCGCAACGGTGGCTTCTCGCGTGCCGACCCCGCCTCCCTCGTGCTGCCGCCCATCATGGACCCGATCTACGGGTTCGACGCGGTGAACGTGGAGGCGCAGGATCGCGACCCCCACAGCCTGCTGAACTGGACCCGCCGCGTGCTCGCCGTGCGCGGTCAGCATCGCGCCTTCGGGCGTGGGACGTTCCGTCTGTTGTATCCGAAGAATCGGAAGGTGCTGGCCTATCTGCGCGAGCACGAGGAGGAGACGCTGCTCTGCGTTGCCAATCTCTCGCACACGCCCCAGGCCGTGGAGCTTGATTTGTCGGGATTCGTCGGCCGCACCCCGGTCGAGCTGAACGGCGGCTCGGTGTTCCCGCCGATCGGGCAGCTTTCCTACCTGCTGACCCTGCCGCCTTATGGTTTCTATTGGTTCCTTCTAGCCAAGGAGGCGGAGTGGCCCTCATGGCATACGCCCGCGCCTGAATCCATGCCCGAATATCAGACGATCGTCCTTCGCCGCTCCCTCGTGGACGCCTTGCGCGCGCAGCGCGCGGTGGTGGAATGCGACGTGCTGCCCGCTTATCTCGCCGTCCGCCGATGGTTCGCCGCCAAGGATCAGGCGCTGACGGAGGCGCGGCTGATGGCGCTGACCACACTCCCCAGCTCCGATCGCGAACTGGTGCTGGCGGAGATCGAGACCGCCGTGGACGGCGACAGCGCGCGCTGGCTGCTGCCGCTGGCGGTCGTATGGGAAGACGAGGCGAACCCGGCGCCGCTGCCAGGGCAGCTCGCGTTGGCGCGGGTGCGGCGCGTGAGCCGGGTTGGTCTGTTGACCGACGGGTTCGCCCTGCCCGATTTCGTGCGCGCGCTGATGCACGGCTTCGCCGAGGATGCGCGGGTGCCGGCGGACGGCGGAGAGATCAGGTTCGAGCCGACCGAACGGATGCGCGACATCACGGTGACCGCGGATGCTGGGATCACGTGGCTGTCGGCGGAGCAGTCCAACAGCTCGCTTATCGTCGGCGACGCAGCGATGGTGAAGCTATTCCGCCGCGTGGTCGCCGGGGCGCATCCCGAGGCGGAGATGAGCCGCTATCTGACCGAGCACGGGTTCGCGCACACGCCGGCGTTGCTGGGCGAGATGGTGCGCGTTGATGCGGATGGGACGCGCCACACGATGGCGGTGGCGCAGGCGTTCATCCGCAACCAGGGTGACGCATGGACATGGATGCTCGATTGGATGATGCGGGTGTTGTCCGAGCTTTCGTCGGAGGGCGATGTTCTCGCCGACGGCGAAACCCTCGCCGGCGTCGTCGGCCAGCGTCTGGGGGAGATGCACGCGGTGCTGGCCCGGCCGAGCGATGTCGCCGATTTCGTACCCGAGCGCGCCGACAAGACGGTGCTCGATCGCTGGGCGACGGAGTTGGAGACGCAGATCGACGCCGCGTTGCGCGCGCTCGACGGTGTGCGCGCCGGATTGGAGCCGGAGGCCGCGAGGGAGGCGGATGCGCTGCGGTCTGCACGGACGCGCCTGGTGAGCGCGGCGCGCGGCCTGGCCGCCAAGGGAGCGCGCGCGGCCCTGACACGCGTTCATGGCGACCTGCACTTGGGACAGATGCTGGTATCGTCGGGCGATGTATTCATCATCGATTTCGAGGGTGAGCCGGCGCGGCCGTTGGCGATGCGGCGGGCGAAGACGAGCCCGATGCGTGACCTCGCCGGCGTGCTTCGGTCGTTTGACTATGCGTGCGCTGTCGTACGCCGCAAGAGCCGGGAGGCGCATCCGCATCTTGCCGACGAACGGCGCGAGGCGTTCCTGACGGCGTTTCAGGAGCGGGCCGACGCGGCGTTCCTCGCCGGCTATCGCGCGACGGCTCCGGCGGGTGAAAACACGGCCTTGTTGCGGCTGTTTCTGATCGAGAAGGCGGCGTACGAGATCGCCTATGAAGCGGCCAATCGGCCGACATGGATCGACGTCCCGTTGCACGGACTGGCGCGCATCGCCGATACCGTGCTGGCGACGAACCGAAAGGCGGCCGAGTGATGGATGGCGCCTTCTCGGCGGCGGTCCCGCCGCTCGATCCGTTGCTCGCCGACGCACTCTCGCAAGGCCGGATGGGCGATCCGTTCGCGGTGCTCGGCCCGCATGACGGCGTGGTGCGCGCGTTTCTGCCGGGGGCGGTGCGGGTGGAGGTGCTTGCTCGCGAGGGCGGACACCGGCTGGGTGAACTCACGCAGGGCGAGGTCGTCGGATTGTTTACCGGGCGCGTGGAGGCCGCGCCGTACCTGCTCCGCATCCAATGGCCGGGCGCGTCGCAGGAGACCGAGGATCCGTATGCGTTCGGCGTGCTGCTCGGCGCCCTCGACCTGCACCTGTTCAACGAGGGCCGGCATTTCGAGTTGGCGCTCGCGCTTGGGGCGCGGTCGATGACGGTCGATGGCATCCCCGGCGTACGCTTCGCGGTGTGGGCGCCGAACGCGCGCGCGGTGTCGGTGGTAGGCGATTTCAACACCTGGGACGAGCGCCGCCATCCCATGCGCGCGCGCCAAGGCGCCGGCGTGTGGGAGCTGTTCGTCCCGCGCATCGGCCCGGGCGTGCGCTACAAATTCGCCATCGTCGGGCCGGATGGGGTGCGCCAGCCGCTGAAGGCCGACCCGCTCGCGCGCATGACCGAGGCGCCTCCGGCGACCGCGTCGGTCGTCGCCGACGGCGTTGCCTTTGCGTGGAGCGACGAGACGTGGATGGGGAGCCGCGCGGAGCGCCAGCGCGCCGACAGACCGATCGCGATCTACGAGGTGCATCCGGGTTCCTGGCTGCGTCCGGCGGCGGATGACCCCACCCGGTTCCCGACATGGGACGACCTCGCCGCGCGCCTGGTTCCGTACGTGAAGGACATGGGCTTCACCCATGTCGAGATGCTGCCCATCACCGAGCATCCGTTCACCGGATCGTGGGGATACCAGCCGCTGTCGCTGTTCGCGCCGTCGGCGCGGTTCGGGCCGCCGGACGGGTTCGCCCGCTTCGTCGAAGCATGCCACCGCGCCGAGATCGGCGTCATCATCGACTGGGTGCCGGCGCATTTCCCGACCGACCCGCACGGCCTGGCGCGCTTCGACGGCACCGCCCTGTACGAACACCTCGATCCGCGGGAAGGCTACCATCAGGACTGGAATACCTACATCTACAATCTCGGCCGGCGCGAGGTGCAGGGTTTCCTGATCGCCAGCGCGATCCATTGGCTGGAGCATTTTCACGTCGACGGACTGCGTGTCGATGCGGTCGCATCCATGCTGTACCGCGACTATAGCCGCAAGGGCGGCGAATGGATTCCGAACATCCACGGCGGCCGGGAGAACCTGGAGGCGATCGGTTTCCTGCGTCACCTCAACGCGGTGGTGCCGGAACGCTGCCCGGGCGCGATCACGATCGCCGAGGAATCGACCGCCTGGCCTGGCGTCACGCGCGCGGTCGCCGAGGGCGGACTCGGGTTCGACTACAAATGGAACATGGGCTGGATGCACGACACGCTCCGTTACATGGAGGAGGATCCGATCAACCGGCGCTGGCACCATGACGAGCTGACGTTCGGGCTGATCTACGCCTTCTCCGAACGCTTCATCCTGCCGGTGTCCCATGATGAGGTCGTGCATGGGAAAGGCGCGCTGATCGCGAAGATGCCGGGGGATGCGTGGCAGCGCATGGCGAACCTGCGCGCCTATCTGGGGTTCATGTGGTCCCATCCCGGCAAGAAGCTGCTGTTCATGGGCTGCGAGTTCGCCCAGGATCGAGAGTGGAGCCACGATCGGCAACTGGATTGGTCGCTGCTCGAGCAGCCGGCCCATCTCGGCGTGCAGCGGCTGGTCCGCGATCTCAACCGCCTCTATTCGCGGGAACGCGCGCTTTACGAGTACGACGCCCACCCGGCGGGCTTCCGCTGGGTCGTCGGCGACGACCGTGAGAACTCCGTCTTCGCGTATCTGCGCTTCGGCGCCGGCGACGTGGCGCCGGTGCTCGCCGTGTGCAACATGACGCCGGTACCGCGCGAGCAGTACCGCATCGGCGTCCCGCAGGGCGGCTTCTGGCGGGAGGTGCTGAACTCGGACTCCGGCTATTACGGCGGCGCCGACATTGGCAACGGAGGCGGCGTTCAGGCCGAGGCGGCGCCGTCGCACGGCGAAGAGCAGTCGCTTTCGCTCCGCCTGCCGCCGTTGGCGACCGTGCTTCTGCGTGCCGGGTAGGGGTGGCGGCGTTTCCGGACAGCCTGCTCGCGGGCCGCGACCATCCGATCGGTGCGACGTGGGACGGTCTGGGGGTCAACTTCGCGGTGTTCTCGGCCCATGCCGAGCAAGTCGATCTCTGCCTGTTCGACGCGAGCGGCCGCCACGAGATCGCGCACTTCCTCCTCCCCGAGTACACCGATCAAGTGTGGCACGGCTACCTGCCGGATGCGGGACCAGGCACCATCTACGGGTTTCGCGCGCATGGTCCATATGCGCCGGAGCAGGGGCATCGGTTCAATCCGCACAAGCTGCTGCTCGATCCGTACGCCCGAGCGCTGCGCGGGAGCATTCACTGGTCCGATGCGCTGAATGGATTTCGCGCGCATTCTGGACATGACGACCTGTCGTACGATCGCCGCGACAGTGCGCCCTTCATGCCGAAATCCGTCGTCACCGACGACGCCTTCTTCTGGGGCGACGACCGCCCGCCAGGGGTCTCGTGGGCCGATACCGTGATCTACGAGGCGCATGTGCGCGGACTGAGCGTGTTGCGCGACGACATCGCCGTCGAGCGGCGCGGTACGTTCTCGGCGCTGGCGGACCGGCGCGTGTTGGAACATCTCCTCCGCCTCGGTGTCACCGCGATCGAGCTGCTGCCGGTCCATGCCTTCGCGCAGGACCGGTTCTTGCTGGGGCGCGGGCTGCGGAACTACTGGGGATACAGCACGATCGGCTTCTTTGTCCCGGAACCGGCCTACCTGGCGACCGGGGACGCCCACGAGATGCGCCGCGCGGTGCGCCGGCTGCACGCCGCCGGCATCGAGGTGATCCTCGACGTGGTCTACAACCACACCGCCGAGGGCGACGAGAGAGGGCCGACGCTGAGCTTCCGGGGGCTCGACAACGCGAGCTACTACCGCCTGGATGGCAACGACATGCGGCGCTGCGTCGACGATACCGGGACCGGCAACACGCTGAACCTCGCCCATCCGCGGGTCTTGCAAATGGTGATGGACTCGCTGCGCTATTGGGCGCAATCGTTCCATGTGGATGGATTTCGCTTCGACCTCGCGGCGGCGCTCGGGCGGGAGGCGCATGGGTTCGACCCGGGCGCCGGCTTCTTCGACGCGATCCGCCAGGACCCAGTGCTCGCGCCCCTGAAGCTGATCGCCGAACCGTGGGATCTGGGGCCCGGCGGATACCGGCTCGGTCAGCACCCGCCGGGCTTCGCGGAGTGGAACGACCGCTTCCGCGACGGGGTGCGCCGGTTCTGGCGGAACGATCCGGGACCGCGGCCGGAGACCGCGGCGCGGCTCGCGGGCTCGGCCGACATCTTCGGCCATGCCGGACGGCGACCCTCGGCGTCGGTGAACTACGTGACGTGCCATGACGGATTCACCCTTTCCGATCTCGTCTCGTACGAGCAAAAGCACAACGAGGCGAACCGGGAGGACGACCGCGACGGGTCGGACGCCAACTGGTCGCGCAACTGGGGCGCCGAGGGTCCGAGCGACGACCCGGCGATCGAGGGCGTGCGCGCGCGGGTGCGCCGGGCGATGCTGGCGACGCTGTTCTTCTCCGACGGCACGCCGATGCTGCTGGGCGGGGACGAGTTCGGACGGAGCCAGGCGGGGAACACCAACGCCTATTGCCAGGACAACGCGGTTTCCTGGTTCGATTGGCGCGAGGCCGAGGCGAATCGCGGGTTCACCGCGTTCGTCGGTCGCCTGATCGCGCTGCGGCGCGCGCATCCGGCGTTGCGAGCGATCCGATATCGGACGGATCACCATGAAATGGTCGGTGGCGTGCTGGACATCGAATGGTTCGACGAGCGCGGCGCGGCGATCACGCCCGAGGCATGGAACGACCCCGAGGAGCGGACGTTGGTGTTGCGCCGCGCCGTGCGGCTCGCGGACGGGCGGATACCGATGTTGACGTTGATGCTGAACCCGACGGCGGAGGATCGCCGCTTCGCCGTGCCGGCGCCGTCGCGCCCGACCCGCCTGCTGCTCGATACCGCGGAATTGGCGTCGGCGGAGCGCGATGTCGCGCTGGGAGAGGAGATTCAGGTGGGCGCGCACGCCTTGGTGCTGCTGATCGCCGAGGCGACGGCGTGACAATCGCCCGCTTCGCTCGCGACCTGGGCTTCGGTGCCACCGTACTGCCGGCGGGACGCACGCGCTTTCGCCTGTGGGCGCCGGCCCGGAACAACGTGGAGGTCGTCGTCGGCGACGCCGCGCCGGTGCCTATGGCGCCCGAACCGGATGGCTGGTTCTTCGTCGAGCTGCCTTGCGCCGCCGGCTCGCGCTACCGCTACCGGTTGGATGACGGCACGCTGGTTCCCGATCCGGCCTCGCGCTTTCAACCGGAGGATGTGCATGGCCCGAGCGAGGTCGTCGATCCGCGCGCCTATGGATGGCGCCACGGCGGCTGGGCAGGGCGGCCGTGGCACGAGGTCGTGCTGTACGAGGCGCATGTCGGTTGCATGGGCGGCTTCGACGGGGTTGCGCGCGCCTTGCCGGCGCTGAAGGCGCTGGGTGTCACGGCGGTCGAACTGATGCCGATCGCGGATTTTCCTGGGCGGCACAACTGGGGATATGACGGGGTGCTCCCGTTCGCCCCCGACAGCGCCTATGGCTCGCCCGACGACTTGAAGGCGCTGGTCGATGCCGCGCACGGACTCGGGATGATGATGTTTCTCGATGTGGTCTACAACCATTTCGGACCGGACGGCAACTATCTGGGGTTGTGCGCGCCGCGGATGTTTCGCGACGACGTTCACACGCCGTGGGGACATGCGATCGACTTCCGGCGGATGGAAGTGCGCGACTTCTTCACTGAGAACGCGCTCTATTGGCTGGATGAATATCGCTTCGACGGGCTGCGGCTGGATGCGGTGCACGAGATCTGCGATCCCGGATGGCTCGATGAGATGGCCGACGAGGTGCGCCGCGTCATCGGGCCGGCGCGGCAGGTGCATCTTGTCCTGGAGAACGAGCGCAACGAAGCGAACCATCTGATGCGCGACATCGACGCGCAGTGGAACGACGACGGGCATCACGCCTTCCACGTTCTGCTGACCGGCGAGGACGGCGGCTACTACAAGGACTACGCCGACGCCGGCGCGCCGGCCTTGGCGCGCGTGATGGCCGAGGGCTTCTTCTTTCAGGGACAGATATCGAGCCATCGCGGCAAGCCGCGCGGCACGCCGAGCGCCGAGTTGCCGATGACCGCCTTCGTGCTGTTCCTGCAGAACCACGACCAGATCGGCAACCGCGCGCTTGGCGAGCGGTTGACCACGCTCGCCGACCCGGCGGCGCTGGAGGCGGCGATCGCGGCGCAGATGCTGTGTCCGCAGATCCCGCTGATCTTCATGGGCGAGGAGGTGGCCTCGCGCACGCCGTTCCTGTTCTTCACCGATCACGATGCCGACCTTGGCGCCCTGGTGCGCGAGGGACGGCGCAAGGAGTTCGCGCACTTCGCCGCGTTCGCCGATCCCGCGCAGCGCGCGCGTATCCCCGATCCGAACGACGCGGCGACGTTCGAAGCCTCGATCCCCCGCCCCGATCCGGCGCACGCCGAGCAGCGCCAGGCGCTATACCGACGACTGATCGACATCCGGATGCGCGAGATAGCGCCGCATATCGAGCGCGCGCGCTCGCTTGGCGCGACGGTGCTGGGCGAGGCCGCGATCGAGGCGCGCTGGCGGCTGGGCGATCGAGGCGTCCTGACCCTCGCGGTGAATCTCGCGGCGGCGGCGGTCGCGCTGACGCCACCCCGGGGGCGCCTGCTGTTCGCCATTCCGGATGCGGCTGGCGGGCGCGCGGGCCTGGGAGAGTTGCCGGCGCATTCCTGCGTGGTCTCTCTGGATCATGCGGAATGAGCGATGACGACGCGCTCCGCCGCCTCGCCGTGCAGGCGGGAATCTCCGTCGAATGGCGCGACTATGCCAATGAGCCCCGGACCGTCGCGCCGGAGACACTCCGCGCGGTGCTGGCGGCGATGGGACTGCCCTGCCACAGCCCGGGCGACATCGCCGAGAGCCGGGAGCGCCTGACGCCGGTTCCGGGCATCGCCGGCCTGGCGCCCCTGATTACCACGACAGCGGGCACGCCGACCCGCATCCCGGTTCACCCGGATAGTCCGCGCAGCGCGGTCATCCTCCCGGAGACCGGAGGCGAGCGTGATGTTCGCGTGCGCGCCTATCGCGACGGCGTGGAAATCCCGGTCATCTCCGAGCCCGGCTATCATCGCCTGCTGTTGGGGGAACGCGAGATCGTGCTGGCGGTGGCGCCGGCCCGAGCGAGCGGCGTCGACGATCTGACCGGCGGCGGCCGTCCGTGGGGACTGGCCGCGCAAATCTACGGGTTGCGCCGTGATGGCGACGGCGGCATCGGCGATACCGAGGCGGTGGCGCAACTCGCGGAGGCGGCGGCGCGGCGCGGGGCGGACATGCTGGCGCTGAGTCCGACCCATGCGCTGTTTCCCGCCGAGCCGCATCGCTACGGCCCGTATTCTCCGTCGAGCCGGCTGTTCCTCAATCCGCTGCACGCCGCGCCGGCGGTACTGTTCGGCACCGAGCGGGTGGCCGAGGCCGCCTCGCAGGCGGGCGTCGCCGAGGATTACGCACGGCTGGAACAGCTCGTGCTGATCGACTGGCCGGCGGCCGCGGTGGCCAAGCTCGGATTGCTACGGGCGCTGTTCGCGCAATTCGTCGCCGGCGCGGAGATTTCCGACGCCCTGCGCGTCGATTTCGCGCAGTTCGAGGCAGATGGCGGAGAATTGCTGGCCGAGCACGCCTGTTTCGAGGCATTGCAGGAAGAGCAAGTGGCGCGCGATCCGGGAGACGGGAACTGGCGAACCTGGCCCGCCGATCTGCGCGGCCCGCGCACCCCCGCTGTCGCCACCTTTGCCGACGCGCATCGGCGGGAGGTGTTGTTCCACAAGTTCCTACAATGGGTGACCGAGCGTTCGCTGCGCCAGGCACAGCATCGGGCGTTGCGAGCCGGAATGCGGATTGGGCTGGTCGCCGATCTGGCGGTCGGAATGGACCCGGCGGGCAGCCACGCGTGGAGCCGGCCGAACGACGTGCTGAACGGCCTGTCGATCGGCGCGCCGCCCGATCTGCTCAATCGGAGGGGTCAGGAATGGGGGATCACCTCATTCTCGCCGGTCGCATTGCGACGCGGCGGGTTCGCGCCGTTCCTGGCGACGCTGCGCGCGTGCTTGCGCAATGCGGGCGGCGTGCGGGTCGACCATGCGATGGGGCTGCAGCGGCTTTGGTTGGTGCCGGAGGGCGCCTCGGCGGCGGACGGAGCGTATCTCAACTACCCGCTGGAGGACATGCTGCGTTTGCTGGCGCTCGAATCGCATCGGCATGGCGCGATCGTCGTGGGCGAGGATCTGGGGACGGTGCCGCGCGGCTTCCACGAGGCGCTAGACGCGCACGGCGTGTACGGGATGCGCGTGCTGTGGTTCGAGCGCGAGGCGCACGAGTTTACCCCGCCGGCCCGCTGGGACCCCGGCGCGATGGCGATGACGTCGACGCATGATCTGCCGACGCTCGCTGGATGGTGGGAGGGTGCGGACATCGCGCTACGCGAGGGGCACGGCGCGCTGGGGCCGGACCAGAAGCGGTCGGACCTGGAGGCGGAGCGCGAGGCCGACCGAGCCTCGCTCTGGCACGCGATCACCCAATCCGGCGCCGCGCGCGGGCTGCCGCCAGAGCGGGCGGCCGATTTCGTCGACGCCGCGTTGCGCCACACCGCCGGTTCAGCCTGCGCGCTGTGCCTGCTGCCGCTAGAAGACGTGCTGGCTCAAGTGGAGCAGCCGAACCTGCCCGGCACGACCGATCAGCATCCGAACTGGCGGCGCCGCGTGCCGGCGGACGCGGCGACGCTGATCGAGGCGCCCGAGGTCGCCGCCCGGCTCGATGCGATCGCGGCGATGCGCGCATGACCACGCCGCGTGCGACGATCATGACCACGCCGCGTGCGACGATGCGGTTGCAGTTGCACAAGGGGTTCACCTTCGGCGATGCCGCGCGCTTGGCGCCGTACATGGCGCGGCTGGGCGTCAGTCATCTCTATGCGTCGCCGATCCTGACGGCGCGGGCCGGGTCGATGCATGGCTATGACGTGGTGGACCCGACGCGGGTGAACCCGGAGCTTGGCGGCGAGGATGGATTCCGCCGCATGGTGGCCGCACTGCGCACCGAGCATCTTGGCCTGATCGTCGATATCGTGCCGAACCACATGGCGATCGGCGCGGAGAATCCCTGGTGGCAAGATGTGCTGCGCCGCGGCCACGCCAGCGTGCACGCCGACGTCTTCGACATCGACTGGCATCCGGAGAACCCGTTGCTTGACGGCAAGGTGCTGTTGCCGGTGTTGGGAAAGCCTTACGGCGAAGCTCTCGACGACATCAGCCTGGTGCACGGCGCCGGCCATGTGGACGCGAGGTATTTCGACAATCTCTTTCCGATCCGGCCGGACGACGAGGCCGAGATCGGCGCGCTCGGCTTGGCGGCCTACGATCCCGCCGATGCGGCGGGGCGGGCGCGGCTACATCGACTTTTGGAGCGCCAGCATTACCGGCTCGCGTTCTGGCGCGTCGCCGGGGACGAGATCAACTGGCGGCGTTTTTTCGACATCAACGAACTGGCTGGTGTGCGCGTCGAAGCGCCGCGCGTGTTCGAGGCGACCCACGCCACGCTGTTCCGACTGTACGCCGAGGGGCTGATCGACGGGGTGCGGATCGATCACGTCGATGGGCTGGCGGACCCGCGCTCGTATTGCCGGCGGTTGCGCGGGCGATTGGCGGAGCTGACGCGCCAGCCGGCGTACCTGATCGTCGAGAAGATCCTCGGCGAGGGCGAGAGCCTAGCCGCGGATTGGCAGGTTGATGGAACCAGCGGCTACGACTTCATGAATGAGGTGAGCGCGGTCCAGCACGATCCGAACGCGGCGCCGGCACTCGCTTCGCTATGGGCCTCCTTGTCGGGTCGAGGGGCGAATTTCGAGCCGGAGGAGGTGTCGGCTCGGCGCGAGACGCTGGATCGCGGCTTCGACGGCCAGCTCGAAGCGTGCGTCGGCGCGCTGCACCGCGTCGCGCGGTCGAGCTTGGCGACACGTGATGTGTCGCGCGCGGCGATCCGCCGGGCGGTGGTCGCGTTGCTCGCGCATTTTCCGGCCTATCGCGGCTACGCGACGGACGAACAGCGCCCCGCCGGCGATCAGGCGGTGTTCGCGCGCGCGCTGGAGGGCGCGAACACCGAGCGCGGTTCGGCCCAGCCCGAGGTGATGGCGCTGCTGGTCGACTGGCTGACCGCACCCGACGACGCGCTTCGGCAAGCGGCGGCGACGCGCTTCCAGCAACTCAGCGCGCCGATCGCGGCGAAGGCGGTGGAGGACACCGCGTTCTATCGCTACGGCCGGCTGCTGTCGCGCAACGATGTCGGATTCGACGCCGCGCGGCTGGGCGCCCGGGCGGCCGAGTTTCATCGCCGGATGCACGCGCGTCGCACCCAGTTCCCTGACGCGATGCTGGCAACGGCGACGCATGACCATAAGCGCGGCGAGGATGCGCGCGCGCGGCTCGCGGTGCTGTCGGAGTGTCCCGACGCATGGGGCGCGGCGCTGCGCGGCTGGATCGACCGCAACGCGCGTCATCGGACGCAGCCCGACGCACCGAGCGCGGGCGACGAGGTGATGCTGTACCAGATGATCGTCGGCGCGTGGCCGATGGCGCTGGCGGCGGCGGATCGAGCGGGGCGGCGTGCGTTCGCGGAGCGGCTGGGGAACTGGCAGGAGAAGGCGCAGCGGGAGGCGAAGCTGCGGACGAACTGGACGGCGCCCGACACGGTGTACGAGGCAGCCGCGCGAGCGTTCCTGGACGCGGCGATGGACGACGACGGCTTCGCCGCCGCCGCCGCCGCGTTCGCCGATCGCATCGGACCGGCAGGGGCGGTGAACGGACTGGCGCAGGCGGTGCTGAAGCTGACCGCGCCGGGGATTCCCGATCTGTATCAGGGAACCGAGTTCTGGGATCAGAGCCTCGTCGATCCCGACAATCGCCGCGAGGTGGATTTCGATGCGCGGGTGGCGGCGTTGGCGGCGAGCGAAGCACCTCCGGAGCTGGTTCTCGACTGGCGCGACGGGCGGGTGAAGCAGAGGGTGATCGCGCGCGTGCTGGACGTGCGTCGCCGCTTGCCCGACCTGTTCGCGCGCGGCGACTACGTCGCGCTGGCCGCGGACGGACCTCGCGCCGGGCACGTGGTTGCGTTCGCGCGCCGGCACGGCGAGACGATGCTGATGGTCGTCGTGCCGCGCCTGCCGCTTGCGCTGATGGATGGTCATGGCCTGGCGATCCCCCCTGCCGCCTGGGTGGGCACGGCGCTGGCAACGCCGTCATGGCTCGACGGGCGGACCTTGCACGACGTGATCGGCGGGGCCGAGCACCGGATGGCCCAATCGGTCGCGGTTGGTGAGGTGCTGGCGAGGTTTCCGGTGGCGGTGTTGGCGGCTTCCTAGTTTCCCAGCACCGAGGTTTTCCCCGTGCCGTCGATCCGATTCAACTCCTGGAGCGCATCGCTCGGCAGATCGAGTTCCGCAGTAGCAAGGTTTTCCCGCAAGTGCGTGACAGACGAGGTGCCGGGAATCAGCAGGATGTTGGGGGCGCGACGAAGCAGCCAGGCGAGCGCGACCTGCATGGGCGTGGCATCCAGACGCTGAGCGACGGCGGACAAGGCCGACGACTGCAACGGGGTGAACCCGCGGCCGGCGTTCGGTGGCCGGCGTCCGCCAGCACCAGCTGCTGGTTATGATACCAACCGCCGAAGGTCCCTACCCTCTACCGTCATTCCCGCCTCCATCGTCATTCCCGCGAAGGAGCGTGTGAAGCTTTTCGCGTGGAGGCCATGAGATGGGGT
>JBAWFF010000299.1:0-9322 GCA_049591635.1 Acetobacteraceae bacterium
TGCCTTGCCGGCGGGGCCGGGCCGCACCTCCGCGTGCTCCTCGACGATCGAGTTCCAGGCGTCGCACGCCTCGCACCGCCCGGCCCATTTGGGAAAGGCGGCGCCGCAGGACTGGCAGATGAAGCGGGGGGCGGATTTGGCCACGATCTTGGAGGTGAATATGCATTCGGCCGAGTCGAGTCGACCGCCGGCGTCGGCCAGGGGTCAGAGGTACCGTCCGCGTTCCATGATCTCGAGCGCGTACTCCTTGTAGGTCATGCCCAGCGATTCGGCGCGCGCGAGCCGGCGCAGCGCGATCTCGCGCGGCGGCACCTTCCAGGCCGCCTTGTGCGCCCGGCGCCAGCAGAACAGCCGCCACCCTGCGTCCCGATCCGCGTCATCCGCTTCGAGCGGAGGCCCGCCATTGTGGCCCAGCAAGGGAGTGTCGCGCATCGCGGTATTTCAGCACCGAATCGAGCCGTACACTACACGCCGCCCCGATCCCATGAGCGTCCCCGCGAACGCCACGTTCGCCACCGCGACCATCGCGAACAGCATCGGCGTTCCCAATCCGGCATGAACCGCCGCGCCGCCGGCGACGGCGAGCACCGCTAAACGCACGAGGCTGGCGACCGCCGGCACCCCGGCCTTGCCCGCGCCCATCAACGCGAACGCCAGTCCATAAGCCACGCCCGACAGCGCCAGCGTCGCCGCGACGCTTCGCAAGTAGAGCACGCCGGTCCGCGCAACCGCGGGATCGTGGGTGAAGAGCTCCATCCACCATGCCGGTGCCACGAAGGCGATCAGCGCGAAGCCGATCCCGATCAGCCCGCACACCAGCGCGGTTGCGCGCGCCACGGCGCGTGCGCGCTCCGTCTGGCCGGCGCCCAGATTGGCCGCGACCATCGCGACCGCCGCGGAACCGAACGCGTAGCTGATGGGCGTCTGCACCAGTTCCAGCCGCTGCGCCACGCCGTATCCGGCCAGCGCCGCCGCGCCGTACCGCGCCACCAGCACCGTCGCCGCGATGGACGCCGCCTGAAACAGGAAATTGGTCGCCGCGGCCGGGACGCCGACGGCCAGAACGCGGCGCAGCAGTGCGCGGTGGAGCCCGAGCGCGCCCGCGCGCAGGCCGGCGCCGGCGCGCCAGGAGCACAGATAACCGAGCACGATCGCCGCGCCGGTCCCGTAGCTTGCCAGCACTGCGATCGCGGCGCCGGCCACGCCGAGGCGCGGAAACGGCCCCAGCCCCAGGATCAACGTCGGGGACAGCGCGAGATGCACGGCTTCCCCAGCGACGATGGCGCCCGCCGAGACCGCCATCGCGCCGGTCCCGCGCACCGCGTTGGCCAGCAGGTTCATCAGCCAAACCAGCACCACGCCGCCGAAGACGACGGCGGAATAGGCGCAAGCCGCGTCGAGCGCCGGCCCGCTCGCGCCGAGGAACCGGTACAAGGAAGGGCCGCCCAGCAGCATCGCCGCGCCGACTACGAATCCAGCCGCGAGCGACAGCCACAGCGCCTGCGCCGCCGTCCGATCGGCTTGGCCGGTATCTCCGGCACCCAACGCACCCGCGACCGCCGCCGAGACCCCGATGCCGATCCCGCCAGCGGAGATCATCTGGCAGACCAGGAACAGCGGGAACACCAGCGAGACCCCCGCCAAGGCGTCCCGGCCGAGCCATCCGATGAACGCGGCGTCGGCGGCGATGAAGCCGACGCGCGCGATGGCCTCGCCGATATTGGGCGCGGCGAGGCGCAGCAGGGAGGGAAGAACGCGCCCCTCCAGCATCAGTCGGGTCCGTGGTGGAGCGATCCGCGCGCCCAGCGGTTTCATGACGATCGTTCCGTCCGGCATCTCGCCCTCCGTCTTGACGGGGCGAGCATGTCGGGCGCGGCAACCGGGCGCGATTACCTGCGAGGTAAGCGCATCGGTGTGCCGCCCATGCTAGGAATTCGCGCATGGAAACACATACGCACGGCGGCAACCATGCCGCGCTCAACGGCAATCCGGCGATCGGCGGCTTGCTCGCGAGCACACGCAAGGCGCGCCGCATCAGCCAGCTCGACCTCGCGGGCGACGCGGGCATCTCGGCGCGTCACCTGAGCTTCGTCGAGACTGGCCGGGCGAGGCCATCGCGCGAATTGGTGCTGCGGCTCTGCGACACGCTCGGCGTGTCGCCGCGCGAGGCGGACGCCTTCCTGCTCGCCGCCGGGTTCGCGCCGGCGCACCGCGAGACACCGCTCGAGTCACCTGCGATGGCGGAGATCCTCGCGGCCCTCCGCCTCATGCTCGGCCGCCACGACCCGCTGCCGGCGGCGGCATTCGATGCGCGCTACGACTACGTGATGGTCAACGCCGCGTATGCGGCATACGTGAACGCCTGCCTGGAGGCGGGCGCCGACGCTGCCGTGGGCCGAGGGCCGGTCGCTCCGCTCGAACTCCTCCCCGCGACTCGTCCCAACATGCTTCGCCTGCTGTGCCATCCGCTCGGCGCGCGCCGTATGCTCGGCAATTGGGCGGAGGTGACGCGCGAAGTCCTCGGCCGCGCCGGCCGGGAGGCGCGTCTGGTAGCGGCCGATCCGTCCCGCGCGCCGCCGCTCGAGGAGGTCCACGCCCATCCGGGCATCGCGAGCCTCATGCGCACCCAACCCGGCAGCGGCCTGCTCGTGCCGGTCGAGATCCGCCAACCCGACGGCACGATCGCCCGCTTCATGACGACGCTCGCGACCGTCGGGACCGCGCAGGACCTGACGTTGCGTGACCTGCGGATCGAGACGTTCCACCCGATCGCGGCGTAACGACCACGGGCGAAATCGCTTACCCTCTCCCCAATCCCGCCTTATCCTGCCGCAACACCACGGGGAGGATCGTATGCCGGACCAATTCGCCCTCTGTCTCGCATTCACCCTGCAACAAGAAGGCGGGTTCTGCGACAATCCGCGGGATCCCGGCGGGGCGACCTGCCAAGGAATCACGCTCGCGACCCTGCGCTCCTGGACCGACGACGACAGCCTCGGCGTGCCGGCGATTCGCGACATCTCGTCCTCGACCGTGCAGGCGATCTATGGCGCCGATTTCTGGAACAAGATGCAGTGCGGGTCGATGCCGGCCGGGATCGATCTCATGGTCTTCGACCAAGGCGTGAACTCCGGGCCGTCGCGCTCCGTACGGCTGCTCCAGCAGGCGCTCCACTTTCCCGCCGCCGCCATCGACGGCTGCGTCGGGCCGCAAACTCTGGGCGCCACCGCCAAGGCCGATCCGGCGGCGCTGATCGCCACGCTCTCGAACCTCCAATCCGCCTTTTACCGCTCGCTCTCCACATTCGACGAGTTCGGCAATGGCTGGCTAGGCCGCGTCGATCGTCGCCGCCAAGCGGCGATGGGGATGTTGCAGACCATGACGGCCTGATCGCGGCGCCGAGCGCGCCGGCGCCTTAACGTCGCGCGATCCTCGACGCACCGCCGCCATTGCGCATCGCCGACATGGCGACCGCCGCAAGCACCACGGCGCCCCCCGCGATCGTACGCGCGTCCGGCGTCTCCGCGAAGGCCAGCCAGACCCAGAGCGGGGCTAGCACGCACTCCAGCAGGGTAATGAGCCCCGCATCCGCCGCCGGCATCAGCCGCACGCCGGTCGTGAACAGCACGAGCGCGAACGCCATCTGCCCGATGCCGAACAGCGCGAGCAGCGCATAGTCTTCCAAGGGAAGCACGAAGCGCGCCATCGGCAGCGCGGCCGCGGCGGTGAGCGCCATCGCGGCGAAGGTCGCCGCCGCCATGGAAACGCGCCGGTCCAGGCGCACAAGCACGATGGTGAGCGCCGATGTGACCGCCATGACGACGCCCATCGCGTCGCCCGCGAGCCCGCCTCCTCCAAGGTCGCCCGATACCATGACGATTACGCCCAAAAACGCCGCCATGATCGCGAACAGCGTGCGCCGGGTCAGCGCCTCATGGAGCCAGGCCCAGGCGAGCAGCGCGGCGAGCAGCGGCGAGATCGCTTGGAACACCATCACGCTCGCGACCTTGGTGAGCGCCAAGGCGTTGATGAACGCGATCATCGACGCCGCGAGGCAGAGCGCGAGCAATAGCCCGATGAGGCCGAGCCCCCGGAACGCGGGGAGCATCCGTCCGGGTGCCGCGACGCGCAGCCAGGCGAGCAACCCGACGGAGGCGAACACCGCCCGCCAGAACAGCGTCGTCCACGGATCGGTCGCGGTGCCGCGCACCAGGAGCCCGGCGGTGCTCCAGGCAAGCGCGGCGCCGCCGACCAGCAGCGCGCCGCGCCGGTAATCCGTGCCTACGCCGGCAGCAGTTCGTCGAGCGACCATTGCTCCGCCGATGCGCCGGCCAGCGCCTGAATGCGCTCCTCGTCGCTCGACAGTTCGGCGGCCGAGCCGGACCACACCATCTGGCCGTGGTCGAGCACATAGGCGCGGTCGGCGACTTCGAGACTGGCGCGCACGTTCTGCTCGACCAGCAGCACTGACAGACCCTCGGCGCGCATCCGCGTCACCACGCGGAACACCTCGGCGACGATCAGCGGCGCCAGGCCCTGCGAGGGTTCGTCGAGGATCAGCAGTTTCGGGTTGAGCAGCATGGCGCGCGCGATCGACAGCATCTCCTGCTCGCCACCCGAAAGCTGGCGGCCCAGATTGCCGCGCCGCTCGGCGAGGCGGGGAAATAGTTCGTAGGCGCGATCGATCGTCCACGGGCCGGGACGTTCGAGCGGCACCCGCAGATTGTCGTGGACGGTAAGGTTGGGGAAGATCTTGCGGCCCTCTGGCACGTAACCGACGCCGAGCGCGGCGATGCGGTAGGGCGGCAGGCGTGTGGTGTCGCGCCCGAAGATGCTGACGCGCCCGGTGCGCGCCGGCGTGAGGCCCATGAGGCTGCGCAGCGTCGTCGTCTTCCCAGCGCCGTTGCGCCCGAGCAGGGTGGTGATTTGGCCCTCGGGCACTTCGAGCCCGACGTCGAGCAGGATGTGGCTCTTCCCGTAGTAGGTGTTCAGGCCCTCGGCAACGAGCGCGTTCATGTCTCGGCCTTCCCCAGATACGCTGTCTGCACCGCCGGGTCGGCGGCGATCTCGGCGGGCGTGCCTTCGGCGAGCGGACGGCCCTCGGCGAGCACCATGATCCGGTCGGCGAGGTTGAAGACCACCCGCATGTCGTGCTCGATCAGCACGATCGTGAAGCCGTTCTGCTTGTGCAATTGGCGGATCAATCGGGAGATCTGATACGTCTCCTGCTCGCCCATCCCGGCGGTCGGTTCGTCCAGGAGCAGGATGCGCGGGCGCAGTGCCAGCGCCATCGCGATCTCGGCGGCGCGCTGGTCGCCGTGCGACATCTCGCCCACAAGCCGGTCGGCTTGCGGCGTGAGCCCGGTCGCGGTCAGCAGTTCGTCGATCCGGTCGCGCACGCGTGCCGCCTCGCCGCGGCCGATCCAGGGGCGCATCCGAAACCCGTTGGCGACTTCCACCGCGATCTGCGCGTTCTCCCGCACCGTCAGTTCGGGGAATATCTCGGTGATCTGGAAGGTGCGCGCCAACCCCAGATGGACGCGCTTTGTCGCGTTCAGGCGGGTGATGTCGTGCCCGTCCAGCATGATCTGCCCGGAGGTCGGCGGGAAGAAACCGGTGATCAGGTTGAAGAACGTGGTCTTGCCGGCGCCATTGGGGCCGATGATGGCACGCAACTGGCCCGTCTCCACCGCCATCGAGACGGCGTCGACCGCGACCAGGCTGCCGAACGCCTTGGTGGCGGCGCGGATCTCGAGCAGGCTCACAGCGGGATCCGCCGCAGATAGCCGAGAACGCCGCGCGGGAAGAACAGCACCACGATGACGAAGATCAGGCCGACGAAGCTCATCCAGTTCACCGTCGCGGACGAGATGTAGTCCTGCAAGGCGACGAAGATCGCCGCCCCGATCAGCGGCCCCCAGAAGGAACGCATCCCGCCCATCACCGCCATGATCACGAGGTCGCCCGAGATGATGTAGTTGAGCGTCGTCGGGTCGGCGAAGTTGTTGATCAGGGCATAAAGCGCGCCGGCGACCGAGGCGAAGAACGTCGAGATCGTGAACGACATCCAGATATGGCGTTCCACCGGAATACCGAGGAAGCGCGCGCGGCGCTGGTTCTCCCGTATGGCGATCAAGGTGCGACCGAACGGGGAGCGCAGCAGCAGCGCCATGAGGCCGACGCAGATGGCGAACACGGCAAGGACGAAGAAATAGAAGATCGTCGCGTTGTTCTGGATGTCGATCACCAGTGACCCGAGATGGATCGGCTGGCGCTGAAAGCCCCGCAGCCCGTCATAGCCGCCGGTGAAGCTGTTCCAGCTATAGGCGATGTAGTAGCAGATCTCGCCGAACGCGATCGTCAGCATGGCGAAATAGACGCCTTTGCGGCGCACGATCAGGGCGCCAAATAGGGCGCCGCCGACGGTGCCGAGCAGGATGCCGGCCAGCATGGCGAGCAGCGTGCTGTTGCTGACGTAAAACAACGTCAGCCCGCACCCATAGGCGCCGAGCCCGAAATAGGCGGCGTGGCCGAACGACATCACGCCGGTGAAGCCGAGCAGGAAATTGAGCCCCATCGCGGCGAGGGCGAACACCAGGATGCGCGCGGCGAGCGACGTGTAGCCGCCGATCGCCGGAAGCCACAACGGCACCGTCAGCAGCACCACCCAGATGAGCAGGAGCGCGAGCTTGTCGCGGTAGCTTCCCCGCCGCTCGAACGTCTCGCCGATCGTGGTGGTGCTCACGTCAGCATCCCTTCCTCGCCGAGCAGCCCGCGCGGTCGGACCAGCAGCACCACGATCATGATGACGTAGATCACCACCTGGCTGCCGGACGGGAAGAACACGGTGGTGAGCGCCGCCGCGACGCCGATGATGATGCCGCCGATCAGCGTGCCGATCAGGCTGCCGACCCCGCCCACGATGATGGCGATGAACGCCGGCAGCAGCAGATCATCGCCCATGTTGGGATTGAGTCCGATCTGCCCGCCCGCGAGCACCCCGGCGAGGCCCGCGAGGAAGATGCCAAGCCCGAAATTGAAGGAGCGCAGCAGGCGTACGTTGATGCCGAGCGCCGAGACCGTCTCCAGGTCGAGGGTGCCGGCGCGGATGCGCATCCCCATGCGCGAGCGGCGCAGGAACAGGAACAACGCCGCGACCGTCAGGACGACGATGCCGATGATGAACAGCCGGTAGCCGGTGAGGAAGAAGAATTCGGCGCTGATCGGCTGATTGATGCTGTCGGGCGGAGTGAGCGGCAGGCCGTTGGCCCCCCACACCGTGCGGCAAATGTCCTGGATGATGAAGGCGAGGCCGAACGTCAGCAGCAGGCTGTACACCGGATCGCGTGTGTAGAGCGGGCGGATGACCGTGCGTTCCAGGATCAGCCCGATCACGCCCACGATCAGCGGCGAGACGACCAGTGCCCCCCAGAAGCCGATATACGGGATCAGCATGAACGCGAAATAGCCGCCGAGGGCGAGGAAGTTGCCGTGGGCGAAGTTGATCACGCCGCTGAGGTTGAGGATCATCGCCAAGCCCAGCGCCATCAGCACGTAGAACAGACCGATGATGACCCCGTTGAAGACGTTGAACAGCACGAGCGTCAGCACGGGTTACCTCGACACAGTCACGGTCATGGCCGGCTCCTGATACCGTCATGCCCGGGCTTGACCCGGGCATCCATCGGACGTGCAAATCGCACCGGGAGTCCGCTGGATGGCCGGATCAAGTCCGGCCATGACGGTGAAAGTCCGTTACGACAGAACTAAGCGGTCGGGAACGTCATCTTGCAGCCGGTGTCGGCCACCGTGCCGGCGGCCTGCTCGCCGGGAACCAGTTGGGCGACGGTGAACACGTCATCCGGGTTGCCGCCCTTCGGGGGATGCACCTCGCCGGTGAAGACGTTGGACATCAGCTGATGATCGCCCGCGCGGAAGACGATCTTGCCCGGCTGCAAGGCGATATCGGGCGGCAGCACTTCGTCCTCCAGGGCATGGGCCATCTTGATGGCTTCCAGGCTCTTGGCCTTCTCGGCGGCGATCTTGAAGGAATTCACCGCGACCCAGCCGAACCAGTGGCGCGCCGTCGGCGTCTTGCCGTTCGCCTTGCGGAACTCGGCAACGTAATTGACCGCCTCCGGGACGTTCGGCTGGTTCCACCACCACTCCATGTCCCACCAGCCGGCTTGCGCCTCGGGCGGGACCGAGCGGATGCTCTCCAACTCGAACAGCGCGCCACCGAGCGCCATCTGCTTGGCCATGCCGAACTGGATGAACTGCTTCATGCAGTCGATCTGCGCGAGGCCGCCCATGTTGTTGAGCAGCACGTCGGGCTTGTAGGCGCGGGCCTTGATCAGCGTGGCGGAGAAATCGGTGCTGCTGATCGGCAGCATGTCCGCCTGGTACTCGCCGCCGGCCTTCTTGAGCTGCTTGACGAATCCCTCCTGGAGGGTGTGGCCATAGGCGTAGTCGGGCGTGATGAAGTACCACTTCTTGCCGAACTTGTTGACCAATGTGCTGGTGATCGCGGTGGCGTCCATCGAGGTCGTGTTGCAGACGCGGAAGACGTTCCACTTGCAGTTCGTCCCGGTGATCGGATCGGTGTGTCCGCCGGGAACGATGTGGAAGACCTTCGACTGGGTGGTGACCTGCGCGACCGCGTAGGCGATCCCCGAGTTCACGTCGGCGAAGATCACGTTCACCTTGTCGCGGTCGATTAGCTTGTGCGCCTTCTGGACACCGGTGCCCACGTCGTTGGCGCTATCCTCGACCAGAAGCTCGACCTGGCGACCGAGGATGCCGTTTTTCTTGTTGAGCACCGCGACCGCGTATTTCGCGCCCTCGACCTCGGTCTGCGCCAGCGCCGACAGGACGCCGGTAAGCGGGTCGATCATCCCGATCTTCACCGGCTCCTCGCCGCGCGCCTTGATGATCGAGGGTGCCCCGAGCGCGATCACGCCGAGCGAAACGCCCGCCTTGACGAGTGTCCGCCGGCCGAGTCCGGGCGCAGTGCTGCCTTCCATTTGGTCGTCTCCCGATGTGACCTTCGGCGCCGGTTGCGCCTCCGGATCATGTTTTTGTGGCGTCGCCCGCTCTATGTCGCTTTTTCGCGCAGCCGTCGAGACCCCCTAAAAAAGAGGATAGGTCTCAGCGTCCCGCCAGCCCCAGGGCCGAATACACCCGCCCGCTGGGCGGCCAGGCGTGCATCACGTCGCCCCGCCAGGCGACCGCGCTCCAGGCGCCGAGCGCCAGCAAGAGTACGCTCCCGGCCCAGCCCAATCGCACGCCCGACCCCGACGGCCGCGGCCGCGTGGCCGCGACG
>JBAWFF010000300.1:0-6891 GCA_049591635.1 Acetobacteraceae bacterium
CTGCACGGGCTGCCATTGGGCGTGAAGGACGTTCTCGACACCGCCGATATGCCTTCCCAGTACGGCTCCCCGATCTGGGAGGGATGGCGTCCCAAGGCCGACGCCGCCGCGGCGGCCTGGGCGCGTCAAGCGGGCGCGGTCGTCACCGGCAAGACGGTGACGACGGAGTTCGCCACCCGCAAACCGGGCCGGACCGCAAACCCGCACAGCCTGGCCCACACGCCCGGCGGATCATCCAGCGGATCGGCCGCCGGGGTCGCGGATTTCTTCTTCCCGTTCGCCTTCGGAACCCAGACGGCGGGCAGCGTGATCCGCCCGGCCGCCTTTTGCGGGATCGTCGGCTACAAGCCGAGCTTCGGACTGATCAGCCGGATCGGCATGAAGGTGATGGCCGACAGCCTGGACACGGTCGGCGTGCTGGCCCGCTCGGTCGCCGATTGCGCGTTGCTCGCCGGCGCCGTCTCCGGCCGCGACCTCGGCGATCCGGACCGCCGGACGGAACGGGCGCCACGCGTCGGCGTCTGCCGCTCCCCGACTTGGGAGATGGCGGAGCCGGAGACCCAGGCGCTGCTCGCCAACGTCGCCGGCATCCTCGCCGGCGTCGGCGCGACCGTCTCCGACCGCGAGCTGCCCGCCGACTACGCCGCGCTGAAGGAGGCGCACCCGATCGTGATGAACGCCGAGAGCGCGCGGGCGCTGGGCTGGGAGCTGGCGACGGCACGCGGGCAGATCAGCGAGGGTCTCCTGGAGCGCATGGAATTCGGGCTGCGCCAGTCCTCCGAGGCATTGGCGGCCGCCTACGCGACATTCCACCGCACGCAAGAGGGGTTCGCGGCGGCGACCGAGGGGCTGGATGTGCTTCTTACCCCCGCCGCACCCGGCGAGGCCCCGGCGGGCCTCGAATGGACCGGCGACCCGGCCTTCAACTTCATCTGGACCAGCCTGCACGTGCCGTGCGTGACGGTTCCCGCCGGCACCGGGCCGGCCGGGCTGCCACTGGGCATCCAGGTGGTTGGCCGCCGTGGTGAGGACCGAGCCGTGATGGCGTGGGCCAATTGGATCGCGGAGGCACTGAACTAGGCGCGCGGATGCGGCTATCCCCGGCCTTCGAGCGACTGCACCCCGTGCGGCTGCTCGACTCGGTGGTGTCCACTGGGTTCGTGCTCGCCGCCGCGGCCGGCGGCGCACTGCTGCCCGAGGCCCAATCCGGGCAATCGATGGTCGCGGCGATCCTCGCCGGC
The DNA here is from genome assembly GCA_049591635.1 of Acetobacteraceae bacterium. Taxonomy (GTDB): domain Bacteria; phylum Pseudomonadota; class Alphaproteobacteria; order Acetobacterales; family Acetobacteraceae; genus DATFDN01. The sequence goes on from JBAWFF010000300.1 coordinate 1,242, forward strand.
CTGATCGCCTTCAATACGCTGCTGCTCTTCGCGCCCTGCGCCCTGGCGCTCTACCCGCGCCGGCTGCCGCCGGCCCTGGTGGTCAACGTGGCGCCGATTCCGCTGATCGCCCTCCTCTATGCGGTCAATCCGCTGCTGGCCGACCTCGCCCTGGTGATCCTGGCGCCCGCCGCCGTGATCGCCCGCGCGCACGGCGCAATTGCCGCCGCGCTGACGACCAGCGCCGCCATCTATACCCTGGTCGCGCTGCTCTTCGCCGATATACCCAATCTGGCGAAGCTGGGCGCGGAGTGCGGCGCGGTCGGCGCCGCCGCCGCCTTCGCGGCCGATGCGGTGGCTGTCCTGCTGCTGCGGGTGCCTGGCCTCAGCGTGGAGCGGCGCCTGCTAAGGGCCGAGTTGGCCGGTTTCCTCGCCGATCTCTCCACCGCCTGGAGCTCCGATGGGGCGTGGCCCGCGGCACTTCTGTCGGCGCATGCGGCCCATCTTCAGCAACTCGTCGCCGACCTGACCCTCGCGGCCTCCGCCGCGAAGGCGCCCCCACCGTGGCCAGAGGACGTGCTGCCGCCGGCGGATCTGATCGAGGCCACCAGCCGCTCAGCCGCCGCCCTGCACGGCTCGTCGCGATTGTCCGGCACCTGGGACGCCCAGATGCGGGCGACCCTGGCGGCGCTCACCGTCGCCGCCGACGCCGGCGCGCTCGGTCAGGCGGCCCCTGCCGTCGATGCACTGCGAAAGACCGCGTTCGCGCCAGATCCGGCCGGGGGCGGGATGGCCCCGACGGAGGTTCTGAGCCTCGCCTTGCTGTTTTCCGACCTGATCCAGGCCAGCCAAACCAAGGCCGACCCGGCGAGCCCGCCTGCCGCGGCGCCGTCACCCACCGCGCCGCTCATCCCGGACGCGATTTCGCTGCGGCTCGCCTTGCAGGCGGGCGTCTGCATGGTGGTGGCGCTGGTCCTGATGCGGCTCTTGCCGTTCCCGAAGCCCTACTGGCTGCCGCTGACGACCTTCATCCTGGTCTCAAGCAGCTTCGGCGAGACGGCGCGGAAATCGGTCGAGCGGATCCTCGGCACCGGCGCCGGACTGCTCGTCGGACAGCTCCTCTGGATGGCGGCGGGCGGCCACAACGACGTCCTGACGGCGGTGGTCGCGGTGGCGCTGGTCGGCCTGTTCAACGCGCGGACCGCCGCGTACCGCGTGCTGCTGTTCTGGCTGACCGTGCTGCTCGGGATGGTCCTGCACATGGCCGACGCGCCGCTGAGCTTCTACGCCACGCGGCTCGCCGACACGGTGCTGGGCACCGCCGTCGTCCTGCTGGTCACCGGGCTCCTGTTGCCGGTGCGCACTGATGATGCCATGCGGACCCGGCTGGCGACCTTGCTAGGCCTCGGCGCCGATCGGCTCCGCGACGCCGCCGCCGCGTTGCGAACGCCGGGTTTGCATGGCCGCGCCGGTATGCTCGGCGGCATCGCCGGATCGGCGCGGGTCCTGCATGACCTGGCCGCCGCGGAACGGCTGGAAAACGGCCTGCTGCGCCGGCCCCGGGGCAAGCCCGCCGACCGCCAGGAGGCGACCGATCGGCTGGTCCGCGTGCTCCTGTACGTCGACCAGATGCTGCCCGTCCTGTCCGCGTCCCGGGTAACCGGGGAAACCCTGGCGCTCCTGGCCGATATGGCGGCGGCGACGCGGGACGCGGGGAATCGCGTCCGGGCCGGCGCGGCGCCGGCCGACTTCGCCCCCTTGCGGGCACGCCATGCGGCCCGGAAGACCGCCCTGGCCGCCGCCTTCGCCGCCGGCGCGATCGACGCCGTCCAGGTCCAGTCGGAGCGGCGTCTGCTCGATGCGTTGGACGGGCTGCTGGACGTGCTGGAGGCGCTCGAAGTCACGATGGCCGCCCGCCGAGAGCCCCGGAAATGTGGTCACGTCGCCGCCGCCGGCCCTTGATTTGTGCACATAGTGGCCTTCGCAGGCGCAGCATTCCTGTACAAAACACCCTTCGCAGGTGCAGCATTCTCGTACGTTTCTCGCAGTTGCGAACGGAAATTTGTGGACACAATCGATGCAAATCCGGACCGACTAGAACGTCACCTTCACGCCCGCGAAGCCGCCGACCGGCGCGGCGGGGCTGTACGCACGGGGGTTGGTGGCGCTCGGGGCCTGGGCGAGGAAGACCGAGCTGGTCGGAGAGAACGTGCCGAATGTGTAGTATTTGGCATTGGTCACGTTCGATACGAGGCCGAACAGCTGGACACGCGGCGTGATCTGATAGGACGTATTGAAGTTCAGAGTGAAGAAAGCAGGCAGCGGCGCCGTGAGGTTCGCCTCGTCGCCCACCAGGAATGTCTGGCTCTCCGCGATGCCGACAACGCCGACGATCCATTTATCGGTGACCTTGTACGAGGCACCGATCTTGAGTTGATGGTGCGGAATGCCGGGAAGCTGGTCGCCCGGCCGGACCGCGATGTTGCCGTCCGCGTCGCCGGCGGGATTGCTTCCGGCCGACTCGATGAACCCGTCCTGGTAGGTCGCGTCGATATAGGAGTAGTCGATCCACGCGTTCCAGCGCGGCGCCTGATAGTGGATGCCGACGTCAACGCCCTGGCGGCGCGTCTGGCCGATATTGGTAAAGAACGCGCGGCCGGAAATCTCGCTGTTCACGAACGCGATGTCGTCATTGAGCTCCGTGTGGAAGACGCCGACGTTGTAGGACAGCCGCCCCGGCCCCAGCGAGGCGACGGAGCCGCGGATGCCGGCCTCGACCGTGTGCGCCACCACTTGCTTGAGGTCGGGGTCGCCGACGAAGAAGTTGGCGAGGCTGCACGAGTTCTCCGGACTCGCGCATGACAGTTCGGCGGGCGTCGGCGCGCGGTTCGCCTCCGAATAGCCCGCATAGATGTTCAGCCACGGCGCCACCTTGTAGGCGGCGCCGATTCCCGGGTTGACGTGGCTGTAGTAGTGATTGCCGGTCAAGTCGCCACCGTTCTGGTCGTTGAGATTGGTCTCGATGGCGTTGAGCCTCCCCGACGCGGTGACCGACAGCCGGCTCGTGAGGTCGAGAGTGTCGACCAGGAAGAGGCCGAAGCTCGCGTTGCTGATCGCCACGCGGACCGGCTGGTTCTGGCCCGGCTCGTCGATCACGACGCCGGGGCCGACGTAGACGCGGCTGAACGGCGTGATGCCGCCGATGAGGGAGGTGCCGCTGAACATGGTCTGGGCGCCATCGAAGCTCACGCCGGCGACGAACTGGTTGCGCAAGCCGAACACGTCATGCGTGTTGGTCACCTGCGCCGACGCGCCGTAGCCGTTGGTATTGGTGGTCTGCTCGTCGAGTTCCGAATAGGCGAAGGGGCTGGCGCCGAGGAATGCCGGGATCGTGCCGCCGCCCAACGTGGTGGACGGGTTGCCATTGCTGTCGCACAGCAACCCGGAGCCGTCGTTGCAAGGCGTGTCGTTGGCGGCGTTGGCGTTGCTGACGATCTGATGGAAGTAGTCGTAATAGGCAAGCGCCTGAATCGATGTGTGGTCGCTGACCGCGTAGTTCCCCGACACGCTCAGGGCCGAGTACTGATTGAAGAGGGCGTTGGGCGCGGTGAACTGCGCCGCGGGATCGGCGGCCAGAAGCTGGACCGGGGAGGTGCCCGGCCCGTTGAGCTCTGAATGCGCCAGTGTCAGGTTGACGTGGATTTCCGCGCGGTCGGTGCGGTAGCCAACGTCACCGTATATGTTCTCCAGATCGGAGGATTGCAGGTCGCGCCAGCCATTCTCCCGCAAGCCACTGCCCGCGATGTAGCTCGCGAAGTTCCCGGACTGCTTGCCGTACTGGAACTCTCCGCCGATCTGGCCGAACGAGCCGCCGTAGAGATCGGCCTCGGCGCCGTGATAGGTGAAACCGTTCTTGAGCTGGATGTTGATGGCGCCGCCGAGCGCGTTGAGACCGAACGCCGGGTTGGAGCCTTCGATGTTCACCTGGTCGATCGCGATGTTGGGGATCAGGTCCCAGTTCACCGTGTCGCCGAATGCCTGGTTGAAGCGCATGCCGTTGACGTAGACGGCAAGACCCTGTTCCGTCCCCTGTAGCGCGCCCGCCGCGAAGCCGTGGTAGAGTAGCGTCGGCTGCTGCGGATTGCCCGACGCGGAGTTGAGGTTGATCGGACCGACCTGCTCCTGTAGCGCGTTGAGCGCGTCGGCCGGCCCGTTGCGGGCGATGTCCTTGGAGTTGAGGACAGTCGTCGCCGCCGGCACCTTGTCGCGATCCACGCCGGAGCCAAGCAGCGGGGTTACGCCGACGACCGTGACCTCCGGCAGCACGGTCGCCTGGTTCCCCGATTGGGCGGTGGCGGTCTGCCCGAGGGCGATGCAAGGCGTCAGAATCAACCCGGCACAAATGATGGATCGAAAGCGAACCGACAAGCCAATCCTCCCTGAGGGCTATCGCATATGACCAAAACACCGTCATGGCCGGGCTTGTCCCGGCCATCCACGCCTTCCTTCCGCACCGGTGAGGACGTGGATGCTCGAACAAGGAAGGCCGCTAAGTGAATGCGGGCGGAATGGCATCGTCAATGAGATTGATTGCAGCCGCGCCCTCACTCATCGCCGCGCGCTCTGCATTTTGTGCAAGCACGGCCGCGGCGCATGCCGTTTGATCTCGCGTCCCTGCGGACCAGACTGGTCCTCATTCCCACCGCGATCCTGTTCATCGGAATGGCGGCGACGATCGGCTTCATCCTCACAGGGGCAAGGCCGCGTGTGCAGGCGGAGGTCAATTCCGGGATGCGGCTCGGCCGCCTCTTGATCCAGGACGCGCTTCGCGACGTGGCCGCCTCGGCTGACCCGAACCGAGCCCTCGCTCAATTCGAGGGCAGCCTGCCGCGAGTTCGGCATGTGCGGTTCGTGCTAGCTCCCGGACCCGCGCCCACGGAGAAACCGCCGCGCGAGCCAGCCTGGGTTTTCCGACTCCTGGCCCCACGAGCCCAGCGCGACAGTTTTCCGATCGTCGTGCGTGGGCAAACGGTCGGCCGCGTCCTGATGCAATCCAACCCGTCCGACGAAATCAACGAGATCTGGAGCGAGGTCCAACTGCTTGCTGCCCTGCTCGGGGGGCTTTGGGTGCTGATCACCGCGATGATCTTCTGGGCTGTCGGATTGTCGCTTCGGCCGCTGCGGAATTTGGCGGAGGCGTTCGACAGTCTTGAACATGGCCGTTTCCAACCGCTCCCGGTCATCCAAGTCGCGGAGCTTCGACGCATCGGCGCGCGCTTCAACAGCCTTGGGCGAACATTGGAACGGGTGACAGCGGACAATCATCTGCTGATCGACCGGATGATGTCGGTCCAGGAAGCGGAGCGGAAGGAAATCGCGCGTGAGTTGCATGATGAGTTCGGCCCGGCCCTGTTCGGCATTCGGGCCGACGCCGCCTGCATCACGCGATGGACCAAGGAGGGGTCGGCGCGGGCGTCCGACATCGAGGAACGGTCACGCTCCATTGCCGGGCTCACCGATGGGATCCAGAAGATCACGTATCAGATGCTCGACCGGCTCAGACCGTTGGTTCTGGAGCAGATGGGTCTGCGCGAGGCATTGCGGCAACTCGTCGCCTCGTGGCAGGAGCGCTATCCGGACACCGCATGGTCGCTGCGCCTCTCGCCGTCGC
>JBAWFF010000301.1:0-5627 GCA_049591635.1 Acetobacteraceae bacterium
AAGCTCGACGCCGACGACCTCCGCCGGATGTCGAAGGAGTTCGAGGGAAGGATGGCGGCGATCGAACGCGACATCCACGTCCTCGCCGGCCGGCCCTTCAATCTCGGCAGCCCCAAGCAACTGGGCGAGGTACTGTTCGACGAGCAAGGCCTTCCCGGCGGCAAGCGCATGAAGACGGGCGCCTGGGGGACCGACGCGGCGGTGCTGCAAGACCTCGCCGACCAGGGCCACGCGCTTCCCGCGCGCATCCTGGAGTGGCGGCAGCTCCAGAAGTTGAAATCGACCTACGCCGACGCCCTCGTCGAGGAGATTCATCCGCAGACCGGGCGGGTCCACACCTTCTATGCGATGGCGGCGACCACCACCGGGCGGCTGTCCTCGACCGATCCTAATCTCCAGAACATCCCGGTCCGCACCGAGGAGGGCGGGCGCATCCGCCGCGCCTTCATCGCCGAGCCGGGGCATGTGCTGCTGAGCGCGGACTATTCCCAGATCGAGCTGCGCCTGCTCGCCCATGTCGCGGATATCCCCGCGTTGTCGGAGAGCTTCCGCAATGGCGAGGACATCCACGCGCGCACCGCGAGCGAAGTGTTCGGCATCCCGATGGCCGGCATGGATCCGCTGACCCGCCGGCGGGCCAAGGCAATCAATTTCGGGATCATCTACGGGATCAGCGCCTTCGGCCTCGCCCGCCAGCTGGGCATTGGCGGCGGTGAGGCGCGGGGTTACATCGACGCCTATTTCATCCGCTACCCGGGAATCCGCGACTACATGGAGCGCACCAAGGAAGAGGCGCGCATCCACGGCTATGTCACCACCCCGTTCGGTCGGCGCTGCTGGGTACCCGGCATCGCCGAGAAGGCCGGTCCCAAGCGCGGGTACGCCGAGCGGCAGGCGATCAACGCGCCGTTGCAAGGGGGCGCCGCGGACATCATCAAGCGGGCGATGGTGCGGCTTCCGCGTGCTCTAAGCGAGGCCGGGCTGACCGCGCGCCTGCTGCTCCAAGTCCATGATGAACTGTTGTTCGAGGCGCCGGCGGCCGAGTCGGAGACGCTCGCGATAATCGCCCGGCAGGTGATGGAGGGAGCGGCGCGACTTAGCGTGCCGCTGGTGGTGGAGACCGGCATCGGGCCGACATGGGCGGATGCCCACTAGGGACGAGATCGAGCGGCGCGCGATCCGACGGACAACCCCTTGCGGTCAAGGGACGATGGTCTGGCGGATATGGGGCGGCGGCCCCGCACTGGTGCTGTTGCATGGCGATGCCGGCTCCTGGACCCATTGGCTCCGCAACGTGGTCCCGCTGTCGCACCGGTTTCGGGTGATCGTTCCCGACATGCCGGGCTACGGCTGTTCCGATATGCCGCCCGAGCCGTGGTCACCGGCGAGTCTCGCTAGGATCATATCGGACGGGCTGGACGTCGTGCTGGAGGATGGCGGCCCCGTGGCCCTCGCGGGTTTCTCCTTCGGCGGGATCATCGCCGGCCACCTGGCGGCGCTCCGCCCCCAGATCACGAAATTGGTCCTCCTCGGTGCCGGCGGCATGGCCCTGCCGCCGTCGCGTCCGGCCGTGCGGCTTCGCCGATTGGAACCCGGGATGGATGACGCCGCGACGCGGTCCGTGTTTCGCCACAATGTCGGCGAGATGATGATCGGCGATCCGGACAAGGTGGACGACCTGGCCGTGGACCTGCAGATGGAAAACATTCTCCGGGCACGCCTGCGCGCCGGCTCCATTCCCGCATCGGACGCGTTGCTGCTGGCGCTACCCCACGTGCGCGCCCGTCTCTACGGCATCTGGGGTGAACGCGACCCGTTCGCCTTCCCTCATGTCGCCCAGCGGGCCGAGACCCTGCGCCGCTTCCAACGCGATATTGATTTCCGCACGATCCCCCGGGCGGGCCATTGGACGCCTTATGAGGCGGCGGATGCCGTCAACGCGGCCCTGCTGGAATTCATGTCGTAGGCAAGCGATGACCTCGCCTGAACCGGATAATGGCCTAGGCGGGGGCATCCTCGATGCCATTCCCGACCCGTTCTACACGCTCGACCCCGAGCTGTGCGTCACCTACGCCAATCCGCCGGCCCTGCGCTTCTGGGGACTGGCATCCGAGCAGGTGGTCGGCCGATATCTATGGGACCTGTTTCCGGAGGTCGTCGAGACGCCCTTCGGGGATCATTTGCGTCAGGCGATCCGTTCGCGCCGGGTTACCGAATTCGAGCTGCTCTCGCCCAGAAGCCAGCGTTGGCAGTGGGAGCGCGTGAGCCCGTTGCCCAACGGGCATACGGCGGTCTCCTGGCGCGACACTACGGAGCGTCGGCGCACCGAGCAGGCGCTGCGGGCCAGCAACGAGCTTTTGGAGCAAGAGAAGGAGGCCCGGGCCCGCCAACTCGCGGCGACGCTGGCGCGGATGCAGGCGTTCTTCGACAATTCGCTCGACTGGTTGAGCCTGTTTCGCCGTGATGCGCAGGGCGGCTTCCGCTACGTCGATCTCAATGCCGCCTGTGCCGCCGCTTACGATCGCCCGCGCGCGGGCGTCATCGGGCGTCGCCTGGAAGAAATCCTTGGCGCCGAGCAGGCGGTTCTGCCGTTGCATCACCTCGACGAGGCCGCCCGGAGCGGCAAGCCGCAGCGCTATCAGGTCCGCCGCACCCTCGCCGGACGGACCCACGCGATCGACGTGGTGTTCGTCCCCGTCCAGGAGGGCACCGAGGCGGAGCCTCTTATCCTCTCGACGGCACGCGACCTGACCGAGCGGACCAATCTGGAGGAGCAGCTTCGCCAGGCGCTGAAAATGGAGGCGGTCGGCCAGCTGACCGGCGGTGTCGCCCACGATTTCAACAACCTCCTCACAGCGGTGATCTCCAGCCTTGAGCTGATCCAGCGACGATCGTCGGAGGAAAAGGTGCAGGTACTCTCCCGCACGGCGCTACGCGCGGCCATGCGCGGGGCGGAGCTGACCAGCCAGTTGCTTGCCTTCTCGCGCCGCCAGACGCTTCGGCCGTCGGTCGTGGATGTCGGTGCGCTGCTCACCGAGACGGCGCAGCTGCTTGCCCGAACGGTCGGGGAGAGGGTCGAACTCGTGGTCGAGACCGTGCCGGACCTATGGCAGACAAAGGTCGATGCCGCGCAGTTCCAGACCGCGGTGATGAACCTCGTCGTCAATGCCCGCGACGCGATGGAGGAGGGTCCGGATTCGGCGGGCGGGCGCGTTGTCCTCGCGGCCGAGAATTTCCGTTCGAACGACGGAGATCTTCCCGCGGGGGAGTACGTCGTCGTGCGGGTCAGTGACCCCGGTTCGGGGATGACACCCGAGACTCTGGCACGCGCATTCGAACCGTTCTTCACCACGAAGGCGATCGGCAAGGGCTCCGGCCTCGGCCTTTCGATGGTGCATGGCTTCGTCACCCAATCGGGCGGGGCCGTGCGCATCCAAAGCCCACCCGGCGCTGGGACGACCATTCGCCTGTTTCTGCCGCGCGAGGTGGTGTCCGCGCCGACCGAGGCGGCGATTCCGATGGCGGTTGGCGGAATTGGCGAGGCGACACCCGCGCGGATTCTCTACGTCGAGGATGATAGCGATGTGCGCGCCGCGGGTATCGAGGTGTTGCGGGCACTCGGGCATGCGGTACTGGTGGCGTGTGACGGGCGCGAGGCCCTCGCCGTGCTGCGCGGGGGCGCCGAGGTCGACATGTTGCTGAGCGATGTGGTCATGCCGGGCGGCCTCAATGGTGCCGACCTCGCCGCGGCGGCGCGACAGTTGCGCCCCGGCCTGCCGGTGCTCCTCACCTCCGGTTACGCCGCCGGCGCGCTGGGCGAGGCGAGCGAGGCCTATGCGTTTATCGCCAAGCCGTTCGATCCCGCAACCCTGGCCCGTGCCGTGCACGCCTTGCTGGGGGGCGCGCCGCCTTGACTTCACGGTCCCCGCGGGTGTGAACGCCGGCTGATCCGAGGAGTCAGAATGCCAAAGCCGATATTGGGGATCGGTGCGACCGTCGCGCTGCTGCTGGGCGGGTGCACGGTCGGACCGAACTTCGAGGCGCCGGGCTGGGCCTCGCCCGGGTCGTGGTTTTCCGCCACCGCGCACCGTCAGTCCGCCGCTTTCGTGCCGTCGAGGCCGGTCGCGGCGCCGATCGACCCGAATTGGTGGGGGATTTTCCACGACCGGCAGCTGACCGCGCTGGAACGCCGGGTCGCCGGGTCGAACCTCGACGTACGGGCAGCGGCCGAGCGGGTGCTTGAGTCGCGAGCGTCCCTCGGGGTTGCCGGGTCCGCCGCCTATCCCGTGTTCAACGCCAACGGGTCCTACCAGCGCGAAAAGGCCTCCGACCGCGGCGTGTTTTCGGCCCTTATCCCGAACGGCGGCGGAACGCCGGGAACCGAGGCGAACGGCGCTCCCGGCAATGTTGCCGGAGGGCTGGCGACTCCGGCCGACATACCGCCATTCGACCTCTACCAGTACGGGTTCGACGCCTCCTGGGAGCCGGATATCTGGGGCGGGGTCCGTCGGTCCGTCGAAGCTGGCCGTGCCTCGGTCGAGGCAGCCGACTGGGCGCGCCGTTCGGCGCTGGTATCGGCGCTCGCCGAGGTGGCCCGCGACTACATCACCCTGCGGGGGACCCAGGAGCAGCTTCGCATCGCGCGGGACAATCTGAACATCGCGCAGCAGTCGCTAGGACTGACGCGCCAGCGCGCCCAGGCCGGCGTCTCGTCGGACCTCGATGTCGCCAACGCGGCCGCGCAGGTCCGAACCGTCGCGGCGCAGATCCCGGCCCTGGAATCGCAGCAACGAGAGCTGACCAACGCACTCGCGCTGCTGCTCGCGCAGCCGCCAGGCACCCTGGCCGCCGAGCTTGATGTCCCGCGCCCGGTTCCTCCGGTACCACCCCAGGTACCGGTCGGCGTCCCATCGGAGCTGTTGCGCCGGCGTCCCGATATCCGCCAGGCCGAGGCTCAGCTGCACGTCGAGACCGCCAACGTCGGTGTAGCGACGGCGGATTTCTATCCGTCGATCACCCTTTCCGCGAGCTTCGGCTTCCAGGCGCTGCAATTCGCCAATTTGTTCAAGTTCGACGCCCGCCAGTATGCCGGCGGTCCTGGCATCACCATCCCGATCTTCGAGGGCGGCAAGCTTCGCTATACCTTGCAGCTGCACCAGGCGGCGCAGCGCGAGGCGGCGCTGAACTTCCAACGGACCCTGTTGACCGCCTGGGGCGAGGTCGACAACACGCTTACGGCATTCACCGACGAGCAGGGCCGACGCGAGCAGTTGTCGCAAGCGGTTGAGCAGAACCGCCGCGCCTTGAGCCTGGCCCAGAGCCAATACCAAGCGGGCGTCACCGACTTCCTTCAGGTCTTGGACGCCGAGCGCAGTCTGCTCACCGCCGAACAACAACTGGCGTCGAGCACGACGGCGGTTTCGACTGATCTGGTGGCGCTCTACAAGGCTCTCGGCGGAGGCTGGCAGGACGCCGAGCGCAACACGAGGTCGTGAACACCACTACGGATGGTAGCCGCCGACGGTCACCGGCTTGGACAGGTTGACCTGATTGGGGGTGGTGAGAGCACCCGTCCCGGCCCCCGCCGCCGCGCCGATCGCCGCGCCGGCCGCCGCGCCGACCGGACC
>JBAWFF010000302.1:0-32613 GCA_049591635.1 Acetobacteraceae bacterium
CGTTGTCGAGGAAGCGGCCGAACTGGATCGTCTGGTTGCGGTCCTTGGCCAGCGCGTGCAGGCACATCGTCGGGCTCTGTCGCATCGCCGCCAGCAGGGCGGCTCCAACCTTCTCCAGCCGCGCGTCGCCAATCCGTCCAAGGTCGTCATGGGTCACCCGAATCGCCTTCCCTCCGGCTCCGAGCACGGCATCGATTCGGAAACTCCGTCCCCTGTAAAGTCGATTCGGCGATGTGTGACCGCCTTAGCCCGCGCTGGCGGGAGAGGTCGGCGCCGCTTCGCGCCGGGTGAGGGTGCTGCCAGCGAGTGCGGACCTACCCCACCCCCACCACGCGGGCGACACGGCGGCCGTGGCGGGTGATGGCGAACCGTGGCCTTCCCCTCCGTGGCGCATGTTTCAGCGATACCCGCCTCAGCCCATCGTCGCCGTTATGTCCGCGATGCGTGCGACGGCGCGAAGCTGATCCGCAGCGTCGTCCCGGTCGCCTTCGCCAGCCGCGTCAGCGTGCGCGTCGAAGGCATCACCTTGCCGCCCTCCCAGCGCGCCACGACTTCCTGCTTGGTCCCCATGCGCTTGGCCAATTGCTCTTGCGTCAAGCCGGCCGCGGCGCGGGCGCGGATGAGCGCGGCGGCGAGCGTGAACTCGCCTTCCAGCGCCTCGTATTCCTTCCGATAGGCCGGGTCTTTCAGCCAGCCGGTATGCAGTTCGTCCATGCGGGTCATGGCAGCACCTCCTTGGCGCGAGTCAGCGCCAGATCAATTTCGCGGCGCGGCGTCTTCTGGGTCTTCTTTACGAACACTCGGACGATGACGACGGCGCTGGCCGGACGCGGCGACGTAGAGCGCCCGCGATATGCCGTCCCGGCCCCGCATCCGCATTTCCCATAGCGGGCCTTGCAGATGCTTCACATGCGGCTCGCGCACCCGTTCAAACCCGAACTCCTCAATCAGGAAGGAAATCCGGGCAAGCTGCGCCCACATGGCGGCGGGCAAGGCGTTCACTTCCGCATCCACGGCGGCATTCAGCGTTTCGACAGTCCAAGCCATCTACACAACCAATATAGCAAAAAAGTTATGAGAACAACAGTCCTTCGATCGCCAGTGAGTCGGTCGGGGAATCCCTCACCCGCCGCGCGAAGGGCGCGGCGACCTCTCCCTGAGGGAGAGGTGATGTGGATCGCCCACCTCTCCCGCACCGCGCGGGCGACGCGGCGGCCGTGAGGGCGGCCGGCGCCGGGCTCACTTCAACGGCCGCGATCGTGAGTCTTCGCCCGACCCCTCCCCTAACCCCTCCCGCAAGGGGAGGGGAATTGCGCTGTAGGAGACTTTCCTTCCCTTGAGGGGGATGGCGGACGTACGCGGCCAAAGACGCTAGGAGCGCTCGATGTACGCGCCCAAGAGGAGGCCAAGGGAGGCCGATGTACACGCCGACGCGGGCATGTGTACCCGCGAGCCCGCGAGCCCGCGAACCGCCTACGCCGCCTCGTCGGCCCGCGCTTCCTCGACCAGCCGCGCCGCCTGGGCGCCGCGGAGCTTGGCGATATCGTCCTGGTACTTCAGCAGCACGCCGAGCGTCTGCTCGACCACCGCCGGCTCCAGCTCGGTCTGATCGAGGTGGCGCAGGGCGCCGGCCCAGTCGATGGTCTCGGCGACCCCGGGCAGCTTGAACAGGTCTTCTTCGCGCAGGCGCTGGACGAAGGCGACCACCTGGGCGGCGAGCTTGTCGGGCACGTCGGGCGCCTTGACCCGCAGGATGGCGCGCTCGCGGGCGGCGTCGGGGTAGTCCACCCAGTGATACAGGCAGCGGCGGCGGATCGCGTCGTGGACCTCCCGGGTGCGGTTCGAGGTGAGGACCACGACCGGCACGACGCGCGCCTTCACGGTGCCCAGTTCCGGCACGGTGATCTGGAAATCGGCGAGCAATTCCAATAGGAACGCCTCGAACGGCTCGTCGGCGCGGTCCAATTCGTCGATCAGCAGCACCGCCGGTCCCTGGTCGGGGTCGATCGCCGACAGCAGCGGGCGGGCCTGGAGGAACTCGCGGGCGTAGATATCCGAGGCCAGGCGGTCGCGGTCGGTCTCCCCGCCCGCCTCGGCGAGGCGGATCGCCATCAACTGGCGGGCGTGGTCCCACTCATAGGCGGCGGCCGCCATGTCCATGCCGTCGTAGCATTGCAGCCGGACCAGGCGGCGATTGAGGCCGGCGGCGAGGACCTTGGCGATCTCGGTCTTGCCCGTCCCCGGCTCGCCCTCGAGGAACAGCGGCCGGCGCATCGACAGCGCCAGATGCACCGTGGTCGCCAACTCCTGGTCGGCGATATAGCCGTGATCGGCCAATAGCTTGGCGGTGTCGGCGACGGTCGCGGGCAGTGCGTCCACTACAGCAGCGGGGCGACGATCAGGAACAGGAGGACGAGCCACAGCAGGCAGCCGATCCAGGCGATTACCGGGAAGCCCATCGGCTCGGGCGGGATCATCGACCACACGCCGACCGAGGAGCGCGGGATGGCGGCGGGGCTGATCGGGATCGCCGCGTCGGAGGGGGCGGAGGGGAAGGAACGCTCGGTGCTCGGGCCCATTCGCAGCGTCAGCTCCTGAGTGAGATTGTTGAAGAACTGATCGGCGAGGGACTTCGCCGTGCTGTCGATCAGCCGGGCGCCGAGTTGCGCCATCTTGCCGCCGACCTGGGCCTGCACCTCGTAGGTCAGCAGGGTCGCGGCGGGCCCGTCATCGGCGAGGTGCACCTTGGCGCCGCCCTTGGCGAAGCCGGCGACGCCGCCCTGGCCCTCGCCGGAGATCGTGTAGCTGGTCGGGGCCTCGATGTCGGACAGATGGACGCGGCCGTTGAAGCGGGCCGCGATCGGGCCGATCCGCACGGCGGCGGTCGCCTCCATGTCCTCGGGCGTCGTCGCCTCCAGCCGCTCGCAGCCGGGGATGCAGGTCTTCAGGGTGGCGGGATCGTTCAGCGCTTCCCACACCATGGCGCGAGGCGCCGGAATGTGGCGCTCACCGGTCATGTCCATTCGTCACGGGTCCCCGTTTCGTGTCCGGGAGGTAGTAATGGCAGGGTGGAGGCCATGCAACCGATGGACCCCGAAGTCCACGCCGGACTCCACGCCGCGTGGGCGATTCCCTTCCTCGGCGTGCTGCTCTCGATCGCGCTGCTGCCGATGCTGGCCCCGCGCCTGTGGCATCGGCGCATGGCCTGGGTGATGGGCGCGTGGATCGCCGCGCTGCTGGCGCCGTGGGCCGCGGTGTGGGGCGCGCCGGCGGCCGGACGGCTGGCCTGGCACGCGATCCTGGTCGAATACCTGCCGTTCGTGACACTCCTCCTGGCCCTTTACACCGCCGCGGGCGGCATCCTGTTGCGGGGGCTGATCGCAGGGACACCGGGAGGCAACGCGGGGCTGCTGGCCGCCGGCACTCTGCTCGCCGGCGTGATGGGCACCACCGGGGCGGCGATGGTGCTGATCCATCCGCTGATGCGGGCCAACGCGCATCGGCGCCGGAAGGTCCATCTGGCGATCTTCTTCATGATCCTGGTTGCCAACGCCGGCGGCGCGCTGTCCCCGCTCGGCGATCCGCCGCTTTATCTCGGCTACCTGCACGGCGTGCCGTTCTTCTGGCCGTTGCGCCACCTGGGGCCGCCGCTGGGCGTGCTCGCCGCCCTGATGCTGGGGCTGTTCTACGCGACCGACCGCGTGCTGGCGCGCGACGAGCCCGCCGCGCCGCGGCGGGAGCGGCTGCGGGTGCGGGGATGGCACAATTTGGTGCTGATCGCGGTCGTGATCGCCGCCACGCTCCTGCAAGCGCGCATCGGCGGGGCGCTGGTCCTGGGGGGCGAGGTGATCCCGACTGGGCGGGCGGTGGCGGTCCTGGCCTTTCTCGGCGTGAGCGGGGTGTCGATCCTGTCGACGCCACGGGCGGTACACCAGGGCAATGATTTCTCCTGGCATCCGATGGCGGAGGTCGCGCTGCTGTTCGCCGCCATCTTCATCACGATCGCGCCGGTCCTGCGGATGCTGGAGGCGGGCCGGGCGGGGCCGTTCGCCCCGGTGCTGGCGCTGCTGGAGGACAGCCAAGGAAACCGCTCGCCAAGCGCGTTCTTCTGGCTGACCGGCCTGCTGTCGGCGTTTCTCGACAACGCCCCGACCTACCTCGTCTTTTTCGGCCTCGGCGACGTTCGCCCGGAGACGCTGGACGGCGCGCGGAACGTGGTGCTGGAGGCCGTGTCGGCGGGGGCGGTGTTCTTCGGCGCGCTCACCTACATCGGCAACGCGCCCAACATGATGCTCCGCGCCATCGCCTCGCACCGGGGCGTGCGGATGCCGGGCTTTTTCGCCTTCACCGCGACGGTCGCCGTGCTGCTGCTGCCGGTGTTCGCGATCTTGACGCTGCTGTTCTTCCGCTGACTCATCGGCTATGGCGCGCCATACGCCGGAGACCCTCCCATGACCTACCTTGTCGCCGCCGACCTGCCGAGCCAGCCCGCCGGAGAGCGGCTGCGCGCGCTGCTCGGGCGCCCGGAAATCCTCCAGATGCCGGGGACGCATAACGGCCAGGCGGCGTTGCAGGCCAAGGCAGCCGGGTTCGAGGCGCTGTATCTGTCGGGTGCCGCGATGTCGGCGCAGATGGGACTGCCGGACCTCGGCGTGATCACCGTGGACGAGGTGTGCTTCTACATCCGCCAGGTGGCCCGCGCCGCCGCCCTGCCCGTCCTGGTGGACGGCGACACCGGCTACGGCGAGGCTCTCAACGTCATGCACATGGTCCGCTGCTTCGAGGAGGCGGGCGCCGCCGGCGTGCATATCGAGGATCAGCTGCTGCCCAAGAAGTGCGGGCATCTGAACGACAAGCGCCTCGCCGACCCACAGGACATGGCCGCCAAGGTCGCCGCCGCCCGGCGGGCGCGCCGCCACCTGGTCATCGTCGCGCGCACCGACGCGGCGGCCAGCGAGGGCATGGACGGCGCGGTGGCGCGCGCCAAGCTCTACTTGGAGGCCGGCGCCGACGCGATCTTCCCCGAGGCGCTGGTGACCGCCGACATGTTCCGCGAGTTCGCCCGCCGGGTCGATGCACCCCTACTCGCCAACATGACCGAATTCGGCCGGACCCCGTTCTTCACCGCCGCCGAGTTCCAGGCGATGGGCTACAGGATGGTGATCTGGCCGGTGAGCGCCATGCGGGCGGCGAACAAGGCGCAGGAGGAGGTCTATGCCGCGATCAAGCGCGACGGGGGCACCCAACGGATGATCGATCGGATGCAGACGCGGACCGAGCTGTACGCGACCATCGGCTACCACGACTACGAGGCGCTGGACGCCTCCATCGTGAAGACGATCATCCCGGTCGGAATGCCGCAGCGGGCCCCGGCATGAAGCGCGCCGCGTTGTTCGCCGCGCTGATCGCCGCTCCGGCGCTGATGCTCGCCGCGCGTGCGCAGGAGCCGACCGCCGCCCAGCCCAAGCTGCCGACCGAGCACATCGCCATCGTCACCAAGGATGGCCAGTCCCACCCGTTCGACGTGGAGGTGGCGGCGACGACGGCGCAACAGACCGTGGGCGAGATGTTCCGCCCCAGCGTGCCGGCGGATAGCGGGATGCTGTTCGTCTGGCCGGCGCCGCAAGAGAGCCAGATGTGGATGAAGAACACGCTGGTGCCGCTCGACATGGTCTTCATCGACGCCGACGGGACGATCAGCGCGATCGCCGAGGAGACGGTTCCACAGAGCCTGCGGATCATCGACAGCGGCGGCCCGGTGGCGGCCACGCTCGAACTGGCGGGCGGCACGACGGCACGCCTTGGCATCGTGGTCGGGGACAAGGTAACGGGGCCGCAATTCCACGGCGCCGGCTGAGGTAACCGAGAGCCCCTACATTGGGAGTCGCCGCTAATGTCGCCTGAAATCATCTCCGAGCTCGCCCCTCGCGGCGTCCTGCGCGCCGGGATCAACATGGGCAACTTCCTGCTGGTCGCCGGATCGAGCCCGGCAGGCGATCCCGAGGGCGTCGCGCCCGACATGGCGCGTGAGATCGCCACGCGCCTTGGCGTGCCGATCGTCTACGTGAAGTTCGCCAAGCCCGGCGAACTCGCGGATGCGGCGGGCAGCGACGTCTGGGACATCGGCCTGATCGGCGCCGAGCCGGCGCGTGCCGAGAAGATCGCGTTCACCGCCGCTTATGTCGAGATCGAGGCGACCTATCTCGTCCCCGCCGGCTCACCCCTGAAGACCGTCGCCGAGGTGGACCGCCCCGGCGTGCGCATCGCGGTGTCGGCCAGGAGCGCCTACGACCTTTGGCTCGACCGCAACATCCAGCACGCCGAACTGGTCCGGGCGGAGGGCCTCGACGGCTCCTTCAAGGCGTTCGTCGACGGCAAGCTGGACGCGCTGGCCGGCCTCAAGCCTCGCCTGCTGACCGACGTCGAGAAGCTGCCCGGCGCGCGCGTCCTCGACGGCCAGTTCACCGCCGTGCAGCAGGCGATCGGCACGGCCCGCGGAAACCAGGCCGGCGCCGCGTTCCTGCGCGCCTTCGTCGAGGAAGCGAAGGCGTCCGGTCTCGTGGCGAGCCTCATCGAGCGCCACCACGTGCGGGGCCTGTCGGTCGCCCCGGCGGGCTAAGCTCGGGCAACTGGACGATCGCGGGGGCGGAATTCGTGGTCAGCGGCCGGACGGCTTGCCGTATTGGGTCGCGGTCCAACACAGGATGGGATGTCCCGCCGGCAGGAGCGGCTCCAGCAGGGCAAGGGCTGCCTTGACCACGTCCGCCCTGTCGAAGAACTCCACGACCAGGGGCAGGTCCACATTGAGGCGCAAGATGTCGGCGGCATGCACCTCGCCGCTGTCGCCGATACCGGCGATGCCCCGGAAAACGACGACGCTCAGCACCCGCTGCTGCTCATGCAGGACGTTCAGCATCTCCTGCATCAGCGACTTGCGCCGACCGTGGTCGGACTCGTTGATGTAGATCCGTGCCACCAGCATTTCCTCGCCCATCGGACCCTCCCTACAGGCCTCATCTATAGGCTCCTGGCGATGTACGCGCCCCCGAACGCGCCGAGCAGGCCTACCACGACCGAGAGCAGGACATACAGCAACGAGCGCAGCGGTTCGCCTCGTTCGAGTAGCAGCAGCGTCTCCATCTCGAATGTCGAGAAGGTGGTGAAACCGCCCAGCCCGCCTGTGAGGATTCCGATGCGAAGGGCAGGCGAGATCGTCAGGCGTTCGAGTGTGTCGATGAACAGGAATCCCATCAGGAAGCTGCCGAGCAGGTTGATGCTCAGCGTCGCATAAGGGAACTCGCTGCCGAAGATGTCCTGCACCAGGTTGGTCATGCCGTAGCGGGCCCAGCAGCCGAGGGTTCCGCCGATCGCGATCGCCACGTAGATCCACATTCGTTGCATGGTCTTCCGTTGCTACAGGAACATCAGGGCCACCTGGTAACCGGACCTTCAAGTCTGGGTTGGACCTAACGACGCCGGGTCGACGGCACGGGTGACGTAGTCGTCGGCTTGTGGAGCATACGCCATCCACAGGGCGCGCAGAGCGGCGATCGGCGCGCCGGCCTCGTCCACGCGCAAGTCGACATAGGGGAAGCTGTGCTGGTGCACTACCAGCAGGCTGGCCGAGCGCACCGGGCCGCGTTCGCCGCCCGCGGCCAGCCCCGCTTCCAATCCCCGCACCAGCCGCTCCGCCAGCGGCGCCGCCGGATCGCGCGTGAAGGCCGCCGCCATCGCGGCAGGCACGCCGGCATCGGCGAGGATATTGCCGATCGCAACGCAGTCCTTCGCTTGCACGCCGGCGTGGATGGAGCGGATATGCGCGCCGTGGAAGAACGCCGTGCCACCGCCTGCGTCGATCGCGGCGAGTTGGCGCCAGTCGCGCTCCGGCGTGCTCGCCGCCAGCTCCCGGACGGTTGCCTCCGCGTTATTACCCGCTTCCAGCAAGGCGATCCCCACGGGGCCGAGCCGCGGGTCCGTGCGGTGCTGCGTCAGCACGGCGCCCACTCCGGCGCGGGCAAACCCGCAGCGACTGCCGACCGCGATGGAGGAGGTGGTGACCGCCACTCCCAGCATCCCGGTGCGAGCACATCGTCCGGCAAGCGAGAAAGTCATGCGGCCCGCACTGCGTGCACGTCGATCTCCATCAGTACCTCCGGCGCCGCCAGACCCTTCACGATCAGTTCCGTCCCCGCCGCCGGCGTATCGGCGAAGGCTGGTCGCACCACATCCAGCACGGGCGCCATGTAGGCGCGGTCGGTCACATAGGTGACGAGTCGGACCGCGTGCGACAGGTCCGCGCCCGTCTCGGCCAACAGAACCCGCACGTTCGCGATTGCCTGGCGCGCCTGGGCGGCGGCGTCGTTCAGCCCGACCATGACGCCGTCCAGCGTCAACCCAGTCTGCCCGCGCAGGAATATCCGTCGCCCCGCGACGACCGCCATGCAGAAATCGCAAACGAATTCCTGCTTGCTCAGCCCGTACGGCGCGTCCGTCGAGCGGTAGCGGCGCAGCCGCGCGTGCGGACCGCCGGAGACTGCCCACGCGTCGAGCTGAAACAGCGCGTCCGGGTCCGGCAGCCCCTTCACGATCAGGCCGGTCGAGACCGGGAAGACTCCCGCGAGCCGGCGGCCAAGGACAGCATAGATCGCCTGCCGGAACGCGCGGTCGGTGATCCGCATGGTGATCTTGCAGATATCGGTCGCTGTCCCGCCGGTCTCTCGCAAGGCGTCGTGCAATCGCGCGAACACCGCCTCCGCCTGCTCGGCCGCCGCCTCGGCGGAATGGCCATGACGACGCACGGTGCCGGCGGATTCCGGATCGGACAAGCCCGGGAGGAAGATCGGGATCATTCGTCCGGGATCACGGCGTCGATGTCGATCTCGACCAGCATCTCCGGCAGGGCGAGGCCGTTCACGATCAATCCGGTGCCGACCGGGGCGATGGTGCCGAGATGGCGGCCGACCACCTGGTAGACTGGCGTGCGATAGGCGCGATCGGTGATGTAGGTCGTGATCTTGCAGATATGCTCCATCTTGGCACCAGCTTCCTCCAGCAGGACGCGCACGTTCCGCATCGCCTGCTCCGCCTGGGCGGCGGCATCGCCGAGGCCGACGAATTGGCCGTCAAGCGTGTAGCCGGTCTGGCCGCGCAGGAAGACGAGGTTTCCGGCGCGCACGGCCATGCACATGTCGTTGGTGATGCCCTGCCCCGGATAGTAAGGCGCGGTATTGAAGCGCCGGAAACGCTGATGGGCCATCAGGAAACTCCTTCGCCGCCGATCGCCATGACGAGGCCGGCGAACAGCGCGCCACGCGGCACGATGCTGTCCACCTCCACGCGTTCGCGCCGGCTGCAGGATTCGTGGCAGATCGGTCCCAGTCCGTCGAGAGTCGGCACCCCGAGCGCAGCGGCGAAGCTGCCGTCGGAGCCGCCGGCGGAGACGACCTCGCCGACCGGCGTGCCGATCGCCGCGCCGACGCGCTGCGCGATGGCGTACAGCGCGCGCGTGCCCTGCCGTGTCGGGAAGGGAGGCCGGTAGAAGCCGCCCTCCACGCTGACGCTCACGCGCGGGTCGGCCGGCTTGACCTCGGCGACGCGGCGGGCCTCGGCCACCAGCCAGTCGGCGCCCGCTTGGTCGGTGGCGCGCAGGTCCAGGTGAAATTCGGCCTCCGCCGGGATGACCTGGCGCGCCGCCCCGCCACGGAAGATCCCCACGGAGGTGCCGACGCCCCGCTTCGGGTCGGTCAGTGCCTCGAGTGGCGCCACCAAGGGCGCGAGCGCGGAGATGGCGGAGGCGCCGAGCGCCCGCGCCGGACCGACATGGGCGGTGACCCCGGTCGCGCGGACATAGAGCGCGCCCACCGCGCCGCGCCCGACCACGACCTTGCCCTCCGGCCGGCAGGGCTCCAGCGTCAGGCAGGCGTCGGACACGCGCGCCTCCCCCTCGATCCAGGCGCGGCTGCCGGGGCTGCCGATCTCCTCGTCGGGCACGATCAGCACGGTGATGGAGCCGATGCCCGGCAGCGGCCCTCTCAGCAGCATGCGCAGCGCGTGCAGCGCCATGACGACGCAGGATTTCATGTCTCCCACGCCCGGCCCGGTCAGGAATTTTCCGTCATTGCCGAACGGCCACTCCGCCACCGTGCCGGCGGGCCAAACCGTATCGGCGTGGCCCAGCACCAGCAGTCGCTTGCCGTTTCCCAGTACGCGTCTCGCGGTGAGTTGGTCGGCGCGGCCGGCCAGCGGCGTGCGCTCGATGGCGAAGCCCGCGCCCTCCAGGAATGCGGCGAAGGCATCGATCACCGCGCTTACGCCGGGCGTGTGATAGGTGCCGCTGTCGATCGACACGACACGCTCGATCATCGCCAGCATGGACGGCAGTTCCGGCGCGAAGGCGGATGCGAGGGCGCGTGGATCGGTCATAGGTCCTCCGTAGGGATGTGACAGCGGATTCGATGGCCCGGCGCGGCTTCCCGCCAAGGCGGGTCGGCTTCCGCGCAGATCGGGCCGATGCGTCGCGGGCAGCGCAAGGCGAAGCGGCAGCCAATGCCGCCGTGCACGGCTCCCGGATCGCCGGCCAGAAGCTGGCGCGCGCGTCGCGCTCCGAGCACCGGCACCGCCGACAGCAGCGCCGCCGTGTACGGGTGGTGCGGCGAGGCTAGCACGGCGGCGACCGAACCCTCCTCCATGATCCTGCCGCCGTACATCACCGCGACCCGATCGGCGAGATGGGCGATGACACCGATGTCGTGGCTGATGAACAGCAGCGCCAATCCGAGCGTGGCGCGCAGCTCCGCGAGCAGGTTCAGCACCGCGGCTTGCACCGAGACATCGAGCGCCGACACCGGCTCGTCGCAGACGATGAAGGCCGGCTGGCTGGCGAGGGCGCGGGCGATTCCGACCCGCTGCTTCTCCCCGCCGGATAGCTGGTGCGGGTAGCGCGCCGCATAGCTTGGCGGCAGCCGCACGAGTTCCAGCAGGCGCGCGATCTCGCCGCCGGCATTGCCGCGAGCCAGCGCGAAGCGCTGTAGCGGGCGACGTAGGATGGCGGAAACGCTCTGGCGTGGGTTCAGCGCCGTGTCCGGGTTCTGGAACACGATCTGCGCGCCGCGGCGAAATGCCAGCGGCGGCTTGGCGGGTACCGGCACGGCGTCGAAGCGCAATGTGCCGGAATCGGCGTCAACCAGCCGCAACATCAGCCGCCCGAGCGTCGACTTGCCGCAGCCGGACTCGCCGACCAGCCCCAGTACCTCGCCGCGTCGGACCGCGAGGGAAACCCCGTCTACCGCGTGCACGGCGCCGAACCGGCGCGTCAGTCCCTCGGTCTCCATCAGGGTCGCCGCGGCGGTAGAGGGATGCGGCGCGCTCAGCGGGGAGGGCCAGGACAAGCCCGTGATCTCCTCGACGCGGTGACAGCGCACCTGATGTTCCGCGCCGGCCAGCACTTGCGGCTGTTCGCATCCGGCGGTGGCGAACGGACAGCGCGGGCGGAAGTTGCAGCCGGGATCAGGCCGCTTCAGATCCGGCAGCGCGCCGGGGATCGGCGCCAGCATACCGCGCCGGTCCATCCGCGGCAGCGCGGCGAGCAGGCCCCGCGTGTACGGATGCCGCGCGCGGGCCAGCACCGCCCCGGTCGGCCCCGCCTCGACCATGCGCCCGGCATAGAGCACCGTCACCCGATCGCAGAGGCGATCGACGATGCCGAGATTATGGCTCACCAGCAGCAGCGACAGCCCGCGCCGGGCGCGCAGCCCCTCCAACAGGTCGAGAATCCCCGCCTCGACCGTCACGTCGAGCGCGGTGGTCGGCTCGTCGAGCAGCAGCAACTCCGGCCGGGTCGCAAGCGCCATCGCGATCGCCACACGCTGCTTCATGCCGCCCGAGAGCTGGTGCGGATAGGACGTCATCAGCGCGGCCGGCCGCGCCAGCCCGGTCTCCGCCAGCAACGCGGTGGCTTGGGACCATGCCTCGGCCCGGCTCAGGCTCGCGTGTATCAGCAGTGGCTCGGCCACTTGCAGCCCCACCGTCAGCGCCGGGTTGAGGGAGGAGGACGGGTCCTGGAACACAACCCCGATCCGCCGGCCGCGCAGGGCAGGCGCGGCGGTGAACAGGTCCTGCCCAGCGAACGCCATGCGCCGCGCCGCCACCTCGGCGGTGCCGAGCAGGCCGAGCAGCGCGAGCACCGCGGTGGACTTGCCGGAACCGGACTCGCCGACCAGCCCGAGCGCGGTGCGCGGCCGCACGGCGAAATCCACGTTGTCGAGCGCCCGCACAACGCCACTCGCGGTGGGAAAGCCGACCGACAAACCCTCCACCGATAATCCGAGATCAGGCATGGGACGGGTCGAGGCGGGCACGCAGCCCCTCGCCGGCGACGTTGACCGCCACCAGCAGCGCACAGAGGCAGAGTCCCGGCGCGAGGCCCATCCAGGGTGCCTGGTCCAGGAACTCCCGGCTTTCGGCGATCATCAGCCCCCATTCGCTGCTGGGTGGCTGCGGCCCCAGGCCGAGAAAGGAGAGCGATGCGCCGAGCAGGATCGCGAAGGTCACCCGTAGGCCGCATTCCACGATGATCGGCGGCCACGCGTTGGGCAGGATCTCGCGCGCCAGGATGGAGACGGCGCCCTCGCCACGCGCCCGCGCGGCTTGCACGAAATCCTCCTCCAGCAGCCCGAGCGCGACCGCGCGCGACAGCCGTACCAGGATCGGCACGTAGACCAGCCCGACGGCCAGGATGGTCTTGCCCAGGTTCGGTGGCGTCACCGCGAGGATCAGCAGGCCGAGCAGGATGGGCGGCAGGGAGATCATCAGGTCCGCCCCGCGCATGATCGCCACGCCCAGCCAACCGCGATCGAAGGCGGCGAGCAGGCCGAGCGGCACGCCGAGGGCGAGGCTGACCAACATGGCGCCGAAGCCGATGGCGATCGACAGGTGCGCGCCGGCCAGCACGCGCGACAGCACGTCGCGGCCGAACTCATCCGTGCCGAACGGATGGGCGAGGCTGGGCGGGGTGAGGCGGAGATGGACGGCGAAGGCGTCGGGATTGTACGGCGTGTACCGGAGGCCGATGATCGCCACGATCGCTATGATGACCAGCGCCCCGCCGCCGAGCAGCAACGCGGAATTGCCGCCCCGCGATCCCAGAATGCGTCGGCGCAATGTGTCGGTGCCCGGCGCGTCCAGAACGCCGCCGCCCGCGCTCACGTCGCCGCCCCATAGCGGATGCGCGGGTTGAGCGCCGCGTAGGCGATATCCGCCACCAGGTTCGCAAGCGCGTAGATCGTCGTCAGCACCAGCATGCCTGCCTGCAGCAGCGGCAGGTCGCGGTGTTCGATGGCGAAGACCAGCAGGCGGCCCAGGCCGGGATAGGCGAACACCGTCTCCACCACGACCACGCCGCCGATCAGCAGGCCGAAATCGATCGCCAGGATGGTTATGGTCGGCAGCATCGCGTTGGGTGCCGCGTGGCGCCAGAGCACTCGCCGCTCGCTCATGCCCTTGGCGCGCGCCATCAGCACGTATCGGCTGCGCAGCGCCTCCAGCATCGCCGCGCGGGTCAGGCGCGAGACATGCGCCAGCAACCCGATCGACAGCACCACCACCGGAAGTGCCAAATGCGACACCCAGGCCAGCAGCCCGTCGGACGGCGGGGCATAGCCGGTGGCGGGCAGCCAGTGCAGCCAGGAGGCGAACACCACGACGCCCAGGATCGCCCAGAAGAAGTCCGGCACGGCGATGAACACGAATTGCGCCAACGTCATCACCCGGTCCGAGACGCGGCCCTGATGCGTGGCGGCATGCACGCCGAGCGCGATGCCTAGGCTCGCCACGATGGCGAAGGCGCTGCCCGCCAGGATCGCCGAGCGGCCCAACGCGTCGAGGATCAGCGGACCGGCCGGCCGGTCCATCACCAGCGACTGCCCCATCTGCCCGCGCAGCAGGCCCGAAAGCCAGTGCCAGTACTGGAGCCACAACGGGTCGTTGAGGCCAAGCCGCTGCTGCAGCGTCGCCACCGCCGACGGCGTCGCGTATTCGCCGAGGATGGCGTAGGCGACGTTGCCGGGCAGGATGTGAACGATGGCGAAGATCAGCAGCGAGGTCGCCAGCACCACCAGCACGACGCCGAGCAGCCGGCGGATGACATAGGCGCCCAATCGGTCACGACATCATTACGGTGCGCAGGTCGAACCAGCGCATCGGATGCGTCGTGATGCCGGTGACGGATTTGCGATACGCGCAAGCGAAGTTCACGGCATAGGCGAAGAACCCCGCCGGGTTCGCGTTCAGCGCCGTCTGCATGGCGATGTACTGCGTCTTCTGAACCGCGACGTCGCCCGACAGCCGCGCCGCCTCCAGTGCCTTGTCCACTTTCGAGTCGCTGTAGTGCCACAGCTTCTCGTTCCAACTGCCGCCGGAATGCAGGAACGGATAGGTGCTGGTGTCGATCGTCGGACGGGCGAAATAGCCGTCGATATAGAGCGGCGCCTTGCCCGACACCTCCGCGTCGTAGCTGGAGAACGGCACCCGCTGCACTCGCAGGTCGAAACCGCCGGGCTTGGCGAGTTGCTGCAACGTCACCCCCAGCCGCTCGCGCACCGCGCGGCCGACCGGTACGATGATCGGGATGGAGATGCCGTTCGGATGGCCGGCTTGGGCCAGCAGCTTGCGCGCACCGGCCGGATCGGCCGGCGGGATGACGAGGCCGCTTGCGTAGAAAGGGTGCGTCGGCGGGATCGGGCTGATCGTCGGCGCGCCCTGGCCGAACAGCGTCAGTTCCACGACGTCGGCCTTGTTCACCGCCATCTGGAAGGCGAGGCGCACCCTCGGGTCGTTGAACGGCGGGGTCAGGTTGTTCATGATCGCGGCGTCCCAGGACGCGGTGGGCACGCTGTCCACCCGCAGGTCGCCCCGCGCACTGAGCTGCTTGACCTGTTCGAGCGGCAGGTCCCAGAGCACGTCGATGTCGCCCGCCTCCAGGGCGGCGATCTTCACGCTCATCTCCGGGATGATCCGCAGCTCCACGCCGTCGAGCTTCGGCATCCCCGGTTCGAAATACTCCGTGTTCTTGGCGAGGATGAGCCGGTCGCCCGGTGTGTACGACACGAACTTGAACGGCCCGGTCCCGATCGGATGGGTCTCGAGTTGCGCGACGCCGTTGCGGGGCACGATCTTCACCTGCCGATCGGACAGGATGTCGGCGAATCCGCCATAGGGCGAGCTTAGGTCAAACACCACCGTATAGGGATCGGGTGCGCTGACGGTGCTGACCATGGTGTAATTGCTGCGCGACGGTGCCGCGGTCGCCGGATCGAGCAGCCGCTTGAACAGCGCCACCACATCGGCCGAAGTCATCTCCTGCCCGTCATGGAACTTCACGCCGTGGTGCAGCTTGAACGTCCACCGCTTGAGGTCGTCGCTATACGTCCAGCTCTCCGCCAGGTCCGGCTTGACGCTCAGGTCCGGCGCCATGCGGGTGAGACCGTTGAACACCAGATTGTCGTAGATGTACTCATCGCCGATCGTCGTCAGGAGCGGATCGAGCTTGGAGAGCGAGGTGCCGATACCCATGCGCAGGACCTCGGTCGCGGCACGCGCCGCGCGGATCGCTGGTAGCGCGAGGGTAGCACCGAGGATGGTCCGGCGCGTCAGCATCATGACACATTCCCTCTCAAATCATAACCACGCTTGCATCTTACGCCGCACTGCGTCTAGCCCTCAGGCCCGACGATCGAACCATCCCGCGCGCACCGCCGCGCCGAGCAGGTTGACGATCAGCCGCCCGGCGGTGATGCACGTCGCGGCGTTGACGTCGGTGCGCGGCGTGATCTCCACGACATCCATACCGACCACGCGGCCCTTGCGGACCAGGCCCCGCAGCAATGCCCGCGCCTGCGCGAACGTCACGCCGCCGGGACAGGGAGCGAGCACGCCGGGCGCGCAGGACGGGTCCATGCCGTCCATATCGATGGTCACGTAGTAGCGCCCGCCATCCGGAATGCGCGCCAGGATCGCCTCCACACCCGTTTCGTGCAGTTCGTAAGCGGTGATGAGGTTGGCGCCGTAGGCGAGGGCGGCGTCCACCTCCTCCTGGCGCGCGCTGCCGCTGGCGCGCAGGCCGATCTGGAAGATGTCGCCGATGTGGTTCATCTCGGAGGCGCGGCGGATCGGGCTCGACAGGCCATCCTGGATTCCGCCTACCTCCTCGCGCCAGTCGATGTGCTGATCGATCTGCACCAGCGTGATCGGCCCGGCACCGTCGAAGGCGCGCAACACCGGGATTGGGATGGCATGATCGCCGCCCAACACGATCGGTAGCGCGCCGGCGGCGAGGATGCGTCGCACCGCCTGCTCGGCGCGCGCCACGTGGCGTGTGGGCTCGCGGACATCGGCCCGTACATCGCCGCAATCCACCGCGCGTATCGGGCGATTGTCGTAGAGCGGGCCGCCGAGGTCGAAATCGTATCGCTCCGGGCTGCGCAGGATCCGGTCCGTCGCCCGGCGCATCGCCGCCGGCCCGTTCGCCTGATCGGGCACCTGCTCGGCGAAGCTGTAGCCGCTGCCGAAGGGAATGCCGAGGAACGCGATGTCGGCGCGCTCCAGCACCATGTCGAAATCGGGTTCGCTGTAAAGGAAGGTGGCGTGGTCGCGGCGGGGTGGCGTGGTCAGCATTGGGTTCCTCCGAAGCCGGGCGGCGCTGGAATATCGGGGTTGTCGCGCAGCATCCGCGCCCAGACCCTCTCCGTCACGTCTTGCGCCGCGTCGATCACAGTGTCCTCGTCGATCGTCAGCACGCGCCGATCGCGCATGATCCACTCGCCGCCGACCATGACCGAATGGACGACGCCAGGATGGCCGTAGTGCACGATGCTCGAAACCGGATCGATCAGCGGGCGCAGGCTGGGGTTGTAGAGGTCGATCAGCGTCAGGTCCGCCCGCTTGCCCACCTCGATGCTGCCGATCTCGTCGAATGCCCCGACCGAGCGAGCGGCGTTGCGCGTGAGCATGTCGAGCATCGCCTGCGGCTGCGGCTCAACCCCGCCCTCACGCTCCCGTCCGCGCCCGCCGCGATGCACGATCAGGCCGATCTTCATCGCCTGGAAGATGTCCTGCGTCATGTTATCGCTGCCCAGCGCGATGTTCACGCCGGCGTCGCGGATGCGGCCGATCAGCGTCGTGTGCGGCCCACGCCGGGAGCTGTTCGCCGGGCAATGCGCCATCTGCACGCCGCGCGCCGCCAACGTGTCGATGTCGGACGGTGTGCAGAAGGTCCAGTGCGCACCGACCAGATCGGGGCCCAGCCAGCCCTGCCGCTCCAAATATTCCGCCGGGGTCGCATCGTGTTGCGCGCGGACAGCGCGGACCTCGTCCAGCCCCTGCGCGAGGTGGATGGTGCGGCCCAGCCCGTGCCGCGCGGCGAGTTCGCGCAGCCGCTCCAGCATCCAAGGCGAGCAATTGTCCGGCGCATGGGCGGCGATCTGGCAGCGCACCCGCCCACCATGGCTGCCGTGGAACATCGCGATGCCTTCCTCGGCGCGGGCGAGAAAGGTCTCGCCGAACGCCCGGTCCACCGTGTAGTCGCCGTGACGGATGCGACGCGTGTCGATGTCGGCGCAGCTCTCCGACAGCCATAGGCGCAGGCCGGTCGCCGCCATCGCGCCGCCATAGCTCGGCAGGTGGCGGAACGGCTCGACCAGCGTCGTGCAGCCGGAGCGGATCGCCTCCAGGCAACCGAGCGTCGCGATCACCTGGCGCTCCTCGCCGTCCATCGTGTAGCTGACCGGCGACATGGTGCTGTAGACGGCGCTGCCGTCGCGATCCTCCACCGTGCCGCGCAGCACCGTCAGTACGGTATGGACATGCGCGTTGACGAGGCCCGGCAGCACGGCGAGATGCCGCGCGTCCACCACCGCCAGGTCCGGGTAAGCCTGTGCCAGCGCCGCCGCTTCGCCCACGGCCGCGATCCGGCCATCGCGAACGGCAACCGCTCCCCCGCTCAGCACGCGGCGCTCGGTGTCGCAGGTGACGACGACGGCCGCGCGGATCAACATGTCCATCCCGCACACATCGCACGGGCGCACCGGCGGTCCAACCCGCCGCCTTCCAGCGCTTGCTAGCGGGGCGGGGTCTGCATATGCGGTTGTCCGCGACTTTCAGGAAGGGACGCCGCGGGCAGCACGATTGCGTCAGTAACCGAGCGGAACGCTACGTCCCGATCCCGCCGACCGCGAGGTACTTGATCTCCAGATACTCCTCGATCCCGTATTTCGACCCCTCGCGCCCCAGCCCGGAGGCCTTCATGCCGCCGAACGGCGCTTCGGCGGTCGAGATGATGCCTTCGTTGATGCCGATGAGACCGTATTCCAGCGCCTCGCCTACGCGGAACACCCGGCCGACGTCGCGCGTGTAGAAATACGCCGCCAGTCCGAACTCGGTGTCGTTGGCGAGCTTGATCGCCTCCGCCTCGGTCTTGAAGCGGAACAGCGGCGCCACCGGCCCGAACGTCTCCTCGCGGAACATCAGCGCCTCGCGCGGCACGTCGGCGAGCAGGGTCGGCTCGAAGAAGTTGCCGCCGAGCTTGTGGCGATGCCCGCCGGTCAGCACCTTCGCGCCGCGCTTCGTGGCGTCGGCGATGTGCTCCTCCACCTTGGCCACGGCGTCGGCGTTGATGAGCGGGCCTTGCGCCACGCCCGGCTCCATCCCGTTGCCGATCTTCATCGCCTCGATCGCCGTTTTGAACTTCGCGGCGAACGCGTCGTAGACCCCGTCCTGCACCAGGATGCGGTTGGCGCAGACGCAGGTCTGGCCGGTGTTGCGGTACTTGCTGCCCATCGCGCCGACCACCGCGGCGTCAAGGTCGGCGTCGTCGAACACGATGAACGGCGCGTTGCCGCCCAGCTCCATGCTGGTCTTCTTGATCGTCGACGCGCACATCGCCAGCAGCTTGGCACCCACTTCCGTCGAGCCAGTGAAGGACAGCTTGCGCACGATCGGATTGGAGGTGAGCTCCGCCCCCATTTCGCCGGACGGGCCGGTCAGGATATTGCACACGCCGGCCGGCATCCCGGCGCGTTCCGCCAGCGCCGCGAGCGCGAGCGCGGAGAACGGGGTCTGGCTCGCCGGGCGAATGACGCCGGTGCAGCCGGCCGCCCAGCCCGGGCCGGCCTTGCGGGTGATCATCGCCGAGGGGAAGTTCCACGGCGTGATAGCGGCGAACACGCCGATCGGCTCCTTCGTGACCAGGATGCGCCGTCCCTTGGCGTTCTGCGGGATGGTGTCGCCATAGACCCGCTTTCCTTCCTCGGCGAACCAGTCGATGAAGCTCGCGGCATAGGCGATCTCGCCCTTGCTTTCGGACAGCGGCTTGCCTTGTTCGGCGGTCATGATGACCGCGAGGTCCTCGGCGTTGGCGAGCATCAGGTCGGACAATTTCCGCAGGATCGCGCCGCGTTCCTTGGCCAGCATCGCCCGCCAGGCCGGATAGGCCCGCGCCGCCGCCTCGATGGCGCGCCGCGTCTCCGCCTTGCCCATCGCCGGCACCTCGCCGATCGCCTCGAAGGTGGCGGGGTTCTTGACCGTCAGCGTCTTGCCGCTGTCGGCCTGCACCCACTTGCCGTCGATGCAGTTGGCCTGGCGGAACAACGTGGGGTCCTTCAGCGGCAGCGGGCTGGTCGGGTTGAGCATGGCGGTCCCTCCTGAACTGGCCGGAAGATAGGCGGTCCGGCGGATGCTGTCAGGGTCGCCGGCGGGTTGATTCGCTGAAGTGTAGCTACAATCTGATAAGGTGTGGTAAGGTGGTCGGGTGGAGTTCGAGTGGGACGAGAGCAAGCGCGCGAGCAACCTCAGCAAGCACGGCGTCGATTTCGCCGCCGTTGAAGCGTTCGAGTGGGAAACCGCCGCTGTTCAAGAGGACCGCCGGCGGGACTACGGGGAGCAACGCTGGTCGGCTCAGGGGATCATCAGCGGACGCGTCCACACACTGAGTTTCGCCGTTCGCGGCACGAGGGTCCGCGTCATCAGCCTGCGCACGGCGAGCCGAAAGGAGAGGGCGGCCTATGGCCAAGCACAAGCTCATATACCCCACCGCTGAGGAGGACGCGGCGATCGCTCGCGGCATCGCCGCCGACCCTGATACGTGGGAATGGACCGAAGAGGATTTCGCCCGTGCCCGTCCGGCCTCGGAGGTATTCCCCGAGATCGTCGCGGACTATCATCGCCGGATGCGCGGCGCGCAGAAGCGTCCGACCAAGGTGCTGGTCTCGCTCCGGCTGGAGCGTGACGTGGTGGAGCGGCTCCGCGCCTCCGGACACGGCTGGCAGAGCCGGGTTAACGACATGCTTCGCAAGGCCGTCCTCGGCGGCTGAAGGGAACCGATGCCCGCCTACGAGTTCGTCACCGTCGACGTCTTCACCGATCGCCGTTTCGGCGGCAATCCGCTCGCCGTGTTTCCCGACGCCGCCGGCCTGACGGAGCAGCAGATGCAGGCGATCGCCGCCGAGTTCAACCTGTCCGAAACGACCTTCGTGCTGCCGCCCGAGAACCCCGGCAACCACGCCCGAGTGCGTATCTTCAACCGCACCGCCGAGATGCCCTTCGCCGGGCATCCGAACGTCGGCACCGGCTACGTCCTCGCCCGCCGCATGACGGAGGTGCCGGAGCATCTGACCTTCGAGGAACAAGCCGGGTTGGTGCGCGTGCATCCGCAGCGCGGGCCGGACCAGGCGATCAGCGGCGCGCGCATCTCCGCCCCGCACTCGCTCCAGATCGGCGACGACGTCCCGCTCGAGGTGATCGCCGCTTGCGCCGGCCTCGATCCCGCCGACATCGCGACCGCCGCGCACACGCCGCTCTTTGCCACCGTGGGCGTCTGGTTCGTGCTTGCCGAAGTCGCGAGCATCGAGGCGCTGTCGCGCGCCGCCCCGGACCTGGCGGCGTTCCGCGACGCCGCCACGCAGCACGATTTGCCCGGTAGCCGCTTCTCGCTGCACCTCTACGCCCGCCACGACGGCGAGGCGACACGGTTGCGCGCGCGCATGTTTGCCCCGCTCAGCGGCACCATCGAGGACCCCGCCACCGGCAGCGCCAACGCCACCCTCGCCGCCCTGCTCACCGCGCTGGCACCCGGGGTGAACGTCACCCTCGATTACGACATCGAACAGGGCATCGAGATGGGCCGGCCGTCGCGCCTGCTCGCGGCTGCCCGCAAGACCGGCGAAGGCCCCGTCACGGCGACCGTCGCGGGCGACTGCGTTCCGGTGCTGCGCGGCTGGCTGGACCTATAGCGGGAAGCGGAGGCTCACGCTCGTGCCTACGTGATCCGGGTCAGCGCTGACGGTCGAGCGCAGACTGGTCGCCATCGCCGTCACGATGCGCGTGCCGAGGCCGGTGCCGCGCGGCGTTTCCGTCTCTTGAGAGCCGACGCCGTCATCCTCGACCACCAGACAGACGCTCTCGCCGTCCCACCCGATCCTGATGCGGATGTCGCCGTGCCGCCCCGGCGGGTAGGCGTATTTGTAAGCATTGGTGACAAGCTCGGTCACGATGACCCCGAGGGAGACCGCCTTGTCGGTCGGAACCTGGATCGGCTCGGCGTCGAGCTTGATCGGATGCTCGCGTCCGCTCGCCCGCATCGCGGCGTCGAGGTCCTCGACGAGGCTCGCGAGATAGGCATCGATTCCGACGAAGCGGATATCGCCGGAGGTGTAGAGACGGCGATGGATTCCGGCGATCGCCAGGATGCGCGTCTGCGTCTCCTCCAGCGCATCACGGGCGCCAGGATCGCGGACCGCCGATGCCTGCATCTTCACCAGCGCCGCGACCAGGGCCAAGCTGTTGGCGACCCGATGGTTGACCTCGCGGAGCAGGAGTTCGGCATGGTCGCGGGACTCTCGCACCTCGCGCTCGGCCCGTTCCTTGGCGCGCCGCAGTTCCTCCTCGGCGAGGGCATGCGCGATCGCCGCGGCGAGAAGCTCGAGGAACTGCCCTTCGATGTCTTTCCATACGTAATCCACAGCGCCGGCCTTGAGCGCGGCGACGGCGACCCGGCTGTCCTCCGAGCCGGTCACGTAGACGACCGGAGGGTGATCGGACAACGTCGCGATCTCGGCCAAGACCGCGAGCCCGTCCTGACCGGG
The DNA here is from genome assembly GCA_049591635.1 of Acetobacteraceae bacterium. Lineage (GTDB taxonomy): Bacteria > Pseudomonadota > Alphaproteobacteria > Acetobacterales > Acetobacteraceae > DATFDN01. The sequence goes on from JBAWFF010000302.1 coordinate 22,131, forward strand.
CATCGAATGATCAAGTCCGACCACCGCGAAGCTTGCCCCCCGCAAACGCCGCAATCCGTCGGCGCCATCCATCGCATGCTCGACCACGTAGCCAAGTCGCTCGAGCGAGCGTTGGACGAGGCGCGCGATTCCGGGATCGTCGTCGATGTAGAGAATGCGAAGGGCGGGCTGCTCGGTCACCGCTACTCCGTCTCCGGCACCTGCATCACCGAGAAGAACAAACCAAGCTGACGGATCGCGTTGGCGAAACCCTCGTAGTTGACCGGCTTGGTGATATAGACGTTCGCTCCGAGGTCATAGCAGCGCTGGATCTCGCGCTCGTCATCGGTAGTCGTGAGCACGACGACGGGCGAGCGTTTGGTGTGAGGGTTGGCTTTCATCCTGGCCAGGATGTCGACACCCGTCATGTCGGGCAGGTTGAGATCGAGAAGAATGAGCTGCGCGCGCCCGGCACTGACCTCGCCCGACCCGTCGGCACCGAACAGATGTCGCAAGGCACTGGCGCCGTCTTGCAAATGAACGATCTCGTTGTTCACCCCGGCCCGGCGGATGTTCTTTTCGATCAGGCGGGCGTGCCCCTCATCGTCCTCGATCATTACAATACAGACCGGATGCACGGCGGGCTCCATCCATGTTGGCATGTCTCTACACCGTCGGCGGCATTCTGGGCAAAGTAACGGTGAACGTCGTCCCGACATCGGGTTCGGAAGCAACGTCGATGCGCCCGCCCATGGAGCGCACCAGCGCCCTGACATGGGCAAGCCCGATGCCTTCGCCCGGTTTGTCCTGGGCGCCGGCGCGGCGGAACAGTTCAAACACCCGACCGTGGTCCCGGGAGGCGATGCCACGGCCATTGTCGCGAACCTCGTAGCGCACCCGAGAGCCGAGCGCCTTCCCCGACACCTCGATCCGCCCAGCGCGCCCGGGGTCGAGATACTTGATGGCGTTGTCGATGAGGTTGCCGAAGACCTGCTCGACGGCGAGGCGGTCGGCGGTCATCGCGGGAAGGCTCCCGATCTCCACCACGGCCCCGACCTCGTCCGCCTGATGGCGCTGGGCGTCCGCGAGGCCCTGGACCAGCGCGGCCATGTCGAGCGGCTCGGGTCGGAAAGCGCGTCGGCCTTCGCGCGAAATCGTGAGGATCGCGCCGATCAACCTGTCCATCTTGGCGATCGCCGCCTTGATGAAGCCGAGCGCCTCGGTGAGATCGTGGTCGATTGCTTGCGATTTTGAAGTCTCGGGCAATTCCGCGCGGATATCCTCCCGCGCCGCTTCAAGTTCGCTGGTGAAGCCCATGATGTTCACCAGCGGCGCACGGAGATCGTGGCTGACGATGTAAGCGAAGCGCTGAATCTCGTCGTTCGAGTCCCGTAGTTCGGCGGTACGCTCCGCCACCTTTGCCTCAAGCTCCGTATTCGCGAAATGAAGATCTCCCCGCGCCCGTTCCAGAACTCGGGCGTAGCGATGCATGCCCCGGAGCCACAGGCCGATAGCGAAGAGTGCGAGGATTCCGCTGGCCGCGATGACGCCGAGCAGCGCCCGGCTAAAGAAGGCCGCCTCCGCCGAGCGCCGCGCCAGGACCCGCGCCTCCTCGATCCGCATCCCCGCTATGATGGCGCGCGCGTGGTCCATCAGGTCACGCCCGTGATCGAAGCGAACCACCCCGAGCGCTCCGGCCATGTCACCCGCGCGCTGAAGGTCGATCGCTCGACGCAATATCGCGAGCCTCGAATCGGCGACGGCCCGCAACTCCGATAGCGCCTGAGCCTGGGGAGGATTATCGGCGGTCGCCGCGTTCAGCGCGGTGAACTCCGCGCCGACCGCCTTGGTGGCGCGCGTATGCGGCGCGAGATAGGCTTCGTCGCCGGTAAGGAGATAGCCGCGTTGCCCGGTTTCGGCGTCCTGAAGCGATGACAGGAGATCGGAGAGGCTGGTTTCGACGGTCAGCGAGTGGCGAACGAGCCCGGTCCGGGTCGCCAACGATGTCGCGATCCACGCCGCGGCGCCGATGACGACGACAAATACCACGGACGCGATGATCGGCAGGACACGCGAGGGCGCGGCCCCGCGCGGCCGCGCCAGGGCATCGGCTTTGTCGGCGCGAGCGATCACGCCGGGCGGGGCCGCAGCCTGCCCTCGATGCGCCGCCGCATCCGCCCGATCCGTCCGACCCCGGCGAGGCGGCGATCCAGGAACGCCAGCGTGTCGGCGTCGTCCTCACTCGAATCCCGTAGCCAGAACAGCAGCGTCGCGACGTAGACCCCGGTGAGGATCGCCCGCTTCGTGTACCACGAGAAATCGGCCGAGCGGTCTCCCGCAGCATGCCAGATCGCATCGACGGTACGCGCCGTGCAGGCAATGCCCTTGCGGGCATTGGCGGGCAGCGCGAGCACGCTGAGCGCGCGGCGCACCGCCTCCTTGTGCGGTCGGCTTCGCGCCAGGCGCAGCGCGATCACCGCGCGTACCCGCGCGGGCAGGCGCATCTCGGTCATGTCGATCGCCGCCGCGCCTGCCTCCATGCGTCGGTCGGCGAGGTCGCAATACGCCTCGATCATACCGGCGGCGCCGTCGGGGAACAGCAGGGCGGCATCCTCGGGCTCCTCGCCGATGGCGACCAGTGCCCGGCGCAGCGCGCGCGAGGTCCAGCCGTCGAAGGCGACGTTCGGCAGCAACGCGTCGATCGCCGCGTCGCGCTCCTCGCTGCGTTCGGGCATGTGCATCAGCTTTGCCCTTGACTGGCGGCGAGCGCGGCCCGCGCCAGATCCTCGGTGAAGCCGAACAGCCGGAAATCGGTCATGCGCATGGTGTAGAGAATCCCGTCCAGATGGTCGTATTCATGCTGCACCACGCCGGCGTGGAACCCGGACACGACCCGCTCCACCGCGGTCCCGTTGCAATCGACGCCGCGATAGCGGATGCGCGGCGCGCGCGGAACGGCGGCCCGCAAGCCGGGGATCGACAGGCATCCCTCCCAGCGCGGGACCCGCTGCTCGGTCAGCAATTCGATCTCCGGGTTGATGAGCACGGAATTGTCCAACGCCGTGTCCTCGGCGTCCTCGCCCCCGCGCTCGGCGGGGATGCGGAACACGAATAGGCGCAGCGGCACATGTACCTGCGGCGCCGCCAGCCCGACGCCGGGCGCGTCCGCCATCGTCTCCATCATGTCGGCCACCAGTCGGCGAATCTCCGGCGCCCCGGGATCGGCGACGGGATCGCAGCGGGCCAGCAGCACCGGGTTGCCCATCCGGGCGATCTTCAGAATGGCCATGAGGTCTCCGATATGGGCCGGACAGCGGGGTTCCGCGAGGGGTTCGGCCATGCTATAGGCCCCGACCCGGGCCAGGAAACCAGCCCCGGGGTCGAACGCGCGTCCCTCGGTCCTCGGGGAACGGCGAGGTGAAGGAGCAGGCGGCCAAGTGCAGGTTCTCGTTCGCGACAACAACGTCGATCAGGCGCTCAAGGCGCTGAAGAAGAAGATGCAGCGGGAAGGCGTGTTCCGCGAGATGAAGTTGCGCCGCCATTACGAGAAGCCGTCGGAGCGCCGCGCGCGAGAGGCCGCCGAAGCGGTCCGCCGCGCCCGCAAGCTGGAGCGCAAGCGGTTGGAACGCGAAGGCTTCTAAGCCCCAATCGCCCCTGGGCCGCGGCACCCGGAGACACCGCCATGCCGCACGATCACGCCCATCACGTCCACGCGCCGTCCACCGGCGGGGCCTTCGCGATCGGTGCCGGGATCAACCTCGCCTACGTGCTCATCGAGGCGGGGATCGGCCTCGCGATCCACTCCACCGCGCTGCTGGCCGACGCCGGGCACAATCTCGGCGACGTGATCGGCTTGCTCGGCGGCTGGATCGCGGTCTGGCTCAGCACGCGAGAGCCGACCCGGCGATTCACCTACGGAATGCGCCGCGCCTCGGTCCTCGCGGCACTCGCCAACGCGGTGATCCTGCTGCTGGTGACCGGCGCGATCGCCGCCGAGGCCGGCTCGCAACTGGCCGATCCGGCGCCGACCCGCGGCCTCATCATCATGGGTGTCGCGCTGGCCGGGATTCCGGCCAACGGCGTCGCCGCCTGGGTGCTTGCCGCGGGCCGCCAGCATGACCTGAACCTGCGCGCCGCGTTCGCCCACATGATCGCCGATGTGGGTCTCGCCGTCGGCGTCGCGGTCGCCGGCCTGGTGATCGCGTTCACCGGCTGGTACCGCGTGGACCCGATCGTGAGCCTGGTGATCGCGGCGATCATCATCGCCGGCACCTGGGACCTGCTGCGCCAATCGGTCAGCCTGTCGCTCGACGCGGTCCCGGCTTCCATCGACGCCGAGGCCGTCGCCGCCTGGCTGCGTGCGCTGCCCGGGGTGGACGAGGTCCACGACCTGCACATCTGGGCGCTGTCCACGACCGACACCGCCTTGACCGCGCATCTTGTCCGCGACGACGCGGCGGGCGATTCCGCGTTGCTGTCGTGCGTCACGGCGGAGCTGCGCGAACGCTTCGGCATCGGCCACGCGACAGTGCAACTGGAGACCCGGGAGACCGCGCATTTGTGCGGTCTGCGGCCGGAGCATGTGGTTTGAGAGGACGCCAATGCCGACCGTCAATATTCGTGCCGCTAAAACCCAGCTTTCCCGCCTGGTGGACGACGCTGCCGCCGGCGAGGAGATCATCATCGCGCGGTCCGGCAAGCCGGTCGCCCGACTCGTCGCGTTGGCACCCTCTCGGCCGAAACGCGCGCTCGGCGTTCTGGCTGGCAAGCTGAAAGCGCCCCGCGACTTCGATTCGCCTCTGCCCGATGACGTTCTGGACGATTTCGAGGGGTGCTAATGCGCCTCCTCCTGTGTGCCCGTAAGGGCGGACCCTCCGAACTGGTGACCCTTATCCGCTAGACCGTGTTCGGATCAGATTGAAGGCGGGCGCGCGCAAAGGCACGACGTCATTGCGAGCCGGAGGCGAAGCAATCCAGCCCACCCGCGCCGCAGCCGCCTGGATTGCTTCGCTGCGCTCGCAATGACGGGGTTGTCGATTCGATTTAAAACGATCGTGCTCTAGGCGAACGCGCCTCAGTACATATGCTGCCCGCCGTTGATCGACATCGTGCTGCCGGTGATGAAGTCGGCATCGTCGGCGGTCAGGAAGGCGATCCCCCGCGCGATGTCCTCCGCCCGCCCAAGCCGGCCGACCGGAATGCGGGCGACGATCTTTTGCAACACGTCCGCCGGCACCGCGCGCACCATGTCGGTGTCGACGTAGCCCGGCGCGACGGCGTTGACCGTGATGCCGAAGCGCGCGCCTTCCTGCGCCAAGGCCTTGGTGAAGCCGTGGATGCCCGATTTCGCCGCCGCGTAGTTCACCTGCCCGTATTGGCCGCATTGGCCGTTGATGCTGCCGACGCTGACGATGCGGCCGAACTTCTTCTCCCGCATCCCGTCCCAGGTCAGCTTGCATAGATTGAAGCACGACCCGAGATTCGTATCGATCACCGCATCCCACATGTCCCGCGTCAGGCGCGAGAGCGTGGCGTCGCGGGTGATCCCCGCGTTGTTCACCAGGATCTCGATGGGGCCGATTTCCGCGGCGATCTGCCCGACGGCTTCCTGGCATTGCGCGAAGTCGCCGGCGTCGAACCGCATGACCTTCAGGCCGGTCTCGGCGGCGAACGCCTTCGCCGCGTCGTCGTTGCCCGCATAACTGGCGACCACCGTCCGACCCTGCTGCTTCAATGCCCTGCTGATGGCCGCGCCGATCCCGCGCGTCCCGCCCGTCACAAGCGCTACCCGTGCCATGTCCGTGCCTCCCTGCTCGGTTGCCCGAGGTTAGCACCCCCGGCACGGCCACGGGAGGCGGCTTGTGGGCACCTCCCGCGAATGGCATTTTGCCCGATGGAGACGGAGGGATCGCATCGCCGTGAACAAAACCTATCCGAATGCCGAGGCGGCGCTGGCCGGCGTGCTGCGCGACGGCATGACGATCATGGCCGGCGGCTTCGGCCTGTGCGGCATCCCCGAGGCGCTGATCGAGGCGATCCGCGACAGCAAGGTGACCGGGCTGACCGTGGTGTCCAACAACGCCGGCATCGACGACGCGGGCCTCGGCGTACTGCTCAAGACCCGCCAGATCAAGCGCATGATCAGCTCCTATGTGGGCGAGAACGCGACCTTCGCGGCCCAGTACCTCGCGGGCGAGCTGGAGATCGAGTTCAATCCGCAGGGCACGCTGGCCGAGCGTATCCGCGCGGGGGGCGCCGGCATCCCCGGTTTCTACACCGCTACCGGCGCCGGGACGCAGATCGCGGAGGGCAAGGAGACCAAGGAGTTCGACGGTCGCACCTACGTCCTGGAGCGCGCGCTGCGCGCCGACCTCGCGGTCATCCACGCCTGGAAGGCCGACCCCGAGGGGAACCTGATCTATCGGATGACGGCGCGGAACTTCAACCCGATCATGGCGACGGCGGCCAAGATGACGGTGGTCGAGGTGGAGGAACTCGTCGCCCCCGGCACCTTTGACCCCGACCAGATCGTCACCCCGGGAATCTTCGTCGACCGCATCGTCGCGCTGGCGACGGTCGAGAAGCGGATCGAGCAGCGCACCGTCCGCGCGCGCGGCTGAGGAGCATCGTCATGGCCTGGACACGCGATCAGATGGCCGCCCGCGCCGCCCGCGAACTGAAAGACGGGTTCTACGTCAATCTCGGGATCGGCATTCCCACCCTGGTCGCGAACCACATCCCCGAGGGCATATCGATCCAGCTGCATTCGGAGAACGGGATGCTCGGCATGGGGCAGTTCCCGTTCGACGGCGAGGAAGACGCCGACCTCATCAACGCCGGCAAGCAGACCGTCACCACGCTGCCGACCACCAGCTTTTTCGACAGCGCCGCGAGCTTCGCGATGGTGCGGGGCGGGCACATCGACATCTCGATCCTCGGCGCCTTGCAGGTGGCGGAGAACGGCGATCTCGCCAACTGGATGATCCCCGGCAAGATGGTGAAGGGCATGGGCGGCGCGATGGACCTCGTCGCCGGCGTACCGCGCGTCGTCGTGCTGATGGAGCACACCGCCGGCGGCAAGCCCAAGCTGCTGCGCCGCTGCACCCTGCCGCTGACCGGCGCCGGGGTGGTCGACATGGTGATCACCGATCTCGGCGTGTTCGAGGTGGCGAAGGGCGGGCTGACGGTGAGGGAACTCGCGCCGGGGGTGACGTTAGAGGAAGTGCGCGGCAAGACGGAAGCGGCGTTCGTCTTGGCGCCTGGCTTAGCTTAGTCGAAGGGGGCCACGGGACGCGAGCGCTAGTTGGAAACGACCCTCGCTCCCTATCGCCAGCGGCCCGTTGAGACTCCTACGGCACTACCGGGGCGGCGGAGAACGGCGGCGTCACGAAGCCAACCACCTTGGTGACGACCATGTCGTTCCGCGCGGCCGGATCGCGGTAGACGCCTACCGCCATGAACTTCGCCATCGGCAGGCTAGCCACTTGGTTCAGGAAGCCGGAGATGAGATTGCCGCCGCCGGGTTTGATCTCGATGGCGCGCGGGCCGCGGTCGGCCCAGGCGCATTGGCCGGCACCGGGCGGGGCCGCTCCGGCCCCCTTGCTCGCCCAAGTGAACGGCGTCAGCGGTGTCGGCGCGGTGCTTGTCGCCAGCGGACCCTGGCAGTAGAGCGGATAGCTCGGCTGCGCCGGTTCAATGGCGAAGATAGTCTGATTCGGCGAGCCGAGGGTGACGACGATGTGAGTGGGACCGCTGGTGAAGTCCGTCAGAACCTGAACACTCGGATCGGTACTGATAGTGTTGGCGCGCCCGGCGGCCGCCGAGGAGGTGGCGGACCCCGCCATGACGATCGCCGGCGTGAAATCAGGGAACGCCGTCGTCGGCGGCGTAAGCTGCGGGCTTGTATTCTCGACGATGAACTCCGCGTCGCTGCCGAGCGTCATGCAGTTCTTGAACGTCGGATTGACGGAGCAAAGCGGGAACGCAGGGACCGATTCGCACGGGCTTCCGCTCGCCAGTGTGCAGCTCTGGATGGCCCCCGACGTCATGTCTTGCAGAAAAGTGCACCCATAGCCGCCATTGAGCGCCGCGTTGCCATTCGCGTCGCAGTAATACTCCTGCGAAAAAATCTGGTCGCCGGCCGCCGGCTGGAAGGCGCCGGCGTTCGGTGTCGTTCCCGGATCGCCGCAGCAGTATTCCTGAAAGCTGAGATAGCTCGCGGCCTGGGGGATGGTCTTGAGGTCCACGCCGCCCTGGATCAGGCCCGAGCCAGTGCCGTAGCCTCCGATGCCGTTCCAGATCGCGATCCAGGCGCTGGTCGTCCCGTCCCCGCCCGCGATCCCCGTGGGTACGTTGAACACCGCCTGGCTGAGGATGTAGTTCGGCGCGCCGGTCATGACGCTGCCGACCCAGGGGGCGGCAGTTCCCACCGTGACCGTATGCGGGTGCGGGTTTGGCCGCGGCGCCGAGAGTGCCCGGCCCGGGAGGGAGGCGGCGTGCAGCCACTGAGCGTAAGCGGCGGGGGCTTTGGCTGGATCTGGCCGCAGGCCATAGCCGCCCGCTGCTAGCTGCGCCTGGGTGTAGCTTAGCGGATTACCTTTCAGCGCCGGCCGGACGGTGCCGGGCTGCTCGGCGAGATTCAACGGATGCGGAGCGAACGTGGCGGCGGACGCGAGGTTGACCGTGTAGGAAACGGGCTTGCCCGCGGCATCTTTGCACTTGATGACGAGCGTACGGGCGACCGCGTCGGAGGCAGGCCGCACCGCGAGGAATCGGATGTATCCGTCGGCGTCGCTGAACACCGGCAGGCTGTCTGCAGCCGAGCCGCCGGGAGCGGAGAGGCGGCACTGTAGCCCGGGCTCCGCATGGATGGTGGCGGGGACGTACTTCCGGGCGCCCGGCGCGGCTCCACCTGCGGTCGGCCTCGCCGCCTCCTGCGCCCGCGCGCTAGGCACGGGGGCGCCGGCGAGGGACAGCGCCATGATGCCGGCTAGAGATAGAGGGAGGACGCAGGCGAGCGTCAGCCGTTTCGGAAGAACGTTGAACGTTTCGCGTCGGTGCATGATGTGCACTCCTGTCGTCGCGAGATTTGCCCGACGGACGAAGGGTACTTCCGGCTGGAGGGCCCGGTCACCCTTCCCATTCCGTGCATCTTTGATACACCTGACAAAGGTCGAAGGCTATGATCTGGATCACAGGGGAGCTGTTATGGGGAGCTGTTATCGACAGGCTTCACCCGAAGCGGCTGCCAAGTCCAAAGCTACTTCCCCAAAAGCGATCCCCGCAGCGGCCAAAAAGCAGCAAGTCGTGGTCATGACGCGAGCGAATCCGGGTTTCTGGTGACACTTGATGAGGCGCGCGCGAAGACCGAGGCGACGCTTACCCCGGCGATGGCGTAGGGCGGGGCCGCGCCGCTGCTGTCCGGCGCGGCGCGGCCCTCACCCGCTCGCTACGCGAGTCGACCTCTCCCGCGAGCGGGAGAGGTGATCTTGCCCGCAAGGGGCTGGCGCTAACGCCTTGCGGCGGCGGAGCGCTTCCGCAACGCCGGGACACCCAGCAGGAATGCGCCGAGCAGCCAGAAGGAGCTGGGCTCCGGAACGCCGGCCGCGATGCCGCTGCCTACGTTATCAATGATCGTACCGGCGCCGCCATTCTCAGGGGCCATGCTCATATCCACGACGATCGCGCCGTAAATGAGCGGCTCCGCAAACGGGGCGTCACCATTGCTGTACAAATCTACCAAATCTCCGTTGTCGAGCGCGAAGGTCACCCCAAACACGTCCAGGAATCCCCCGGAATACAGGTAGCCGTCGCACGTGATCGGAGAGCCATCAGGGTAATAAAGATTGTCGTATGATATCGCGGTGTCCATCGGCGGAGGATTGGTCACGGATAGGAAGCTGAGGCTGTTCGGAAAAGGCGCACCCCGAGGAGTCCCGATAGTGAGCGCCAAAACTCCTGTGATCGACGCGTTCACTATTGGCACCGCCGTGTTCGAATCCGAAAACGTCCCGCTCATGCCGGTGATCGGGAGCCCGCCGCTGACCGCGTCGGGATCGGTCGGATCGAACATGAATGTGCCGGAGCTGCTGATGCCGCTTCCGCCAAACGAGAAGGCGATTTGATCGGCCTGGGCCTGCTGTCCGAAAGCCAGCGCCGCGACGACCGCACCGGCTGCCAGAAGTGTCCTTGTCATTAACCGTTCCTCCATCAATGATCGCGTGGAATATTTCACCAGATTAACGCGACGTTGACAACCGCCCGCTTGGCGGCGGCCTGAAGAAACTCAACGGCGGCCCGGCGCGCGCCCGCACCGGGTCGAGCGCGCTGCCCCACATCCGATCGCCGGCGCGGGCCAGCAGCAAAAGATCGGCTTTCAGCCACGTATAGATCCGCACCCGCGCCTCCGGCGCCAGCGGACCGCCCACGGCGATGACGCAGCGCAGGCGCGACAGGTCTGGCCGCCGCCCGGTGCGCTGGAACGCGGCATCGGGCAGCGCCGCGG
>JBAWFF010000303.1:0-4165 GCA_049591635.1 Acetobacteraceae bacterium
GCGTGATCCAGCGGGACATGCGCGGCGGCGCAGGCGCGGTAGTTGGCGTCGAGCTCCGGCCCCAGCAGGCGCAGCGCGGCGAGGCGGCGCGCCACGTCGCGGACGTAGCGGATTTCACCGGGGGTGAGGGCGCGGCCGAGCAGCTTGCGCTCGCGGTACGATAGCCACTTCTTGAGCACCAGATAGCCGCCGATGGTAAAGTTCCAGACGGCGTCGGGGACGTTGCGCCACAAGGCGTCCGCGTTGAGATAGACGTCGTTGGCGTGGGCGCCGAGCAGCGCGGCTTGCGCTGCCGTATCGGCTTCGTCGGGAGCGTAGTCGCGCGTGGTGACGCGGCCGCGTCCGGGCATCACCGCGCCGTCCTTGCCGGCGTGGCCCCAGCCGGCGGTGATGTCGCGATCCATCTGCCCGCCGCCGCGCTTCGTGGGGACCGCGATGGCGCGCAGCGCCGGGGTGATGGCGCCCTCGGTGACGCCGAGCACGGGAGTATCGGGATCGAGCAGGGCCGCGACGCGCGCACCGAGCGAAGCGGAGGCGCGGAGCAGGGCGGCCGAGTTGGGCAGCGGGATGCGCGGCCAGTCCTGACGGATGCCGGCCTCGTTCTCCGCGAGCCACGCGGGCGCGTAGCCGATGGCGAGCGCGTGCAACCAGGGTAGCGCGGCGATGTCGCGGTCGGGATTGGGGAGGCCCAGCGCGGTAAGCCAGGCGCGCGCGGGTTGGGAGAGGTTGGCCTTCGATGCAGTCGTCAGAATCGGTATCGGACAGGAGTTCGGGTCGAGAAGGTGATGGCCTGCCAACAAAGTCGTCCAGACGATCGGGATGCCCTCATCCGGTCTGCGGGATCGAATGCGGCTGACGACAAAGCCGTTGCCTTCGAATACGTGAGTTGTCAGCTCGGGACGCGGTTCGTTCCAAATCGGACGGACATTGGTGTGGTACGACCAGCGGACATCGAAGGGATACAAGGCGATCCTTCGCAGTCGCTCGTCAGAATAGCTTTCTTCGACGAGGATACGCCGCCTCGCCGCGGCAGCATCAAATCGCGCCATGTCCTCGACAGGCCCGATGCCGTCGCTTCGCAACGTCGATAGCTCGATGGTGGGATCAAGATACCGCTGCATCCGGGCGCCAAGCTCGGCACGGTCGAACGCCAGGAGCGCGCCGCGCCGCTTTTCCAATGCCCCGCTGAAGGGAGCGAGGTCCGCGAGATCGGGAAGTTTCGGCCAGCTTGCATAGTCGGCTGTCGCCTCTCCGGGTCGGAGGATGAAGCGGTTCGCGGATGTGGGCGATCCGGGGGCGTATTGCGTGTCGAAATCGGCCGCATCGAGGCTGCTGAGCAATTCCTCTCGCTTCGCCCCGCCCCAAAGATCGCGATACATCGTGCGCTTGTCCGTCGCGCCGTCATGCTTCACCAGCAGGCCGATCGCCGTGCCGACCTGAATGCCCTCGCGGTTTGCCTCGGTGCTGAACATCGACGGGTCGGGGCTGCCGTCGGGCGCCACCTTGCCGGTCTCGAACTTCGAGCCGTTCAGATTGTCGATCCAGATGCGGTCGAACTGTTCCAGAATCTGCTTGCGTATCACAACGAACGACGGATACCACAGCCACGAATGGTTGCTGATGAAGCACACCACGCCGCGCCCGGTGCCGGCGGCGATGCGGCGTTCGGCGATGCGGAAGAAGCGCACGTACAAATCATCCAGGTTGAACTTGCGGATCCCCCAATCGGCCTGCAAGCCGGCCTTGTAAGGCTCGACCAACCCCGCCTCCTCACGGGGCGACGTGCCGGCATAGGCGTTGTACGGCGGGTTCCCGAGCACCACGAGGATCGGGCGATCGCGCTTCACCTTCGCGGCGCCATCACGCTCATCGGCGAGCGGCGGGTAGGTGTAGCGGATGCCCTTTTGCGCGCCGTCATTCGGCTCGTTCTCCGCCGGCGCGGCCCAGCCGGTCAGCGCGTTCGTAAGGTAGATGGCGGCGCGCTCCTCGTCCTTGAGCGTCACGCCCGCCGCGCGCAGCGCGTGGCCCATCTGCCAGTGCGCGATCACGTAGGGCGCCGGCATGATCTCGAAGCCGGCGATGCGTGTCGTCGCCGCCGTCTTCAAATCCTCGGCGAGCAGCGCGTCCTCGCCTTTTTCGCGCAAGGTACGGGCGATGCGATCCAGCACTTCGACCAGATAGGCGCCGGTGCCGCAGCAGGGGTCGAGAATCCATACGTTCGGATCGGCGAGGCCGTCGGCGAGCCCAAGTTCCGTCCGCAGCACGCGATCGACGCGCTCGACCATATAGCGGACGATCTCGCGCGGCGTGTACCAGACTCCCATGTCCTTGCGCAGCACCGGATCGAACGCGGCGAGGAAGGGTTCGTAGAAGTAGCGCACGGCGTCGGCTTCATCGAACCGGGCGAAGAACGCCGCGCGATCGACGCGCGCCAACGCGGTGGCGGCCCAGTCGAGCGGCTCCTCCAGGCCCAATGGTTTCAATAGGCCGGGCGTGGCGATCTGCTGGAATAGCGTGTCGATGAACGGGACGTGCAAGGTCCAGCCGGCGGCGTGCCAGTCGAACGTCTTGCCCTCCCGCGCGGTCTCCACCCAGGCGCTGAACAGGCCGTAGAATAGAGTCTGAACCAATGTGCTGCGGAACAGGTGCTCGCCCTTGGGGCCGTCGAACGTCAGGCCGAGTGCCTCCTGCAACGCGGTGCGGAGATTGGCGAAGGCGGGAATCGCCGCCCGCTCCTCGATCCGCGCGAGCGCGTCGCGGGCGTAGGAGGCGAGGAAGAACGCGACGTCCTCCGGCCGGCCGAGCGGGGCCTGATGCAACAGCACGCGCTCCAGGAACTCGGCGAAACGCATCGCGAGGCCGGTGGGGCGCTTGGTCGAGCGGGCGAGGGCGAAGAAAGCGGCGGCGTCGGCGCAACCGAAACTGAACCGCTCGCGCGTTTCGACGCTGCCGCCCGCGTCCTGGCCCAGCAACACGAAATCACGGTAGTTGGTGACGAGCACGAGATGGTATTCGGCGAGGTAGCGGGCGATCTGGGCGCTGTTCAACTTGATCCCGATGTCGGCCGGGATGTCGTCGATCTCGATGACGCCGCGTTCGGGTGCCTGGCCTTCCGGCCAGTCCATCGGCGCCCTGGCGCGCGCCGTCGGGAACAGGCCCATATCGGGGAAGCCGGCACCGCGATCGCGCAGGTTCGGCACGCAGAAGACGCGCGGCTTCAGCGTCTCGCCGATCGCATTCAGCGCGCCGGCGAGGGCGCCATAATAGCTAATCTCCCCGGTGCCGGCGCCGGTCGCGTGGATGCGGGCGATCTGGTCGAGGTAGTCGGCGAGGACAGGTCGGGGCATTCCGGGCTGCTTGAAGTGGGCCGCCGGTTTCGCGACCCGCCGGGCGGCGCTACCCTATGTCCCATGCCGCGAGTCGCGCCCGGACAGCCCGACCTTTTTGCCGCCGCGCCGGCCGAGCCGTCCACCTCCGCCTCCCATGACGACCCAATCGGCGAACTCCACGCGGCCCTCGCGCTGGCACGCGCCGCCGAGCGGCTGCCGTGGCCCGGTCTCGCGGCGACGATCGCGGAGGAGCACCGGGTGCTTGGCCTCGGCCGTCGCGCCGGGCCGGAGGGCGAGGCGCTGGCGGCGGCGTTCCTGGCGGAGACCGAGCGATTGCTGGCGCTGACCGACGGAGGCGGGTGAATCCCCTTCGTTGTGTCTACAAACCTTGTTCGCAACTGCGAAAGGTGACTCCAAATGCTGCACCTGCGAAGGGCGTTGTGAGCACAAATGCTGCACCTGCGAAGGTCATTATGAGCACAAATCCGCGGCCGGCGCGGCCGATGTGACCACATTTTCGGCGGGGCGGTCACGGTCGCGGCCTCGATCCGGGACGCGCCGGCTTGCCTGATTCCGGCGCCCGGGATTAGGGGAACGCATGGCGCGAACCGAGCGGGATGACGGACGGGCCGCGGCGCGGGCGTGGCTTCGCCGCCAGACGCGCGTGGGCGCCAAGGCCGGGCGGCCGGTCGTGGTCCTGGGCCTGCTCGGGGTGGTCGCGGCGATCGGGCAGGCATTCTGCGCCGCCCGCGTCCTCGGGGTCGCGCTGGCCGGCTTCGGGCTGGCCGTGGTTCCCGTGGTCGCGTTCGCGGTCCTGGCGCTGGCCCGCGCCGCGC
>JBAWFF010000304.1:0-5044 GCA_049591635.1 Acetobacteraceae bacterium
CCCCTGGACCGCCCGGCGTCGCATTCCCTGTCGTCGCGGAGCCAGCCGGCGGTGCGCCGGCGGCGGGACCTCCCTCGGCCGGCGTCGCCGTCCCGTTGGCGGCGGACTGCTCCGATTGCACCGCCGGGACCGGCGGTGGCGGCAGGTAACGGTGCGCCAGGAGTTGGTAGCCAAGCAGGATGGCGATCGAAATCAGGATCGCGGTGAACAGGCGCTTCTGGTCCATCAACAGCCCCGCGCACCGCGTCGGCACTCACAAGGGGGCACCGGATCATAGCCGCCCTCGTTCCAAGGGTTGCACCGCAGAACGCGCCAGGCCGCCAATGCGGTCCCCCGCGCCGCGCCGTGCCCGCGCAGCGCCTCGATCGCGTATTCGCTGCAACTGGGCTCGAAGCGGCAATTCGCGCCGATCATCGGCCGCAGCGTCCACTGATAGGTCCGCACCACGCCGATGCCGAGCCAAGCCGCCGGACTCACGGGACGCCTGCCTTGCGTAGCGCATGGCGCAGGTCATCTTGCAATGCGGTGAACTCGCGCCCACGGGTCGCCTCGCGCCCGACCAGCACTAGATCGACCCCGCGTACCGGCGCCGCCTTCAGCAGCAGCCGCGCCGCCTCCTTCAGCCGCCGGCGCGTGCGATTGCGGATGACGGCGTTGCCGACTTTCTTGGTCACGGTGACCCCGACACGGGCCGGACCGGCGTCGGGGCGTGTCAGAGCCTGGAGTACCAGCCCCGGTGTCGGCACCTTGCGGCCCTTCGCCGCCACGCGCAGAAACTCCGCGCGCCGCTTCAGGCGAGACGCGGACGACGCCAGCGGTCGAGCGGGGAGACGGGGTTCGGGCAAAGCGCGCGTCGGCGGTCAGGCAGACAGCCGCTTGCGGCCCTTCGCGCGGCGGTTGGCCAGCACCTTCCGGCCGCCGACCGTCGCCATCCGGGCGCGGAACCCGTGCCGGCGCTTGCGGACCAGCTTCGAGGGTTGGTAAGTGCGCTTCACGACAGCTCTCCGTTTGGAACCGAAATCCCCGTGATGGGGGGTCGGGGCCGCACCCGCGTCGCGGGGGCCCGTGATCGCGGCGGCTTATACGGGCCGGGGCGGCATGGGTCAATCAGGTCACACGACCGGCCCGCGGAACCGCGCGGGGTTGCAGTGAGGCTATCGCGACCTCACAAAAAGAACATCATATCCCTGGAGCGAGTCCCTGCCGCGCCCCCTCAAACCGCTACTGCTCGTGCTCGCTCTGGTGGCGATCGTAGCCGCCGCTTGGCACTTCGGCCTCGGGGATGCCCTTAGCTGGGCCGGGCTCGCCCGCCATCAGGCCCGGCTGTTGGCGCTCGTGGCCGCCCATCCCGTGGTCGCTCCCCTAGTCTACGCGGCGCTCTACGCCATCTGGGTGGCGCTCTCGATCCCCGAGGCGGCGCTCGTCACCGTAGCCGGTGGGCTGCTGTTCGGGACCATCCTTGGCGGGACGATGGCCGTGCTGGGCGCCACCGCCGGCGCCGTGCTCCTGTTCCTCGTGGCCCGCTCGGCCTTTGGCGAGACCGTCCGGCGGCGCGCCGGGGCCTTTCTCGACCGGCTCCGCCCGAAGCTGCACCGCCACGGCTTCAGCTACCTGCTGGCGCTGCGCCTGGTCCCGGCCCCATTCTGGCTGGTCAATCTCGCCGCCGCGCTGAGCGGGATGCGCCTGCTGCCCTACACAGCCGCCACCCTGATCGGCATCATCCCGGCGACTTTCGTGCTGGCCTGGATTGGCGCCGGCGTGGCGGGCGTACTCGCCGATGGGCGCGCCCCCGACCTTAGCATCCTGTTCTCCGTCCAGGTCCTGGGCCCCTTGCTCGCGCTGGCGGCCCTCGCCCTTCTGCCGGTCGCCTGGCGAGCCGTCCATCGGCGGTGAGCCGCTTCGACTACGATCTGGCCGTCATCGGCGCGGGCTCGGCCGGCCTCTCTATCACCTCCGTCGCCGCCCGGCTCGGTCTGCGGGTCGCGCTGATCGAGCGTGGCCGGATGGGCGGGGATTGCCTCAACACCGGCTGCATCCCGAGCAAGGCGCTGCTCGCCGCCGCCCACGCCGCCCAGGCGGCGCGCGCGGCCCATCGTTTCGGCGTGACGCTCCCCGAGCCCGTCATCGACTGGGACGCGGTCCGCGCCCATGTCCACGGCGTGATCGCCGCCACCGCGCCGACCGATAGCGAAGCGCGGTTTCGCGCGCTCGGCGCGGCGGTGTTCCGCGATCACGCCCGCTTCGTCGTGCCCGACGCGCTGGAGGTCGGCGGAAGGCGGCTCTCGGCGCGCCGGATCGTGGTGGCCGCCGGCAGCCGGCCCGTCATCCCGCCGGTGCCCGGCCTCGATGCCATCCCGTACTTGACCAGCGAGACGCTGTTCGACCTCGCGGAACGGCCCGAGCACCTGCTGATCCTCGGCGGCGGCCCGATCGGGCTGGAGATGGCGGACGCCCACGCCGGCCTCGGCTGTCGCGTCACCGTCATTGAGGCCGACCGTGCCGCCGCCAAGGAAGACCTCGAGTTGGCCGGCAGCCTCCGCGACGCCCTGATCCGCAAGGGTGTGGCCGTCGTCGAACACGCCGAGGTCGTCGAGGCCGCGCCCGGCCCGGCGCTGATCCTGCGCGACGGGCGGCGCATCGAGGGTAGCCACCTCCTGATCGCCGTCGGACGGCGTCCCAACCTCGATGGACTCGCACCCGAAGCCGGCGGCGTGCGCACGACGCCGCACGGGATCGCTACCGACACCGGGCTAAGGAGCCTCACCAACCGCCACGTCTTCGCCGCGGGCGACATCGCCGACCCGCGAGGGATCGGGGTGCGCGCCTTCACTCATGTCGGCGCCTATCACGCGGGAATCGTGATCCGCCGCGCGTTGTTCCATCTGCCGGCCCGCATCGATTACCGAGCGCTGCCGCGCGTCACCTACACCGACCCCGAACTAGCCCAGGTGGGCGCGACCGAGGCGGAGGCGCGTGCCGCCGGGCGGAGCGTGTCGGTCCTGTGTTGGCCGCTGGCCGAGAACGACCGCGCGCGCACCGATCGCGACACGGACGGCATGGTGAAGCTGGTCATCGAGCGTGGCCGCGTCATCGGCGCCGGCATCCTGGCCCGCGATGCCGGCGAGATGATCGGCCAGTGGACGTTGGCGATCAAACACGGGATGAAGCCGCAGGCGCTCGCCGACCTGATCGTGGCCTATCCGACGCGCGCGGAGGCGGGCAAGCGCGCCGCCGGAGAGTATTACGCCGCGCGCCTGTTCTCCTCATCCACGAAGCGGCTGGTCCGGGCGCTCGGATGGCTGCCCTGAACAACGTAGGCCATCGTGCCCACCAGGCGAATCTCCAGCGTGCTCGCGCCGTTCGGCAGGGCGATGGCCGCGTCCCCCGCCGTCCAGCGCCAACATGAGAGCCCGTCGTGCTCGGCACCCCACCAGCCATCGGCAAGCCCGGGGTGGTCCAGAGCGATCTCCGTCACCTCGCCACCATGTCGGACCACGATGTGCCCGACCGCGACGCCGAGGCGGCGGCGATCGTCCAGCCAGGGTTGCGCGTCGCACGGCCGCGCCGCGCGCGACAGCAGCCGCACCGCCCGCTCGCCCCGGGGGATCGCGAACACCAGGCGATCACCGTCGGCGATGATCGGGCGAAGCTTCCGCCCACCCGCGAGGAGCCGTACCGCCAGATCGTTGGTGGTCGGGCGGGGCGCGGCGGAGTGCTCCGCGCGCGCCGCGAGCCGTTCCCACACTGGCCGGACGATCGCCACCTCCACCGCGAGCGGGGCGCAACTCGCCGCCGCGCGATGCCGGATCCGGGCACTGACCGAGAAGTCCGGATGCAGCATCACCGCCCCGGCGTTCTCGAACATCGCCCGGTTGCCGGTGTCGAGGTAGCTCTCCGCCTCCAGCCCCTCGGCGAACAGGATCGCGTGCTCGGCGAGTTCGACGTGGAAATAAGTCACCGAGCGCGCGTCGGTCTCGGCCACGATGGAGGCGCCGTTCACCATCAACCGCGCCGGGATCAGCACGCCGTCCAGATGGATCGCATGATCGGGGGAGACCAGCAGGTCGCGCGCCGGCACCCCCGGCGCCACCGCGTCGCGGCGTATGCGGATCGGCTGCACCGACTCAGGGTCGGGGTGCGCGGCGATGTTGATATGCCGCCGGCCGACCCAGGTGACCGGGCGCTCACCCGCGTGGGTGACGAGAACGTCGCCCTCGGCCAGCGCCTCGACGGCGACCTCGCCGTGCGGGGTGCGCAGCCTTGTCCCCTCGGCGAAGCAGAGCACCGCGGCGAAGATGTCGACCCCGGCGCCCGACTTGTCGGCGATAATACTGCTGGCGTTGATCGTGTAGCCGGACCCAACCCCGAGATTGGTGAAGTTGTAGGCGACGCCGCCGGTGCTGAATCGCAAGTTGGTGCCGACATAGCTGGTGAAAGTGGGGCTCGTCGCATTGGCGAACGGCAGGAAGATCATCTCGGTGGTGCCGCCGGAGAGCGACTGGATGGCCTGACTGACGGTAGCAGCCCCGAGTTTGACGTAATCGAGTTGCAGGATCTGCGCGGCAACTGGCGCGCCGAAGGTGATCGCCCCGCTGCCCGCCGATGTGGAAAGGTTCAGCTCCAACGTGCCGCTGCTGAGGGTCGTGCCGCCGGTCCAGGTATTGGCGGCCAGGAGTTGGACTAGGCCGGAGCCGTTCACCACCACGCCGCCCTGGCCGCCGCTGCCGGCGACCGAGCCGTTCTGATCGGCGATCACGCCCCTGATCGCCAGCATCTGGCCCGCCCCGGGGGCGAACGTGACGGACTGGTTGCCCTGCAGGAACAGGCCGTTGCCGTATGCGCTGCCCGCCGTGCCCGGGTTGGCCGAGCGGCCCGTGCCGGCTGCGCCTCCCGCGACAGTGCCGGCGTCGAGATTGCCCGCGCCGATGGTGAGTTGGCCGCCTTGCTGCACCAGGATGTCACCGCCGAGCCCAGCACCACCGCCGCCGCCGCCGTAATTGCTACCCCCGCCCACGCCGCCGCCGAAGCCGGCCACGCCCGGACT
>JBAWFF010000305.1:0-1539 GCA_049591635.1 Acetobacteraceae bacterium
GGGCGGCAAGCACCCGCGCGCGGGCCTCGGTGCGCTTGGCGTCCGGCGGGCTGGCGTCGGGCAGCCGCCATCCTGTGACCGGCCCCGGCGCGACACCGACGAGGCGCAGCCCCATCGCCATCACCTCCCCGGGCGGCGACAGGGTGTAAGCCGCCATCCAATCGATCAGCCGCCGCAGCGCCGGGCGCATCGGTGGCGTGTCGAGCGCGCCGATCAGGGGCTTCAGCTTCGCCTCCGCCGCCGGGGCTGCGCCCGGCGTGTCCCAGACCACGCCCACGACCTCCCGCCCATTCAGCGGGGCGAGCACGACGTCGCCCGGGGCGGGGTCCATTCCCTCCGGCACCGCGTAGTCGAACGGCCCCGGGAACGGGTATGGCAGCAGGACTGGCACGCGCCGACGGCCGGCTCGCTTCCGATCGCCCGCGTTCACGCGTATAGGTCCTTGAGTGGCGCGCGCGAGGGCGCCGGAGCGGCAAACAGGAATCGGATCGGTCGCATGAAATTCTTTGTCGATACCGCCGACGTGGCGGATATCAAGTCCCTGGCCCAGAGCGGGCTCCTGGACGGCGTCACCACCAATCCGTCGCTGGTCGCCAAAAGCGGCCGGCAGATGCACGACGTCATCGCCGAGATCTGCGGCATCGTCCCCGGCCCGGTCAGTGCCGAGGTCGCGGCGCCCAATTTCGACGGCATGATGGCCGAGGCGCATGTGCTGCGGAAGATCGCGCGCAACGTGACCATCAAGGTGCCGCTGACGCCGGATGGGCTGCGCGCCTGCCGCGCGCTCGCCAATGACGGCACGATGGTCAACGTGACGCTCTGCTTCTCCCCCGCGCAGGCGATCCTCGCGGCCAAGGCGGGCGCCAGCTTCATCAGCCCCTTCGTCGGCCGGCTCGACGATATCGGCGAGGACGGGATGGGGGTGGTCGCCGATATCGTGACGATCTTCAGGAACTACCCGGAGATCAAGACGGAGGTGCTGGTGGCCAGCGTCCGCGGCCCCCGCCATGTCATCGAGGCGGCCAAGCTCGGCGCCCATGTCGCCACCGTGCCGCCCGCCGTGCTGCGCACGTTGTTCAATCATCCGCTGACCGACAAGGGCCTCGCCTCCTTCTCCGCGGACTGGGCCAAGACCGGCCAGCACATCGTCTGACCGATCCATAGCCCATGAGAGCGTCCGAAGGTGACGCGGAGTCGGCCGAGTCCGAGCAGGTCGCGGCCTTCCTCCGCGCGCGCCCCGGCTTCCTCGCCGAGCGGCCGGACCTCTACCGGTCCCTGATCCCGCCGCGGCGAATCCACGGCGAGCCGATGGCCGATCACATGGTGGCGATGCTGCACGCCGAGCGCCAGCACGCGAACGCGATGGCCGAGCGCGCCGACGGCGTGCTAGCGGCCGGTCGGGCGGCCGCCGGCATGGCGGGACGCGTGCAGACCGCCGTACTCGCCCTGATCGGTGCGAGCGACGTGGCCGAATGCGTCGCCCACGCGTTGCCGGGCCTGCTGGCGCTCGACGCCGCCGCCCTCTGCACGGAATCCGAT
>JBAWFF010000306.1:0-27083 GCA_049591635.1 Acetobacteraceae bacterium
GTGGCCTGAAGGCCAAAAACCTTCATTGGGGGTCTCCGGAAGCTGTTGGTCTCGCAACCCCAGCCTCCGAGATCCCCAAGCTCTTTCAAGAGCCCTCGCGTCTCATATGTGTCTGAACCCGGACACCGCTTCGCCGGCCGGGAATCAATGCGTCCGCGCCGTGGCGATCGCGGTCCGCAGGTCGGCGAGATCCTGGGCGCCCGGGATCATCTCCTGCCCAATGATGAGGACGGGCGTCCCCGCCACCGCCAGATCGCGCGCGAGGGCCTCGTTCGCCTCCAGCCGAGCGCCGATCGCCGGATCGTTCATGTCGTGCAGCAGGCGGGCCCCATCCAGGCCCTGCTTCTCGGCGGCGGCCTGAATGCTCTCGGGCGTCGATGGGGCGGTGGTCTGCATGAACATCCGTTGCAGCCGCAAGTAGCCGCCCTGGCGCTGCGCGGCGAGCAGGGCGCGCGCCTCCAGCAGGCTGGACGGACCCAGGATCGGCAGGTCCTTGTAGACCAGCCGGACGTTCGGGTCGGATTTTAGGAGCGCCGCCATTGTCGGCGCCATGCGTCGGCAGAACGGACAGCGCGTGTCGTAGAACTCGACGACGGTGACGTTGCCTTTCGCGTTGCCGGCCACCGGATCGGCCGGGTCAGCCACCAGTGCGTTGCGGTCCCGCTCGATCGCGGCCCGGCTGGCTTGGGCCTGGCGCGCCCCGTCGTCCGCCTGAAGCGCCTGCTCCGCATCGCGCAGGATGGAAGGGTCCGTGCGCAGCGCGTCCCGCAGGATGGTGACGATCTCCGCCCGTTGCGTCGGCGTGAAGGAGTCCGCCCGCGCCGATGAGGCAGCCAACAGGACGCCGAATAGCAGCGCGGCGGCGAGAAGGAGGCGGGTCACGATCAGTCGGCGAGGTCGCCCTCCACCCGGGCACGGAAAGCCGGCGTGCAGGTATCGGCCTTCATTCGCGCCTTTGCCGAGGCGGGCAGATCGGCGAGCGCCTTGCGACGCGCAACGGCCTGTGACCAAACGCTTTCTTGCTGCGCCGCGGTCATGCCCATCGTCTTGAACCCAGTCCGATAGGTCTTCTCGATGTCCCCGGTCAGGCCCCACTGACACAGATCGCTCTGCGAAAGCAGGTAGCCGACGGACGGCCCGAGCAATTTCGCGATCGAGTTGGGCACCTCCGCACGAGCCGTTGTCGCGGCAAGCGCGGGCAGCAGGGCGGCGACGGCAATTGCGGCAGGTCGCATGGGGTTCCAGAGCGTTAAGGTGGGACGCGTAACGTACGGAGCATCGGACTGCTTGGGCCGGCAAGTCAACGCGGTAGGATGACGTTTGGGCGGGGCCGCAGCGCGGGTTCCGGGCCGCATGAAAAACCCGAATGTGGAACGAGGACTGGAATGCGAGGGCGACCCACCGCCCGCTTTCGTCTCATTGCTCCTGGGCTCCAGGACTGCTAGATAGCGGTCCGCAATACGGGACAGACGGGAGCGGCTTGTTTGAACGTTGAGACGAGTGGGCTGACCCAGCGCGATGACAATTTGAAGTCGTTGGTCAAAATAATGCGCATCCTGGAGAGCTTCTCCACGATGCGTAGAGCTCTGTCGCTTGGTGAATTGTGCCAGCAATGCGGCTTTCCGAAGAGCACGACTCACCGGCTGATTGCCTCCATGCGCGAGGTGGGTCTGCTCGACCAGGACCGCGAAGGGGAACGATACCGGCTGGGCCTGAAGCTCTTTGAACTCGGCAACATCGTGCTCGCGAACATGGACCTTCATCGGGAGGCGCAATCGTTCGTCGATGCCCTGACGAGAATCAGCGGGCAGGGTGTGCATCTTGCGGTGTTCGACGGTCGTCTCGCGGTCGTGATTCGCCGCACGGATCCGATACCGGAGGGCGGTAACCCGGCGAACCTGATCGAGTCCGCGCCCGCGCATTGCACGAGCGTCGGGAAGGCAATCCTGGCGTACCAGGACGCGGTCACGATTGACCGCGTGATCGCCGGCGGCCTCGCGCGCTTTACCGACCAAACGATCGTTAATCCGACGGCCCTGCGCTCTGCGCTCGGGCGGGTCCGGCGGCTGGGCCATGCCATCGACGAAGGGGAGCATCAGCCTGGCGTCCGCTGTGTCGGCGCGCCGATCCGGGATCAAAATGGGCGTGTGTTCGCCGCGATCAGTGTGAGCGGCCCGGCCTGGCGGTTACCTGCGAGCGAGGTGGAAAGCCTGGCGAAGATTGTCATCCACCACGCGAATGGCATCTCGGCCTCTCTCGGCTATCGAGTGGATCCCGGATAGCGGGACGATAGTCCGAATCCATCTTGACCCCGCGCTGGACTCCGGCGCAGGCTGCGCGAACGCGGCGCCGTGCTCGGCCATCCGTCGCCAACCATGCAGGCGGCCGGGCCAGGCCTGACCGCCGCTTCGCCACCGTGAGGGAGACAAATGATGTCGTTACCCATGCTGTCGCGCCGGGCGCGCTCGGTCTCCTCGGTACCGCCGCGCCGGCCGCCGCGCCACGACCGTAGAGCGCCACGAAGGAGGCGCGGACGCTGACAGCGGATGAGCGCGTGAAGAACGCTTATCTGGGCATCGCCGCGGACTGATCCGGCGGCAGCACCTTGCCGGGGTTGAGTAGGCCGTCGGGGTCGAGCGCCGTCTTCAGCAGGCGCATCACCTCCAGTGCCGCGCCGTGCTCGGCCTGCATGTATTTCGTCTTGCCGTAGCCGACGCCGTGTTCGCCGGTGCAGGTGCCGCCCAGCGCCAGCGAGCGCGCCACGACGCGGGCGTTGATCGCCTCGGCTTCCGCCAGTTCGGCGGGATCGGTCTCGTCGATGAGCAGGCCGAGATGGAAGTTGCCGTCACCGACATGGCCCAGCATGGTGACGAACAGCGCGGAGCGGTCGAGATCGGCGCGGGTTTCCCGCATGCACTCGGCGAGGCGGGAGATCGGCACGCAGACATCAGTGCCCATCACCTTGGCGCCAGGGCGCATCGCCAGCGTCGCGTAATGAATTTCGTGCCGCGCCTGCCACAGCCGCGCGCGCTCGTCCGGAACGGTGGTCCAGCGCCAGTCGGTGCCGCCATTGGCCGCCGCCACGTCGCGGGCGCGTTCGGCCTCTTCGGCGACCCCGCGCGGCGTGCCGTGGAACTCGAAGAACAGCGTCGGCGTCTCGGCCAGGTTCAGGTGCGCGAAGCGGTTCGCCGCCAGGATGGTGCGCTTGCAGACGAATTCCATGCGCGCGACGGGAATGCCGGATTGATCGCGGTGCGGATGGCGCTGTCGGTATCGGGGAACGGGCAGATGGCGACGGACACCGCCTCCGGGATGCCGGACAGGCGCACGGTGACTTCGGTGATGACGCCGAGCGTGCCCTCGGAGCCGACGAACAGCCGGGTCAGGTCGTAGCCGGCCGAAGACTTCTTCGCTCGTGACGCGGTGCGGATCATGCGTCCGTCCGCCAGCACCACGGTCAGCGCGACCACGTTTTCGCGCATCGTGCCGTAGCGCACGGCGTTGGTGCCGGAAGCGCGGGTGGCGGCCATGCCGCCCAGCGTTGCGTCGGCGCCAGGATCGACGGGGAAGAACAGGCCGGTATCGCGCAGATGCGCGTTCAACTGCTTGCGCGTCACACCGGCCTGGGCCGTGGCGTCGAGATCCTCGGCATCGACCGACAGGATGGCATTCATCCGCGTCATGTCGAGCGAGACGCCGCCTTGCAGCGCGCAGACGTGCCCTTCCAGCGAGGTGCCGGCGCCGAACGGCACCACCGGCGTGCGCGCGTCGTGGCACAGGCGCAGAATGGCGCTGACTTCCTCGGTGGAGGCCGGATAGCAGACCACGTCCGGTGGGCGCGCCGGGTGGTAGGATTCGCCGTGGCCATGAGGTCCCGCTCAGACTGCGCGACGGAGCAACGCTCCCCCAGCAGGTGGCGCAGTTGGTCGAGAAGCGTTGCGTCCGGTTCGGTATCGGCCACGGCGGCCACGGTCAGACCGCCATGCTCAGAGGGGCAGGGCGCGGAGTGCCGCGTCGATGGCGGCCTGCTGCGAAGCGGTGACGCGCATCATCGGCGCCCGAGGGGGATACATGCCGAGGCCCTGCTTGTGTTGCGCGTATTTCACGCAGGCCGGCAGGTTGTCATGCGTCATCGCGTTCCACAATGCGCCCAGCCGGCGATGCAGATCGAGCGCCGTTTTATGGTCACCGGCCGTCACCGCGTCCCAGAGTTGCACGCAGACACCTGGCACCGCCGTGGTCAGCGCGCTGATGGCGCCGTGCGCGCCGAGCGCGAAGGCCGGATAGAGCAGCGCGTCGATGCCGCTGAACACGAGATTCTCCGGCGCCACGGCGGCGACGAGGTCGGAGACGGATTTCAGATCGCCGGAGCTTTGCTTCATGCCGATCACGCCCGGCACTTCGCGCATGATGCGCAGCATCAGCTCGACGCTGAGATAGTTCCAGGGGATGACGTTGTAGATCAGGATCGGCAAGCCGACGGCGCCGTGGATGGCGCGGAAATGCGCGACGGTGTGCTCGGCATCCGGCTTGAACAGGTAGTGTACCGGGGTGATCTGCAACGCGGCGATGTCCATGCCCTGCAGCAGCCGGGCGCGGGCGATGGCTTCCTGCGTGCTGTTCACGATCAGCCCGGCCAGCAATGGCACGCGGCCGCGCACCGCCTTGTGCGCCGTTTCCATCACGCTGGCGAACTCGTCGCGGTCGAGCGTATGGCCCTCGCCGGTGCTGCCCCCCATGACGACGCCGCGCACGCCACGGTCGATCATCAGATCGAGCTGCTCGGCGATGGCCGCGTGGACGATGTTGCCCTGCTCGTCGAACGGCATGGCGACGGGCGGAAGGATGCCCCGCAACGTCTGCGGCGAAACTAATGCGCTGGCACGGGAGGCGGACTGGTCGATTACGTTCATGGCGGCTCCTCCAACTCACCCGCCGACGGCAGGCACCGTGTTCTTGTGCCAGCAGTCCGATGTTCCGTCAAGTGGAAGAATGTCCCGCAATCCGGAACCGCTCGACCTCTCAAGGATATCTCGTCGCATCGCTCGCGAGCCGTCGCGATCATGTGGAATGAGGCCCCGATCCGGCGTCGAGCGCCGCGATGTAGCCGAGCACCTCATCCGTCGCCATCACGTCGCCATAGCGTGCATCGATGTCGGCGAGGTGGGCGCGATGCAGCGCCGCCGAGAAATCACCGACCGCTTCTCGCGGGACGGCGACGCGGAAGCCGTGCTGCATGGCGTCGACCGCCGTGGCGCGGACACAGCAGCTCGTTGTGCAGCCGGCGAGGATCAGCGTGTCCGCCCGTTGCGCGTCCAACCGCGCCTTGAGGTCGGTGGCGAAGAAGCAGGACGGAAACGGCTTGATGAGTACAGGCTCATCCGCGCGCCGATCGAGCGCCGGGTCGATGTCGACGGCATGCTCGCCGCGCCGCAGGCCGGTGAGCCATGGTACCTTGCGGGGCCACAGCCCGGCTTCGGCCATGCCGGCATCGTAGGCGATCGTGGTGAAGATCACCGGAATCCGGCCACGCGCGGCATCCAGCAGGCGTCTGGTCGCGGCTATAACCGTTGCGAAGCCGCCGCCGGGATAGCCGTCCGTGCCAACCGTGAACGCCGTGCTGAGATCAATGACGAGCAGCACCGGCCGCGCGCCAAGGCCGATCCGTCCCGCGTAGCCGCGCGCCCGGTACGCCGCGAGCACGTCGTCCACCGCTAGAGGCGCCGCGTCCGTCACGCCGCGGACGCCAATCGCCGCCGCACGTAGCGGCCGGTGCCGATTGCGGCTTCGTCGAGCGAGCCGTCACGCAGCACCGCACGGCCGCGGACCAGTGTGTGTACCACACGGCCGGTGAAGTGGTGGCCGTCATAGATGGAGTAGCCTGCGGACGTCACGATATCCTCTCGCCCGAACGTCCAGCGGGCGGCCGGGTCAATGATGGCCAAATCCGCGTCCAACCCTGGCCGAATCGCGCCTTTCGCGTGCGCGAGGCCCATCAGTCGCGCCGGGTTGGTCGCCACCAGTTCGGCAATGCGCGGCAACGTCAGGCCGCGGGCTCGGCCCTCACTCAGCAGCACTGCCAGCAGCGTCTCCAGCCCCGGACAACCGGGCGAGGCCGCCCAGATGCCGCCCTGCTTCGCTGCCCGCCCGCGATGGACATGGTCGGTTGCGACCGTGTCGATCGCGCCCGACAGCAACCCTCGCCACAGCGCTTCCCGGTCGGCTGCTTCCCTGAGCGGCGGGTTGATCTTGCCGAGATCGCCGCCGGGCCAGGTCACGTCGTGGGTAAGATAATGGGGGCAGGTCTCGATGAACACGCGGCACCCGCCCTCCCGCGCCCGCAGCGCGGCGTTCAGCGCGGCGGCCGACGACGTGTGCACGGCATAGAGCGGGGCCCCAGCGGCCGCTGCGATCAGCGCGGCGCTCGCCAGGGCATCGGCCTCGACGAAGGGTGGCCGGGTCGCATTCCAGGTGGCGAGCCCCCCGATCCCGTCCGGATCCGATGCGCGCACCCGGTCGCGAAGCACCAGGGCCACCTCGATGTTCTCTGGGTGCGGGCAAACCATGCCGCCATGCGCCGCCGCCGCTTCGCACAGCCGAAACAGGAACCCGTCGTCGATGTCCGGCAAGCCGAGCCGCGCCCCCTCGCCCCGCCGGTTGTTGAGGAAGATCTTGAGGCTGGGTACGCCGAATTCGCGGATGTAGTGCGGTACCGCGGCGAGCTGCGCTTCGGTGGAGATGCAGAAGTGGTAGCCGAAATCGATGCGGGCCCCCTGCTCCGTGACCGCACGGACCTCGTCCCAAATCGCCTCGAACGGCTCGGCCGCTATCAGGTAGGGGATGAAGCAGGTGATGCCACCGCGGGCGGCCGCCGCGGTCTCGCCCCCCGCATCCTGCGCGCGGCGGGGGCGGGAGATGTCATTGCCGCTGCCGAGATGCAGGTGCACGTCGATGGCGCCCGGCATGACGACTAGGCCGCGTATGTCCCAGGCCTCCGCCGCGCGGCACTGCGCCCCCGGCGCCAGCAGGCCGGCGATGCGTCCGTCCTGGATGGCGAGATCGCAGGCGGTGACCATGCCGCCGGGGAGCACCGCTTGGCCGCCGCGCAGGACAAGGTCGAACGCGTCGCTCATGCCGCCGCGCTTCCGGGTTGGCCAAGGCGGCGAAGCGTTTCGAGGCAGGCTTCCGTGCTGGCGACGTCGGCGTATTTCTCCGCCATGTCGAATAGATTCACGGCATGCGAGACCTGGCTACGATCATAGACCGCGTCTTGCGGGACCATCACCCGGAAATTGTAGGCGAAGGCGTCCACCACCGAACCGCGCACGCAGCCGCTCGTGGTGCAGCCGGTCACGATCAGCGTGTCGGCGCCGAGGTCGATGAGGTAGCTAGCGAGCGGGGTGCCGAAGAAAGCGCTCGGGTGCTTCTTGGGCAGCAGCACGTCGCCGGGCAGCGGCGCGATCTCGGCCACGAAATCGTAGCCGCGCTCAGCCACCGTCATTAGCGCCGGCACCTTCGCCGCCAGCCGCCCGGTGTCGAAGCTCTCCTTGCGCGCGACATATGGGTAGAGCACCGGCCAGCGGCGTTCGCGGAACAGCGCGAGCAGACGCTGGATATTGGCGACGGCTTGCCAGCCGACCTCACCGCATGAGGTCGAAAATTCCTTGATCGCCTCGAAGAAAGGACGTGGCGCGGTGCCAACGGTGCGGTACTGCACATCGATGATCAGCAGCGCCGGGCGGTTGCCGATGCCAGCGGGGCGCCCGAAGCCGGCTGCGCGGTAGGCACGCTGCTCCTCCTCCGGAATGATGCCGTCCCAGGGCCTGCGAGGTGGCTGCATTGGTCTGTCCTCAGAGATAGAAGCGTTGCGCGAGCGCACGGTAGTCGGTGCCGAGATTGGCGACGGTCTCGCACCCCATGATGCGGCCGTCGCGAAGGATGTACGCGCGGTCGGCGATGCCGAGCGCAAGCTCGATATTCTGTTCCACGATCAGCATGGTCGCTCGCTGCTGCTTCAGCCGCGCCATGATGGCGGCGATCTCGTCGACGAAGCGCGGCGCGAGCCCGCCGGATGGCTCGTCCAACATCAGCAGGCGCGGCGTGCCCATCATGGCGCGCCCGATCGCCACCATCTGCTGCTCGCCGCCGGACAAGGTGGCCACACGCTGCGCTCGGCGCTCCGCCAGGCGCGGGAACGAGGTGAACACGGTGTCGAGACGCTCCGACTCCCCGCCACGGCGGCAGATGGCACCGAGCCGAAGGTTCTCCAGCACCGACATCTCGGGAAAGAGATCGCGGCCCTGCGAGACCTGCACGATCCCGGCGGCGAACACGCGATGCGGCTTCCGCGCCAGGATCGGCTCGCCGCGCCAGGTGATCGCCCCGGCAGCGGCCGGACGGATGCCGCTGATCGCGTTCAGCAGGGTGGTCTTGCCGGCGCCATTGGCCCCAAGAAGCGCCACCACCTCGCCAGGATCGACGCGGAGCGAGACCTGGTCCAACGCGGTGGCATGACCGTAGCGAACGGTCAGGCCGTCGATCCGGAGCGCGTTGTCAACGGCGGCCAAGATAGGCCTCCAACACGGCGTCATGCGCGCGAATCTCGGCGGGCGTGCCCTGGGCGAGCACCTCGCCGTGGTTCAGCACCAGGACGCGCTGGGCGAGCGCCATGACGAAGTCGATCACGTGCTCGACCAGCAGGATCGCGAGGCCGCCAGCCGCCAGCCGCCTCAGAACCCCGCCAAGCGTGTCCAGCTCCGCCCGCGTGAGCCCGACCGCCGGCTCGTCCAGCAGCAGGAGCTTCGCCTCCCCGGCCAGGGCGCGGCTGATCTCCACTAGTCGCTGCTGCCCTGCCGGCAGGTCGCCGGCCCGGCGGCCGGCCAGCCCGCCGATCCCCATCTTCTCCAACAGAGCGCGCGCGGCCGCCACATCCGACCGCTCCCGCTGGCGAGCGCCAGCGAAGCCGAGTGCGACGCCGAGCATGCCGAATCGCCAGCTTCCGGGCAGTCCCGTCAGCACGTTCTCCAGCACGGAGAGGTCGGGGAAGATGCCGCCATTCTGGAAGGTGCGGCGCATGCCAGCGCGCGCGGCCTCCGTGGGCGTGGCGCGGGTCATGTCCGTGCCGTCGAACGCGACGCGCCCGGCGGTCGGCCGGACATAGCCGCTGATCGTGCCGAACAGCGTGGATTTTCCGGCGCCGTTCGGACCGATCACCGCCTCGATCGTGCCGCCGCCGACGACGAGCGAGACATCGGACAGAGCCACCAGCCCCGCGAAGCGCACCGTGACGCCCTCCACCGTGAGCACGGCGCTCATGTCCGGCCACCATGAAAGCGGTCGGCCAGGGCCGGGACGCGGCGCGCGATGATGCCGCCCAGCCCCTCCGGGACGAAGATCAGCACGACGATCAGCAGGAGCGCGAAGGCGATCTCCTCCAGCCCGGGCAGGTTGCGCAGCAGCTCCGGCGCGCCGGTCAGCAGCAACGCGCCGATCGCGGAGCCGGCGAGGCTGCCGAGGCCGCCGATCATGACGATAGCGAACTGCAACAGCAGCTGCGACAGGTCGAAGCCGGTCGGATCGATGCGCCCAAGCAGGATGGAGAACAAGGCCCCGGCGATCGCCACGATCGCCCCGCTCCAGGCGAAGGCGATCAGCTTGACGCGCGCGGGTTCGATGCCGAGCGAAGCGGCCGCCGCCTCGTTCTGCCGCACGGCGGCGATCGCGCGGCCGAAGCGTGAGCGCAGCAGGGCGCGGGTGGATGCGTAGATCGCGATGGTGACCGCGAGATAAACGAAGTATTTCCGCATGCCGCTGTCCAACGAAATGCCGAAGATGGTGCCATCCGGCACGGCCAGCCCGGAAGCGCCCCCGGTCACGTCCGAATGCACGTACACCCAGCGCAGCAACTCGCTCAGCGTCATCGTGACAATGGCCAGGTAGTATCGTTTGAGCCGCAGCGCTGGGAGCGCGGTAAGCACCCCCGCGGCGGCGCCGATGGCCGCCGCGGGTGGCAGCATCAGCCAGAACGGAATGCCGAGCAGCCGCATGCCGAGTGCCGTCGCATAGGCACCGAGCCCGAAGAACGCGGCATTGATGAAGGCGAGCTGCCCCAGATAGCCGAGCACGATGTTAAAGCCCAGGCCGGCCAAGCTGTACACCAGGATCGCGTTGGCGATGTACTGCGTGTAGTCGTTCAGAAACAGCGGCAAGGCGAGCAGAATCGCGAGCCCGGCGGTCAGCGTCGCCGCGCCGCGCATGTCCCGCTTATGCGTTCGGGGTCGCCGCCGCGTGGCCGCCTCAGACACGGAACGTCTCCTTGGACCCGAATAGCCCGGCCGGGAACAGCATCAGCACGCCCACGATCACCAGGTACGGGAAAATCGTGATAGCGGCGGAGGACACGTAGCCGCCCGCCAGTTGCTGCAGCACGCCGATCAGCAACCCGCCAAGGATCGCGCCGCCGAAATTGCCGAACCCGCCGAGCGTCATCGCCGCGAAGGCCGGCAGCAGCACGTCCTCCCCCATGTCGGGGAAGATCATCGAGACAGGGGCGACCAGGATGCCGGCGACGCCTCCGAGGGCGGCGGAGAGGCCCCACATGCCGCCCGAGAGCCTCGGCAGGTCGATGCCGACCAGCACGGCGCCGCGGGGCGAAGCGGCGACCGCCCGCCCCATCCAGCCCATGCGGCTGAACCGGAACAGCAGCAGGAAAGCGAGCACCAGTGCGAGCGTCACCGCGGTGATCAGCGCGTCCTGCACCGTGATCACTATGCTGCCGAGCGCGACCGGCGGATAGCTGAACACCGGCGGCATGGAGAGCACGTCGCCGCCGTAGAACCAGCGCGCGATCCCCTTGAACAGGAAGGAGAATGCCACCGTCATCATCGCCACCGCCGTGTGCGAGGCATCCCCCATCGGACGGATCAGCAAGCGCTCGATCAGCACGCCCAGCACGAACATCACCAGAACCGACGCCAGCGCCGCCGCCGGAAAGGACAGTCCGACGACGTTGACCATCACAAACGCCGTGAAGGCGCCGGCCATGAACAGCTCGCCATGGCCGAAATCAACGATCGTGGTCGCGCGGAACAGCACCGTCATGCCGAGCGCGACGAGCGCGTAGATGCTGCCCTGCGACAAGCCACTGGTGACGAGCTGCAGCAGCATCGATCTGCGCTACTGCGTCGGCTCGCCGGTCATCGAGCGGAGCAGCACCACGTTGCCGTTCTCGAGCCGGCTCATGAACCCGGCGGTCGTGCCGTCATGCTGCTGTGCCGTGAAGCTGGTAGGTCCCGCTTCCACGCCGCTGTCGAAGTCGTGCAGATCGTCCATCGCTTGGAGAAAGCGGGCCCGTGTCACGTCGTGGCCCAGCCCCTGCAGGACGTGGATGATCGACAGTGTCCCGGCCATTCCGACATAGCTGTAATTGTTGACTGGCTTGTCCGGATAGTAGCGGTGCCAGATCGCCGCGAAGCGCGCGAGCTCCTTGCCGTCTTCCGTGCCGGCCAGGTGATAGTAGATATAGACGTTCCGCATCGCCGCCGGATTGCCGACGCGTTTCAGCGTATCGAACAGGGTCACGCCGGAGTTGCCGAGAATGGGAGTGGTCAGGCCAAACTTGTAGGCGTCGCGTACGAAGACCGCGAATGGCGCCGGGTACAGCATCGCGAGAATCGCCTGTGCACCAGAATTGCGGAGTTGCAGGATCTGCGACGTTGCATCCATCGCCGTGTTCGATATCTGCAAATCCAGCACCGGCTTGATGTGATATTTGGATTGCAGGTAGGCGAGCGCCGGGTCGTGGTAGCTCTTGCCCCAGTCGTCGCTCTGCGTGACGATCGCGATCTTGTCCGTACCCGCCTTGCTCATCGCGAAGTCGATCATCTCCCTCGAGTTGTCCGCGGCGGTGGGCGACGCCTGGAAGATGGTCGGCTCGGTCGGGGTCGAAATTTCCGTCGCGGCCGCCCCGGCGACCATCCAGGGCAGTCCGGATTTCAGGATTTCCGGCTTGGCGGCAAGTGAGACACCGCTGCATACGCCGCCGTTGATGAGGAACACGCCGTCCTCCGAGACGAGCTTCTTGACGGCGGCGATGCCCTGTAGCGAGTTGCAGCCGTCATCCTCGACGAAGAGCTTGATCTTGCGGCCATTGATGCCGCCATGATCGTTGATGTCCTTGTACAGCGCCTCGGAGCCGAGGATGATGTTGCCGTAGAGCGCGGCCTGGCCGGTGAGCGGGCCGAACATGCCGATGCGGATCGTGTCGTTTGTGACACCCGGCTCGTCCGCCCGCGCGAGTGGCGCGGCGAGGAGGACGGAGGCAAACAGCAGAACTGGGCCGAGCTTCATCACGCGGTCTCCTTCGGGCGAAGTGCGAGCAACTCCGGCAGGGCGGATTTGACAATCTTGCCGGCGGAGTTCTTCGGCAAGGCGTCCAGGAATACGACCGTTTTCGGCACCTTGTAGCGCGCGAGGCGGGCGGCGCAGGCGGCGCGCACCTCGGCGGCGGTGAGCTGTCCTGCGGCGACGATGAAGGCCGCGACCTCTTCGCCAAGCTCCGCTGACGGCACGCCGGTGACGGCAGCCTCGCACACCTGCGGCAGGTCGAGCAGGACCTGCTCGATGTCGGAAGGATGTATGTTCACGCCGCCGCGGATGATCATGTCCTTGGCGCGCCCCTGTAGCGTGAGGAAACCCTCCGCGTCGAAGCGCGCGAGGTCGCCGGGGTAGAAAAACCCGTCGCGGAACGCGCCTGCCGCCTCGCCCACATGATAGGCGACCGGCGACGCCGGGCTGCGGTAGCGCAGCCGGCCAAGCGTGCCCGGCGGCACTGGGCGGTCCGCCTCGTCGACCACTTCGACCTGTACGCCGAAGCAGGGGCGGCCGACGGAGCCGGGCCGCGCCCTCAGCTCATTCGGAGTGAGCAGCGTGACACCGCCCGCCTCAGTGGAGGCGTAGTACTGGTAGAGCTCGGGCGACAGCCTCCGAATCACGGCCTCCGCCTCGCTGCCAAAGAGAACGGAACCGCTCGAAATCAGCGCGCGCAGGCCCGGGAAGGCAAGCGTGCCCGGCGG
Organism: Acetobacteraceae bacterium; assembly: GCA_049591635.1. Classification (GTDB taxonomy): domain Bacteria; phylum Pseudomonadota; class Alphaproteobacteria; order Acetobacterales; family Acetobacteraceae; genus DATFDN01. The sequence continues at coordinate 13,074 of JBAWFF010000306.1, forward strand.
TTCGGCCAGTAGCCGCCGGAGCTGTGTCGGCACCAGGAACATGGCGGTGGCGCCGGATGCGGCGACGAAGGCGCGGAGTTCCGCCGGTTCGAAGGGCGGCGGAAATAGGCAGATGGTTCCGCCGGCATAGATCATGGACAGGGCGAAGGCCCGCCCGCCGCCGAAGAACAGGGGCGTCGCCACCGCGAAGCGGTCGCGTGAGCCCAGGCCGATGTCGATCCAGTAGACCATGAAGCGGCTGATGAGCTGCCGATGGGTGAGCCGCGGCCCCTTCGGCACGCCGGTCGTGCCGGAGGACAGCGACAGCACCATCGGCGCGTCGAGCTCGACATCGGATGCGGCGAACGAAGCCGTGGACGCGGGCGGCACGGCATCGGCCAAATGCATCCAGTTCGCCGGCCCGTCCGCCTCGTCGCTCAGCACGAAGCTCGCGTCGAAGCGCGCCGCGACGTCGAGCCGTTCGGCGCGGCTCCAGCGCCGGTCGAGTGGCAGAATGACCGCGCCCAGGCGAATGACGGCAAGCAGGCTGACGAGGTGACGGAGATCGTCCGGCAGCGACAGGCCGACCAGCGCCCCGGCGCGTACCCCGGCGGCGTGCAGGCGATGGCAAAGCCCGTCCACCATCCGATCCAGCGCGCGATAGTCAATGTTAGCGGCAGGAGAAACGACCGCTTCATGGTGCGGGCGCGTCCGCGCGTGTAGACGGAGCAGATCGGCGATGGTGCCGGCCACCGTTCAGCCCTCCAGCCGATAGAGGCGCACGGCGTTATCGCGCAACAGCTTGCGCAGCGGCTCCGGACGCAGGCCGAGCGCCGCGATCTCCGCCATCGTGCGCTCGAAGCCGAGCACGGGAAAATCCGTGCCGAAGATCACCTTATCTTGCCCGTACGTGTTCAGGTACTGCACGAACGCGGCTGGCCAATAGCGCGGGCTGTGCGCGTCGCAGCCGATGAACACGTTGGGGTGCTTCCACGCCATCGCGATCATCTCCTCCGTCCACGGAATGCCGATGTGGATGCCGACGATCTTTAGCTCGGGCAGGTCGCACGCCACCGCGTCCAGCGTGATCGGCCGTCCGACGCTGCGGCAGGGATAGTCCGGCGCGTAGATCATTGATTGCCCGACCTGCATCTGAATCGGCACGTCCAATTCGCAGCATTTGGCATAAAACGGATAATACCTGGCGTGATCGGGGGCGAGTTCGAACCAGTGCGGATAGAGATGCGCGCCCACGAAGCCGTATTCGCGTACCGCCTGCTCGAGCTCGCGCACGCCCGCCATGCCGTCGAACGGATCGATGCCCGCCAAGCCCACAAACCGCTCAGGGTAGCGCTGCACCGCCTCGTAAACCATGCGGTACGGAATGCGATAGGTCGAAGGATGGCCCTGTCGCCCGACGCGGGCCGCGACCAGGAAGGCGCGTTCGATGCCGGCCTCGTCCATGCGGGCCAGCATCGCTTCCAGCGAAATGCCGTCGATGCCGCTGGCCTCGCCACGCATCTTGCCGACGAAGAATTCCTGCCGCCAGGACGGCCGGAGGCGCTGCGCCTCCGGTGTCCAGATGTTGACGACGGCGTCGATGGCGCGGACGGGCATCATGGCGCTCTCCCTCCAAGGCCCATGCGGCGCGCGACGATCTCGCGCTGAATTTCGTTGGCGCCCTCACCGAAGCTGTAGAGCCGGGCGTCGCGCCAGTAGCGCTGCATCGGGCTTTCGGCGGCATACCCGGCGCTGGCCAGGATCTGCATGCCGTGATCGGCCACGAACTGGAACATCTCGGTCGCGGTGATCTTGGTCATGGCCGCGTGCTCCTCCGCATCCTCCCCGGCATCCAGCATGCGCGCCAGCTCGCGCACCATCAGTTCGGCCTTGCGGATCTCCATGCGCATGTCGACCAGCCGGTGACGGATCACCTGGAACCCACTAAGCGGCCGGCCGAATTGCACGCGTGCGCCGGAATGGGCGATCGCCAGATCGAGCGCCGCCTTGGCACCGCCCACGACGGTCGCCGAGATGCTCGCGCGGGAGAAGCGCAGCGTGCCGGTGACGGTGCGGAAGCCCCCGCCGGGTTCGCCGAGCCGATCGGTGTCGGCGATGAGCACACCGTCATAGCCGATGTCGTAGCTTGGCATGCAGTTGTTGCCGGCCTTGGGCAACACGGTCATTGCCAGGCCGGGCGCGTGGCGCGGCACGAGGAAGGCGACCAGACCATCGCCAGGCGCATCCGACCCGACGATCCGGCACAGCGTCAGCAGATGTGTCGCGGCGTCCGCGTCGCTGATCCACGTCTTGCGTCCAGTGATGCGCCATCCATCCGCCACCCGCTCGGCCCGCGTAGTGACCGCGCGCGCGTCCGACCCGGCACCCGGCTCGCTCAGCGCCAGCGCAACGAGGGCGTGCCCGTCGAGCAACGGCGGAATGAGCGCGGATCGTTGCGCAACAGTCCCGAATTGCACAAGTGGCATGACGCCGAAGCTCACGACGCGATTAAGAATCGAGGCGACGGGCTGCGCGTGATAGGCGATGCGCTCCTGGATCCGACAGAACAGCGACCAGGGCAATCCCAAGCCACCGGCTTCCACCGGGACGGGTGCGCGCGTCAGACCGAGCTCGGCGAGGTGGGGGATATAGTCGTAGGGCGGGGTGTGCTCGGCGTCGCGGCGGATGGTCTCGCTCTGCGGGATGGTCCGGCAGAAGCGGTCCACTGCGTCGAGAATCGCGGCGTGCTCGTCGAAAGTGCTCATGGCGCGCGCTCCGCATCGAGGAAACGCAGCATCGCCGCCATGCTCTCCCGGGTACCGGCCGGAGTGCCGAAGCCGGGCGTAATGGCGTGCGCCGCGTCCGGCAGCAGCGCCGCGACACGCTCGAAATAGGCCAGCAGCATGTCCGTCCGCGCGCAGGTCAGCAGCGTCGGCACGCGAACGAGCGGGAGACGCTCCTCCTTTCGATAGGCGATCGCCGCACGATAGGAGAGATGATACGTGCGCGCAGCCTTCGCAACCTCGACAAACTTGTCGTGCAACGCCTCGGCGTCGGGCAGACCGACGGTGCGGACATGGAGCGCATCCTGCTTGTACCAAGGCCAGAACAGGTAGGCGTTGCGGACGAACGTCCAGATCCAGAGCAGATGCGCGCCGTCATCGCTCGGCCGCACCGCGGGCGCGTAACGGCGGAGCATCTCATCCCGCTCCGCGTCCGCGTAGAGCGAGACGCCGTCAAGGATGAGGCGTCGGACCCGATCCGGATGCCGGATCGCTATTTCGGTCGCGATGTTGGCACCGGTATGGCCTCCATACAGGTCGACCCGACCAAGGCCGAGCGCATCCAGCGCCGCGACATGCGCCGCGGCGAAGTCGGCAAGGTCAGGCGTGTCGCCGTGCGGTGGGTCGGAGTCACCGTTGCCGAGCGTGTCCGGTGCGAACACCGCCCGCGTTTCGGCGAAGCGCAGCAGGAGCGGCTCCAGCATCTTTGAGGAGCCGGGCGAGGGGTGGAACATCACCAGCGGCGTGCAGCCCTCGAACTGATCGGCGTAGCGCAGGTGCACTTGACCATGGGGCGTGTCGACGAACCGACGGCGTGCGCCACGGGTCGGGGGCCCGCAATCCCGTTCGGTCGGCTCGCTCGGCGCATCCCCGTTGCTCATGCTGTCCACCCTTGCGTGGAAGTGGTATACAAGACAGGAGACGCCTTGCTGTCAAGCTGTTTTCACGACCAGCCGTTCAGTCGGCAACGGCTTGTCGTGGCACACCCGCCGGGAGGATCAGCGACAGCGCCATGTCCCGGTCCGCCCGCAGATGCGCCCGCATCCGCTCGGCCGCTAACGCGCCATCACTCGTACAGATGGCCGCGATGATGTCACCGTGCTCATGGATCGCCGGCTCCGCGCGGCCGTTGCGCAACGTCAGCAGACCGAAGCGATGCGTCTGGTCGCCCAGCATGTCCATCACCTGGGTGAGGCGGGAGTTGCGCGTCATCGCGATGATCCGGCGATGCATCAGGATCGAGTGATCGTAGGCCTGCCGAAGACTTCCCGCCTGTAGGTGCTTTAGCGCTTGACGATGATCCCGCTCGAAGCCGTCACGATCCTGGGGCAGCATTCGGTCCGCCGCCAGACGTGCGGCGAAGCACTCGAGCTGCTCGCGAAGCTGATAAACCTCGACCGCGTCCTGCAGCGTCAGTTCGGTGACCACGATGCCGCGCTGCGGCAGAATGCGGACCAGACCGGCGGTCGCGAGATCACGCAGCGCCTCCCGGACCGGGGTGCGGCTGATGCTGAGTTCCTCGGCGAGCTGATTTTCCGACAGCAGCGCGCCCGGAGCATAGCGCGAATCGAGAATGCCCCGCTTCAGCTCCGTGTATGCCTTCTGCCGCAGGGATAGGCGGTCCCGCCCGGCCGGTTCTCTCGCGCTCCGCACTGCCGCTCATATTGGTTTAAGTATACCAACCGTATATCACCGCGGACGGCCGCGTAAAGGGTCGATGGCCGCTCCGGAACATTTGCACGCCGCCTGCGCCATCGCCCCGGCAGGCAGGTCATCGCCCTATGAGAATTTGGCAGTATCCCGCCTGACCGCGCGACCTAGTCTGTCGCGCATAGCGTGCAGGAGACCGCCAGTGATCGCTTCCCCCGCAACCGAGAACAAGGCCCGGATCGGCCGTGTGACCTGTGGCCGGCATTTGCCGCAACTCGATATCGCGAGGGTCCGCCGCTTCTGGCGTGATGTCCACAGCCCGGCGATTGCCCGGCGGAGCGGCATATGGGAATACCGTCACAACCAGTTTGGCGATGTCCGTGCCGACCTGTTCCCGCCGATCGCCGGCATAACCTCCACCTGCGACCGCGCCACCCAACTGCGCTGGCAGTCGGATGTGCGCTATGCCGACCAGGCCGGCCCGGATGCCTTCGGTGCCGATCCGGGACCTGCCGTCAAGTCGCACCTGCTGAGTGACATCGACATGCTGGTCGACCGCAGCACGACCTACCTGGTCCTGGGCGAAAGCGGCCGCACCTATATCGACCGCACCGCCGATGCCGCCCCGCAAGGCGCGCCGGCCAGCGCCAGCTATGGGCTGTTCTTTCGCCAGCGCGGCGGTCAGGCCGGCTTCCGCGCCTGCCTGCGGACCCTCGCCGATCGCTGGGCCGACCATCCCGGCGTGCTGCGGCTGCGACTGAGCTTGTTCGAGGTTCCGGATATGGAGGCCGAGCGGAAGGCGGGTTATCCCATCAAAACGCATCCGCCCGAGCAGCAGTATCAGGCCTGGATCGACATTTCGCTGGCCGACAATGCCGTGGCCGCGACGCTGATGCCGCCCGGCGACGGCATCGATCCTGCCGCGGCGATCGCCGAAATCCACGCCTATCCGGCCGAAGTCGTCCACACCTTCAACCAGGCGGGCCACCCGACCCTGACAGGGCTGCGCGGCTATGCGGCGTATGAGGCGATCGGCTTCTTCGACGCCGCGCAGCATCGGCAGGAGAGTTTGCTGCGATGGATGTATGGCGACGTGGCACGGGAATGCGCGGCATGAACGGCGCCATGTCGATCTCCGAACAGCTGGTCGCCTTCGTGCGCGACTGGCAGGCGCGCAGTGTGCCGGCGGAGCCGATGCACGAGGCGACGCGCCTGCTGATCAATCAGTTGAAGGCGTCGGTCGCCGCCGTGGGCAATCCGGCGGTGGAGATCCTGCACAAATGGGCGGTTCCCGGCGATGGCGCCAGCGGTGAGGCGCGTGTGTTCTGGTACGGCACCCGCACCAGCGCCGAACAGGCCGCCGTGGTGAATGGTGCCTTGTTCGAGGTGCTGGACTTCAACGACACCTACATTCCTTGCTTTATGCATGCCGTCTCCGGCGTTCTGCCGGCGGTGATGGCGGCCGCGGAAACCGGCGGCAACAGGGGCCACGACGTCATCACGGCATTGACGCTGGGCATCGAGGCCGAGCTCGCGATCGCCACCCCCGACGATCTCCCCCGCCGCCACTTCGTAGCTGACATCGTCCACCGCGGTCAGCCCGTAATAGCGCTTGGTCAGCCCCTGGACGCGCAACAGGCTCATGACGACCGCGCTGGCGCCGGCGGCGAGCAATGCGCGCTGCCGCCCGGGATGGCGCCACTTCGCCACCTGCCTCGCCCGGAGCCAGCCGCCGAACCCGCCCGGCATCGCCAGCATGGCGACAATGAGGATCACCCCATACAGCACCATGCGCAAATCCGGGGTGAAGCGCAGCATATCGGGCAGCACAGTGAACACCGCGGTCGCGCCCAGCACGCACCAAAAGCAGCTGCCGGCGCCCCCGACAATGACCATGATCAGCATCGCCTCGGGGTAGTAGAAGTCGAAGATCGAGGGATCGACGATCGACAAGTAGAACACGAACACCCCACCGGCGACGGCGGCGAGAAACGCCGAAACGGCGAGCGCCATCAGCTTCAGGCCGCGCGGGCTGATGCCCTGCGACTGCGCCAGCGGCTCGTTCAGCTTCACCGCCCGCATCGCCCGGCCGAGGCGCGAAGTCACCAAACACCAGATCACCACATGCGCGACCACCGCGACCAGCAGGGAAGCCCAGTAGAAGTCCGCCGGCCGCGCCAGTCTTGCAATCCAGCCGAAGGGCAGCGCGATCGAGGGCACCGACAGGCCGGGGATGCCCATCGGCCCGCGCGTCAGCCCCACCCAGTCGCGCGCCAGAATAGCGCAGAGCAGCGCGAAACTCAGGCTGACGATGGAGAATGCATGCCGCGACAGCCGCAGCGCCGTATAACCCAGCAGCAGACTGACCGCGGCGGCGATGACGCCAGCCACCAGCAGCGCCGGCAGAAACCCCACGCCGTGGTCCCGCACCAGCAACGCCGTCGCGTAACCGCCGATGCCGAAGAACCCGACCTGGCCAAACGACATCATGCCGGTGTAGCCGTAGACCAGGTTCAGGCCCGACGACAGGACGGAAAACACCGCGAAACTGACCCCCAGGGCGATGACATACTCGCTGGGATGCAGCGCCGGCACGCAGGCAAGCAGCCCCACGCCTGCGACCACCAGCAGCGCCTTCATATCCGCACGCCACGGCCGAACAGCCCCTGCGGCCGCACCAGCAGCACGGCGATCATCGCGATGAACGCCATCGCATCGACCAGCACCGGGGAGGCGAAGCCGCCTGCCAGACTTTCCAGCACACCCAGCACGATGGCGGCGATCCCGGTGCCGGCGACATTCCCCAGCCCGCCGATGATCACCAGCGCGAACGCCTTGAAGATGAACGCAAACCCCATCAGCGGATGCACCGAGTAGACCGGCGCCAGCGCCGCCCCCGCCAGACCCGACAGGCCCACGCCCACCGCCACCGCAATGCCGGAGACCCAGTACGGGTCAATCCCGACCATCAGGGCGGCGTCCCGATTCTGTGCCACCGCCCGCATCGCCTTGCCGATCCGCGTATGGTGCAGCAGGCCCCACAACAACACGAACGCCACCGTGCCCAGTCCCACCGCCAGCAGCCGCAGCACGGACACGCGCACATCGCCGAAGGTGACGCTCTGGTAGCTGTATTCCGACGGCACCATCCGCGGATCGGTGGTGAACAGGTAGATGGCGCCGTTCTGCAGCACCATCGACAGCCCCAGCGTCAGCAGCATGCTGCGCTCGAAATCCGCGCCGCGCATCCCCGAAAGCAGCCCGACGAACAGCAGATAGCCGGCCGCGAAGGACGCCACGGTCACCGCCGCGATCATTGCCCAGTAGGGCAATTGATACCGCGTGGTCAGCCACCAGGCGAGCATGGCCCCCAGCATGTAGAACTCGCCCTGGGCGAAATTCACGATCTCCAGCACACCGAAGATCAGCGACAGCCCGGTCGCGATCATGGCGTAGACCATGCCGACGACCAGCCCGTTGATCAGCAGTTGCAGGATGAATGCGATGTCCATGCCCCTAATTTCCAAATCGACGCAACCCTATCAGCGCCCCGGCTGCCTCCCACTGCCAAATTGTCATCGGAGTATGCGCCCCACTCGACTACCGCACTGGGCGCCGCACTGGGCGCTTGAGCGCCGGCGGCGGACTGTTAGGCTGACGATATGGAATTCCAGCAGCTTCGGCATCTGATCGCGGCGGCGCGTTACGGCAACCTGTTGAAGGCGGCGGAGATGTGCAACCTCACCCAGTCCGGCCTCAGCCGCAGCGTCACCAGCCTGGAGCAGCGCCTGGGCGTGCCGCTGCTGATCCGCAGCGCCAAGGGCGTCAAACCGACCGTGTTCGGCGAAAGCGTCATCCGGCGCGCGGAGCTGATCCTGAACGAGGTCAACCGATCGGTTGCCGAGGTCGCTGCCATCGCCCAGGGCCGGATCGGCGACGTCAGCCTGGGCATCACGCAGAACTACGCGCATTACCTGATGCCGACCCTGCTGGCCGATTTCCACGCCGAACGGCCGGAGATCCACATGCACGTGGTCACCGGTGGCTTTCTGGAAGTGATCGGAAAGGTCGAGAGCAGCGCGCTGGACCTTGGGTTCGGCCTGATCGGCGCGGTGGAACAGCGTGGCGAACTGATCATCGAGCCGCTGCGCGAACACTATTCCCGCGTCGTCGCGCGCTCCGCGCGCCCTTTGGCCCACGCCGCCGACGTGTCGGTGGCGGAGTTGTCGGCCGCCCACTGGGCGACGCTGGACGGCGAGGGCTTCGAGCGCAACTTCATCAATTTCTTCGAATTCCGCGGCCATCGTATCCCGGTGCAGGTGCTGCGCACCGACTCGATCGACCTGATCCGCCGCTTTGCGTTGCGCCGCGACGTGCTGACCGTGCTGCCGGCCGATGTGGTGAAGGAGGAGCTGGAGTCCGGCACCATGACCATCCTCGCTTGCGAAACTCAGGCCGAGACCACGCGGCTTGGCCTGATCTACCGCGCCGACAGCCTGGTCTCGCCGCCGGTGCGGTTGCTGGCGGAGCGCATCCGGGCCCTGTTCCACCAGCGTTGACTCGGTCAGCGTTGACCGGGTCAGGTCGGGCTTTTGCCCAGCACCACGACCTGGCCGTTGCGCACACCCAGAATGAAGGCTGGCAGATGCGCCAGGTTGTGGTCGTCGAAGCGGATCGGATCGCCGAACATGCTTTCATAGGTGCCGTCCGCCAGCGCGGCGCGCAGTTTGGCCGGGTCGGTGCTGCCGGCCTTGCGCAGCGCGTCGGCGATCACCTCGATGCCTTCGTAGGAGATCCAGCTTGTGAGATTGGGAAGGTTGCCGAACTTTTTCTGGTAGCGGGCGACGAAGTCGCTGTTGGCCGGATCCTCGATATGAACATCATACGGATGCACCGTCGTCAGGCCGTCCAGCACGCCGCTTTTCAGCATCTGCTCGGGGATCTGATCAGTGAAGATGCGTCCGGTCAGACCGACGCCGCCGCCCGCTTCGGCCCATTGCCGCAGGAAGTTCTGCCCGTCGGCGCCGATCGTATAGACCGCGATCAGGCTGGGCTTCGCTGCTTTCAGACGTGCAATCAAGGTGCCGAAATCGGCGGTGCCTTGCTGGTAGAAGTCTTTCTCGACCAGTGATTTGCCCTGTTTCTTCATCGCATCATCGAAGCTGGCGGCGCCGCCGCGGCCGTAATCGGTGTCTTCCCCGATGAACGCCACGCGATCGGCCTCGCCCTTGCCGGCGATCCAGCTCACCAGCGCCGATAGCATGCCGTCATCCGTCGGGATGATCTTGAACGTCCAGGTGTTGCCGCCGACGCCGGACTGGCGGGCGATGGAGGTGGCGGAAGGACTGCCGACCACGAACGGGATCGTGGCGCGCTCGACCAGCGGCATCACCGCCAGCGCGACCGAGGAACAGCCGCCTTCATGCACCGCGACGTAGTGTTTCTCGGCAAGGGCCTGGGTGATGCCGCAAACACCCTCGGCCGGGTTGCAGCGATTGTCCCAGACATCGTCCTGTAGCGGACGGCCCAGCACGCCGCCGGCGGCATTGATCTCCTCGACCGCAAGTGCCGCGCCGTTGCGCCCCTGCGCGCCATAGAACGCGCTGTTGCCGGTCATCGGCAGCGACGTGGCGATCAGGATCGGATCGGCGGCGCTCAGCGCCACGGCCGGCAGTGCCAGGCCAAGGGCAGCCACAAGGACGGTCCATCGCAGCGCACGCATGTCGCGGCTCCCTTGTTGCTTGGGCGTAAGGGCGTTGGCGCCATGAGAGCGTGGGGCGGCGAGCGGCGACACTGCGTTTTGCTCAACAGAGTCTGCGGCGGGAGCAGGGGGCCGCTTGCTCGGTCCCCCAGCGCGCGTCACGGTCGCGCCATGAGCCGTTCAGATGTCTTCACCCCGCCTGGCCAGCGCGGCCGCATCGGTGTGATCCAGCCCTCCCCCGGGCTGATGCTGGAGGCCGAGTGGGCCCGCGCGATGCCGGACGGCGTGGCATTTCCGGTGACGCGGCTGGTGCTGCGTGGCGGGGCACGGTCGGATTACGCGGCGATGGCCGAGCGGGCGCCGGAGGCGGCGGCGACGCTGGCGAATGCCGGGGTGGGCGTGATTGGCTATGCCTGCGGGATCGGCAGCCTGGCGGAAGGACCAGCGGCGGAACGCGCGCTTATGGATCGGCTGACATCGGCCGCCGGAGGTATTCGCGTGATCGGCATGGCCGAAGCCGCCGTTGGCGTCATGCGTGCGCAGGGCGCCAGGCGGGTAACGCTGTTGACCCCCTATGCCGGACCGATCAACCAACTCGTATGCACGTATCTTACGGGGTCGGATTTGCAGGTGGCCGCCTTGGCATCCTTGCCGACGGCGTCGCCGGTCACCGCAGTGACATTGCGCGCGGAGCAGATCATCGCGGCGGCCCAGGCAGCAGCACGGTTGGCGCCGACCGACCTGCTGTGGATTCCCTGCGGCAATGTGCGGGTCATCGATCTGAACGCGGAGCTGCAGGCGGCAACCGGGCTGCCCTGCGTATCCAGCAATCAGGCATTGCTGGATACGGCGTTGGCGCATCTGGGCATGATACGGACCTTGTCATACAGTCCGGAACGTTAGGCTGTCGGCGGCAATACCACGGCCAACTTCGCACAGCGTAGAACGCGGGTTCGGAGTGACCCGCGCACCCATGACGCGCCCCTGCCGCCTACAACTTAACCTCCTCTGAGGTCGGGAGCGGCTTGCCAAACGCCAAGTTTTGGCGTGGTGGCCGTTGCTACATAATACCGGATGATTGGCGGACCCGACACGATTCGAACGTGCGACCTTCGCCTTCGGAGGGCGACGCTCTATCCAGCTGAGCTACGGGTCCGTAGCAATCCCCTATACGCTCGAACCGCGCCCGGCGAAAGGGCGGCGGCCGAAGGAGAACGCCCGCCCATGCCGGAGCCCACGCCGCCCCCAACCGTGTCCGCCCTGTTCCTCGGCTTCCTCACCACCGGCGTCTGCGGCTTCGGCGGCGTGCTGCCCTGGGCGCGCCGAAGCCTCGTGGAGCGGAGGCGCTGGCTGACGGCGGCGGAGTTCACCGAGGTCCTGTCGTTGTGCCAGTTCCTGCCGGGCGGCAACGTCGTCAACCTGTCGGTGGCGGTGGGCGCGCGGTTTCGCGGCCTCCCCGGCGCCGTCGCCGCCTTCGCCGGGCTGATGGCGGCGCCGATGGTGATCGTGATCCTGCTCGGGCTCGCCTATGCGCGGCTGGATCAGGTTGCCGCCGTGCGGCATCTCTTCACCGGGCTGTCCCCTGCCGCCGCCGCCCTCGTGCTCGCCACCGCCTTGCGGATCGCGGCGCCGTTGCGCGCCCGTCCGGTCGGCGTGGCCGTGGCTGTCGTGACGTTCGTCGCCATCGCCGTGCTGCGCCTGCCGCTGCCGCTGGTGATCGCGGCGCTGGCCCCGGTGGGAATCCTGCTCGCCTGGCAGGTGGAGGCGCGCCTGGCGGCCCGGCCCCGGTGACCGCCGCGCTCTCCAGCGTCGCCGCGGTGTTCGGCCAGCTCTCGCTGCTCGCCTTCGGCGGCGGCAACTCCATCCTGCCGGAGATGCAGCGTCAGGTTGTCGCCGTCCATCCGTGGATGACCGCGCGCGACTTCGCCGCCCTCTACGCGCTGGCGCAAGCGGCACCGGGACCGAACATGCTGGTCTCGACCTTGATCGGGCTACGCGTCGCCGGCATCGCCGGGGCGGTGACGGCCACCGCCGCCCTATGCCTGCCGGCCTCGGCGCTGACCTTCGTCTGCGCGCATGTCTGGAACCGGATGCGCGATCGGCCGTGGCGGACGATCGTGCAGGCGGGCGTGGTGCCGGTCACCGTCGGGCTGGTGATGGCGAGCGCGGCGCTGCTGGTTCGCACGACGGCGCACGACTGGCGCGGGGCAGCGGTGGTCGTGGTGGCGGCCGGGCTGTTCCTCGGCACGCGGCTCAATCCGTTGTGGGTGCTGGGCGCCGCGGCGGCCTTGGGCGCGACGGGGCTGCTGTCCTGAGACAGCCTCAGCGGCAGCGCGGCAGCGCGTTGCGGGTCGTCTCCAGCAGCGCGTCCATCGAGAACGGCTTGGCGAGGAACGGCCGGGTGCCATCTCGCAAGGCGTCGATCCGCTCGATGTCGCCCGACATCAGCACGACCGGCACGCCCTGCCGGTCGGCAAGCGCGATGACGTCCGCGGCCCCCCCGCCCGGCAGCACGCAATCGAGCAACACGAGGTCCGAGGTGCCTCGTTCGAGGACTTCCAAGGCGTCCGCCGCCGAGCCACCGCAGACGACGTCGTAATCGTCGCCGAGCGCGGAAGCGATGGTCTCCGCCACAAGAGGCTGATCCTCAACGACTAAAATGCGACATTTCTCCGACACCTTCTGATATCTCCGTCGCGTCTTGCGACAAACCCGCACCTTAGTGGGAAGGAACGGTCGCGCAACCGCGAATTGGGACAGCTGGCGGGCGCGGCCGATCCTTGGCAGGATCGCCGCATGGACCCGATCACCGTCGCCGTGTTGCAGAACCGGCTCGCCGCCATCGCCGAGGAGATGGGGGAGGCGATGCTGCGCACCGCCTACTCGCAAATCCTCAATTCCTCCCGCGACTTCTCGATCGCCCTGATCGACGCGAAGTGCCGGCTGATCGCGCAGGCCGACCACATCCCGGTCCATGTCGGCGCCATGCCCTGGGCGGCGCGCGCGTTGTCCGAGGCCTTCCCCGACCCGGCGCCAAACGACGTGTTCCTGCTCAACGACCCCTACCGCGGCGGCAGCCACCTGCCCGACCTCACCGTGTTCGTCCCGGTGTTCGCCGGCCGCGCCCTGCTGTTCTGGTCGGTGGTGCGCGCCCATCACAGCGACATCGGCGGCACCACCCACGGCGCCTACAACCCGGCCGCCACCGAGATCTTCCACGAGGGCCTGCGCATCCCGCCGATCCGCCTCACCGAGAACGGCGTGCTGCGGCAGGACCTGCTTGCGATGCTCGCGCTCAACGTCCGCCACCCGCGCGACTTCCAGGGCGACCTCGCCGCCCAGATCGGCGCCGCCCGGCTGGGCGAACAGCGCCTCGCCGGCGTGATCGCCGAGCACGGTTCAGCCGTGCTCACCCAGGCGATCGAGGCGATGCTGGACGGCGCCGAGCGGCACGCCCGCGCCATCGTCGCCACCTGGACCGAGGGCGTCTACGAGGGCGAGGCGCTGCTCGACGATGACGGGTTCGGGCGCACCGACATCGCCATCCGCGCCCGCTGCATGGTGCGCGGCGGCGAGGTCACCGTCGATCTCACCGGCTCCGATCCGCAGGCGACCGGGTTCGTCAATTCCTCGCACGCCAACATGCAGTCGGCCGTCGCGATGGGCTTCGCCTTCCTGCTCGACCCCGACCTCGCCCGCAACGAGGGCGCGTTCCGCCCGCTTCGCGTGCTCGCGCGCGAGGGCACCATCGTCTGGGCCCGCGAGGGCGCGCCGGTCACCATGTGCACCAGCCATTGCTCCAACGAGATCGTCGAGGCGATCGTCGTCGCCCTGTCGCGCGCCTGCCCCGATCGCGCGATGGGCGGCTGGGGGCGGCGGCTGCGCATCGCGATCGCC
>JBAWFF010000307.1:0-13113 GCA_049591635.1 Acetobacteraceae bacterium
CGTCACCAAACCGTCCAAGGTCGTCATGGGTCATCCGAATCGCCTTCCCTCCGGCTCCGAGCACGGCATCGATTCGGAAACTCCCTCCCCTGTAAAGTCGATTCGGCGATGTGTGACCACCTTAGCCCTTGCGGGAGGGGGTTAGGGGGAGGGGCGTCAGCCCTCGGCGGCGAAGCCCAGGATGGACTCGAACCGCTCCCGATAGCGCGGCCAAACCTCCGGGTTCACCAGGCGCGGCGGGCGCTTGCCGTCGAGGATGTCTAGCATCTGTTCGGCGGCAAAGCGGCCCATCTCACGGCGGGATTCATGCGTCACGCCCGCCGTGTGCGGGCTCGCCAGCACGTTCTCGAAGCGCAGCAACGGATGGTCGGGTTCCGGCGGCTCCTTCGCCCACACGTCGAGGCCGGCGCCGGCGAGGCGCTTGGCGGCCAACGCCTCAGCCAGCGCCGCCTCGTCGTGGATGCCGCCGCGCGCCGTGGTGACGAAATACGCCGACGGCTTCATCAACGCATATTCGCGCGCGCCGATCATGCCCAGCGTCTCCTTGGTGCGGGGACAATTGACCGAGACGAAGTCCGCCTGCGCCAGCAAGTCGTCTAACGAAACCTTCTCACCCCCGCGCGCCGCGATCTGCTCGGCCGAGAGATAGGGGTCGTAGGCCAATACTCGCATTCGAAACAGTCCCCGGCACAGCTCGGCGACCCGGCTGCCGACGTTGCCGAGGCCGATGATGCCGACGGTCATCCCCAGGATGTCGTGGCCCATATACGCGACGCGCGGAATGTCGCGGCGGGCGCGCATGAAGCGGTCGGTCTCGCCGATCCGCTTGGACAAGGCGAGCATCAGCCCCAGCACATGCTCGGCGACACCCTCCTTGTTGCCGCCGGTCTGATTCACCACCGCGACCCCGGCCTCGGTGCACGCATCGACATCGACGGTGTCGTAGCCGGCGCCGTTCGAGGAGATGGCGAGCAGGCGCGGCGCCCGCGCGAGCAGATCGGCAGTGCCGTGATACGCCAACCCGAGTTCGTCGCGGGTGGCGCCGATCTGATAGCCGTGCGCCTGCGCCAGCACCGGCGCGGCCTCGGTGAGCGGGCTGTCGTTGGTCAGCCGGTCGAGCAGCACGTCCGGCCGACGGCCGATGATCTCCAGGAAGACGGGATGGGCAACGGCATTCACGTAAAACACGCGCTTGGCGTTCGGGGTCATGCGGTCGATCTCGCTGTTTTCGCAAGGGTAGCCGGGCGCGCGGCGCGTCGGCAAATGCGCCAGCCGCGCCGCAGCCCCTTGAACAACGGGAGGAATCGGTGAAGATGCGCCCCGTCGCGTCGGGGCGGTCTCCCCGACCATCCACGCACGCACAGGGGCAGCGGACAAAGGCATGAGCGATCACGCGCACGGCGCACCGGTGCCAGCCAGTTCCGGACTGAAGCAGCCCTATCATCTCGTCGATCCCAGTCCCTGGCCGATCATCGGCGCCCTTGGCGCGGCCCTGATCGTCACCGGAATCGTCCTCGCCGCCCACTACGGCAGCTACGCCGCGCTGGTCATCGGCGCCCTGATCGCGTTCACCGTCATGTTCTTCTGGTGGCGCGACGTCATTCGCGAGAGCCGGATTCCCGGCCTGTACTCCCCGGTCGTTCGCCTCGGCCTGCGCTACGGGATGATGTTCTTCATCTGTAGCGAGGTGATGTTCTTCGTGGCCTTCTTCTGGGCGTTCTTCAACTACGCCCTGTTCCCCGAGAATGTCGCGGGTCTGGCGGTCCCGATGTGGCCGCCGCCCAGTATCCATACGCCTGATCCGTTCCACTTCGCGATCCTGATGACGATGGTCCTGCTGCTCTCGGGCACCACCGTCACCTGGGCGCACCACAGCCTGATCGAGGGCGACAAGAAGGGCCTGGTGACCGGTCTCGGCCTGACGGTCCTGCTCGGCGCCGCCTTTACGGCCATCCAGCTTTGGGAGTACACGCACTCGCCGTTCGTGTTCTCCGGCGGCGGCATCTACCCGTCGGTGTTCTTCCTGGCCACCGGCTTTCACGGCTTTCATGTGATCGTCGGCACGTCGTTCCTGCTGGTCTGCTGGTTCCGCTCCCGGCGCGGGGACTTCACGCCGCAGCACCATTTCGGCTTCGAAGCGGCTGCCTGGTATTGGCACTTCGTCGACGTCGTGTGGCTGTTCCTGTTCGTCTGCATCTACTGGTCGTTCGCCAGCCCCATCGTTGCCGCACCCTGAGGCCATAACGTCCCAGCCCGCCACGATCGACGCCGAACCTCGCGCCCGGCACACGCCGTTCCGTGCCTTCCTGTGGCCAGGCGTGTCGGCGCTTGCCATGCTGCTGGTGCTGCTGGGCCTCGGGACGTGGCAGATCCATCGCCTCGCCTGGAAGGAGGCGATCCTGGCCCAGGTCGCCGCGGCCCAGGCGGCGGCGCCAGTGACGCTACCGGCCGATCCGGGGCCGTTCGAGAAGGTGAGCGTCACCGGCCGCTTCCTTCCCGGCGTGACCGCCCTCTATGGCGTAGAGGTGCGCGACCTGCCGACCGGCGCGACGATGGGCGGGCAGCTCCTCATGCCCTTCGACGCCGACGGGCGCGTGATTCTGGTCGATCGCGGTTGGGTACCGAGCACCGCCGCGATCACCGCACCGACGGTGGCCGCGCCCCCCGGACCGGTCACTTTGGTGGGTTTCGCGCGCCCGGCGGAACGTCCGGGGATACTAAGTCCCACGGACGATACGGTCGGGCGGCTGTTCTTCACGCTCGATCCGAAGCGAATCGCCGAGGCGCTGGGGTTGGGGCCCGTGGCGCCGTTCACCTTCGTCGTCCTCGGTCCGCCCCCGACAGGAGCCGGCCCGATCCCGGCCGAGCAATTCCCGCACCCGCCGAACAACCATTTTTATTACGCGCTGACCTGGTACGGCCTCGCCGGCGCCCTGGTCGTCATGTTCGCCGCGTGGGTGCACGAGAGGCTGCACGATGACACCCTATGACCGTCTGACCGCGCGGTTCAGCCGGATCGCCACCTTGGGCGAGGCATCCTCGATGCTTGGCTGGGACGCCAGCGTGATGATGCCGCCCGGCGGTGGCGCGGCGCGGGGCGATCAGCTGGCCGTCCTCGCCGGGCTGGCGCACGGCCTGCTGACCGAGCCCGGGGTCGGCGACGAACTCGACGCGGCCGAGGATGCCGGGCAGCAAGACGCCTGGCGCGCCGCCAATCTGGGATTGATGCGCCACGCCCACACCCGCGCGACCGCCGTGCCGGCCTCGCTGGTGGAAGCCCAGGCGCGCGCCAACTCGGCGTGCGAGAAGGTCTGGCGCGAGGCGCGGCGCACGTCGGACTTCGCGCTGGTTCGCGAGGATCTGGAGACGGTCGTGCGCCTGATGCGCGAGGCCGCCGCCGCGCTGGCGCCGGTGCTGGGATTATCGCCGTACGATGCGCTGATGGACGGGTTCCAGCGCGGCATCGGCGCCGCCGACGTCGCGCCCGTGTTCGCCGATTACGAGGCGTTCCTGCGCCGCGCCCTGCCCGAGGCAACACGGCGGCAGGCCGAGGCGGGCGCCCCGCTCCGGCCGCGGGGTCCGTTTCCGGTCGAGGCGCAGGAGACACTGTGCCGGCGCCTATCGGAACGCCTCGGCCTCGATTTCGCCCATGCGCGCCTCGATCGCTCCGCCCATCCCTTCTCGGGCGGCACGCCGAGCGACGTGCGGATCACCACCCGGTACGTCGAGGCCGATTTCACCCAGGCCGTGCTCGCGGTCGTGCACGAGACCGGGCACGCTCTCTATGAGCGGGGATTGCCGCAAGCCCAAGCGCGCCAGCCGGTGGGCGAGGCGGCGGGCATGGCCGCCCATGAGAGCCAGTCGCTGATCATCGAGATGCAGGCGTGCCGGTCCGACGCCTTTCTCTCCTGGCTCGGCCCCGAACTGCACGCCGCCTTCGGCGGTGACGCCGCGCCCTACGCGCCGGCGAACCTCGCGCTTTCGTGGCGGCGGATCGAACCCGGGTACATCCGCGTCGATGCCGACGAGATGACCTATCCGGCGCACGTCATCCTGCGCTTCCGCCTCGAACAAGCGCTGGTGGCGGGCGATCTGGCGGTCGCCGACCTGCCGGGGGCGTGGAACGACGGGATGGAAGAGCTGCTCGGGATCGCCCCGCCCGACGACGCGCGCGGCTGCTTGCAGGACATTCATTGGTACGACGGCGCGTTCGGTTATTTTCCCAGCTATACGCTCGGCGCGATGGCGGCGGCGCAGCTAATGGCGGCGGCGCGCCGGGCGTTGCCTGATTTGGACGCGGCGTTGTCGCGCGGCGATATCGCGCCACTGCTGGGATGGTTGCGGGCGAATGTCCACGGGAAGGGGAGCCTGCTCGGCTTCAACGATCTGCTGCTCGCGGCCACCGGCAAGCCGCTCGACCCGGCGGATTTCCAGGCCCACCTGACGGCGCGCTACCTCGACTGAACCTCGCCCCCGACGATCCGCACACGCCCTTCCGGCGTGTCGAGGAGCAGGGCGCCGCCAGGGTCGATCGTCGCGAATGTGCCTTCCAGGGCGCCTGCCCGCAGAGGCGTCCCGGGTGGGTGAGCACGAGCCAGCCAATCGGCGCGGATGGTGGCGAAGCCGTGGCTGCGCCACGCGTCGAGGCGGCGGGAGAGGGCAGTCAGTAGGGTGGCGCGGACGAGTGGCACGTCCACGAGGGGTGCGCGAGATGCCACCAGCGACGTCACCGGATACGCCAACCCGCTCGGGCAATGCGCGACGTTCACCCCGATGCCGATAACGGCGACGCCGTCGGCCTGCTCGACCAGGATGCCGGCGACCTTGGCGCCGTCGATCAGCACGTCGTTGGGCCATTTCAGGCTTGCCCGTCCGGTCACGAACGCATCCACCGTCTCGGCCACCGCGAGCGCGGCGACGAACGACAATTCGGCGATCCGCCCCGGTGCCAGGTCGAGGCGCAGCAGAACCGACAGATAGAGATTCCCCACCGGGCTGTCCCAGCTTCGCCCGACGCGCCCGCGCCCGGCCGTCTGCTCGCCCGCCGTCACCACGGTGGCGTGCGCCGCCCCTTCGCGCGCCAGGCGGAACGCCTCGTCGCTGGTCGAGCCGAGGCTCTCGTACTGACGGATATCGAACGCGCGCATTATCCGCCGCGCGCCGCCGCGCGGCGGGCGATCGCGAGGATCGCGTTGCGGCAGATCGCCTGGTCCGGGGCGCCGGTGCGCTTGCAGCCGCGCTCGGCGTCGGCCAGCCCGACCATCGCAGCCATCAGGGCCGATTCGTTCCATAGGCTGAGCGCGCGGGCGAACGCGCCGACACGGCGGAAGAACACCGGCGGCCGCGCCGCCTTGGCCGCCT
The DNA here is from genome assembly GCA_049591635.1 of Acetobacteraceae bacterium. GTDB lineage: Bacteria > Pseudomonadota > Alphaproteobacteria > Acetobacterales > Acetobacteraceae > DATFDN01. The sequence goes on from JBAWFF010000307.1 coordinate 5,362, forward strand.
CGGCGGGACTCATGCCCTTATCGACGGAGAGACGCGCGCGATGCAGACGCTGCATATGCGACAGCGCCACGCGCAGCACGCCGACCGTGGTGCCGCCCTCCGCCATCGCCAACTCCAGGGCGCGGTCCGCTGTCTCGACATCGCCCTGGGTGGCGGCGAACAGCGCGTCGTCGAGCGACAGCCCGGCGAGGTCGCCGACGCACGCGGTTGCCGCCTCCATATCGACCTCGCCGCCTTTGCCGACGTAAAGCGCGAGCTTCTCGACCTCCTGGCGGGTCGCCGCCCGATCGGCGCCGAGATGGGCGCCAAGCCAGGACAGCGCCTCTCGCCCGACCCCGACGCCGGCCGCCGCCAGGGCGTCGCGAATGGTGTCCTCGAGCGCGCGGCCCTCCTCGGGATAGCAGCCGATCGCCGCGCCGTCGGGCGCCGCCTCCACCGCCTTGCGAAGCCGCGACGCGGCGGTAAGCGTCCCCGCCTCCAGCACGACCAGCGCGGGGGCACGGCTCTTGAGCACCGCCTCGACCGCCTCGCGCACGGACTCGTTCGTATCGCGCATCCGCACGACCCGCCGGCCGCCGGTCATCGGCAGGCTGGCGGCCTCGGATTCCAGAGTGCCCGCGTCATCGCGGGTCAGTTCGGCGACGCGGAACGGATCGTCGAGGCTGCCGGCGACGAGGCGGGTCAGCGCCTCGGCGCGGTCACGCATCATGCCGACATCGTCGCCGTGCAACAGCACGACGCGCGCGGTTCCGGGGTCGCGCAGGAAGGCCGCCGCCTTGCGGGAGTCGAGCTTCAGCGTCCCCTACCCGGCCCGCGCCCGAAACATCGTCGCGAGACGCAGCGTGATCTGGTCCGCCACTTGTTCCGCCAGCTGCGCCGTGACTTGCTGACTTTGAAGATCCCCGGCGAAGTACTGGGTGTCGAATCCGTTGAAGCTCTCCAGCGCGCGCGCCGAACCAACCGCGATCTTCGTGTGCGCCGCATCGCGCGCGGTTAGCGTCCAGTTGGCGTGCGCGGTCATGCGGGTCGACGTGTTCGTGCTGTCCGGCAGCGTGGCGACGCCCTCGCCGGTAATCCAGTAGAACACCGCGAGGTCGTAGCGCCGCTCGCCGCCCTCGTCGGTGCCGTGCAGGCGCTGTTGCAGGGCTTGGCGCAGCAGCTGCCCCGGGCGATCGGGGATCAGCGCGACGTGGATCGCCGCCAACTCGCGCGCCGCCGGGCCGGGGTCGCCGGATGCCGTCGGCATGTACACCGGCCTGAAGCCGCAGCCCGCCAAGGGGGTCAGCGCGAGACCCGCGGCGAGGCCGAGAAGGCGGCGGCGGAGCAGGCTCATCCGGCGATCACGAAATTCACGATGCGGTCGGGGACATGGATGCGTTTCACGATACGCCGTCCGGCGAGCGCGCGGGCGACGTTAGGCTCGGCTTCGGCGGCCGCGATCACCGCCGCCGCCGCCGCACCCGGCGGCATCGCGAGGGTGGCCCGCAGCTTGCCCATGACCTGCACCGCGACGGTGACCTGTTCGGCCACCAGAAGCGCCGGCTCGGCTTCGGGCCACGCCAACTCGGCGACCAGCCCGGCACCGGGATGGAGCCGGGCGTAAATCTCCTCGGCGAGGTGCGGCATCATCGGCGCGGCCAGCCGGGCCAGCATTTCGGCCGCCTCGCGCCTTGCCCAGCCGAGCCCCGCGACTTCACCGACGCGCTCGGCTTCGGCGATCGCGTTGGCAAGCTCGTAGAGGCGGGCGACGGCGACGTTCAGGGCGAAACTCTCGAGCGCTTCGGTGACGGTGGCGATGGCGTGATGCGTCGCCCGGCGCAGCGTGCGCGCGGCGTCGCCGAACTCATCCGGTTTCGCGGTCTTCCGGATCGGCTCGACCGCCTCGGCCAGCCGGAAGATCCGCTGCGTGAAGCGATAGGCACCGGTGACGCCCGCCTCGGTCCACTCCATGTCGCGTTCGGGCGGGTTGTCGGAGAGGATGAACCAGCGCGCGGTGTCGGCGCCGTAGCGGTCGATAATGGCGCCCGGATCGACGGTGTTGCGGCGCGACTTGCTCATCGCCTCGACGCGCCCGACCTCCACCGCCTCGCCGGTGTCACGCGCGACCGCGACGCCGTCCGCGCGGCGCATCACCTCGTCGGGGTACAGCCAGCGTCCGTTGACGCCCGCCGCGCTACGATAGCTTTCATGCGTCACCATGCCCTGGGTGAACAGGCCGGCGAACGGCTCCTCCACCGACAGATGCCCGGTGTCCTTCATCGCGCGGGTGAAGAAGCGGGAATACAGCAGATGCAGGATCGCGTGCTCGATACCGCCGATATATTGATCGACCGGCATCCAGTGATCGACCGCGATCGGATCGACGGGAGCGGCCGCGCGCGGGCTGCAATAGCGCGCGAAGTACCAGGAGCTGTCGACGAAGGTGTCGAACGTGTCGGTCTCCCGCGTCGCCGGGCCGCCGCAACCGGGACAAGCGACGTGCTTCCAGGTCGGATGATGGTCGAGCGGGTTGCCGGCCACGTCGAGCCGCACGTCGTCGGGCAGACGCACCGGAAGCTGCTCGTCGGGCACCGCCACGACGCCGCACGAAGGGCAGTGAATGATCGGGATCGGGCAACCCCAGTAGCGCTGCCGGCTCACCCCCCAATCGCGCAGCCGCCAGTTCACCTCGCCCTTACCGAGTCCCAGCCGCTCCACCGCGCCGATCGCGGCTAGCTTGGCGGCCTCGACGTCGAGCCCGTCCATGAAGTCCGAATGGTAGATCGTGCCGGGCCCGACATACGCCTCGTCGCCGACGGCGAAGCTCGCCGGGTCGGCGCCCGGCGGCAGGACGACGGGCATGACATCGAGGCCGTATTTGCGGGCGAACTCAATGTCGCGCTGGTCGTGCGCGGGGCAGCCGAAGATGGCGCCAGTGCCGTATTCCATCAGCACGAAGTTGGCGATCCAGACCGGGAACGTCGCGTCCTTCAGGAATGGATGGCGCACCCGGAGTCCGGTGTCGTAGCCCTGCTTCTCCGCCGCTTCGATCACCGCCTCGCTGGTGCCCATGCTCCGGCACGCGGCGATGAACGACGCGGCCTTCTCGTCGCGGGTGCCGACGGCGGCGGCCAAGGGATGCTCGGGCGCCAGCGCCAGGAACGACATGCCGAACAGCGTGTCCGGGCGGGTCGTGTAGACCTCCACATCGCCGATCCCGGCCTCCGGCGCGGCCAGCCCGAAGCGCAGCCGCGCGCCCTCGCTGCGTCCGATCCAGCGGGCCTGCATCACCCGGACGCGCTCCGGCCAGCGGTCGAGGCCGTCGAGCGCGGCGAGCAATTCAGGCGCGTATTTCGTGATCCGCAGGAACCATTGGCTGAGCTGCTTCTTCTCGACCGGCGCCCCCGAGCGCCAGCCGCGCCCGTCGATCACCTGCTCGTTGGCCAGAACGGTCCGGTCCACCGGGTCCCAGTTGACCCAGCTCTCCTTGCGCTCCGCCAGCCCGGCGCGCAGGAAATCAAGGAACAGCTTCTGCTGGTGGCCGTAATAGGACGGGTCGCAGGTGGCGATCTCGCGCGACCAATCGAGGGAGAGGCCCATGCGCTGCAACTCGGCGCGCATCGCGGCGATGTTCTCCGCCGTCCAGCGGGCCGGATGCACGCCCCGCTCTCGCGCCGCGTTCTCCGCCGGCAGCCCGAACGCGTCCCAGCCCATGGGGTGCAACACAGTATGGCCACGCGCCCGTTTATAGCGGGCGATCACATCGCCAAGCGTGTAGTTCCGCACGTGCCCCATGTGGATCTTGCCGCTGGGGTAGGGAAACATCTCAAGGACGTAATACTTGGGCCGCGTGTCGCCGTCCGCCCGGTCGGCGACGGCGAAGCAGCCGCGTGCCGCCCATTCCGCCTGCCAGCGCGGCTCGGCGGCACGGAAATCGTAGCGCGGCGCGGCCTCGGTCGCGATCTCGTCCATGACCGTTCTTATCGCCCGGCCCGCCGGGCTTGCAAGAATGGCGCCTTCGGGCCTCCCAGTCCGGCGCAACCGTTTCCGTTGTGGCGCCGCCGCCGTTCGGCTAAGTGGCGAAGCGAATGACAGAGCCTGCGGACCTCCCGCCCGACTTCGATCCGGATTTCGATGAAGCAGCGTATCTGAAGCTGTATCCGGACATCGCGGCCGCGGTATCCAGCGGGAAGCGACGATCGGGGCTCGAACACTACCTGCGTTATGGCCGCGCCGAGGGGCGCCACTTTGTTGGTCGGCGAGACGGTTGGACCGAGGTGCGGCTCGGCGCGTCGGCGGGCCTCGAGGGCGGACCGGCGGCGGCGCCGCGGCACGCGATCGAGACGGTCCTGCTTTCCGAGAGCGGGCGATTGTTCATCACCGGCTGGTTCGACGACAGCAGGACGCGGTTGGCCGCACTGCGCGTGGAAGGCCGAGGCTGGGTCGTTCGCCTCCAGTCCGAGGCGCTGTCGAGGACCTCCCGCGCGGACGTCGAGGCCTCGCTTGGGCGCACCGAGCGCGGCGCTCTCGGGTTTTTCGCCCTGCTCAACGCCGGCTCGCCCTTGGCGGTCTCGGCCGATTGCCGCTGCGTGCTGGAGTGGGAGTCCGCGCAGCCGGCGGCCAAGACGGCCCCGATCCGCGTGGTCACCTGGGCCGAATTGCGGGAGATCGTCCTGGGCTATGTGACGGCGGCGGCGTCCGGCGGCTCGCAGGTTCCGGCCATGCTGGCGCTCGATGCGATGGCCGGCGAGCAGATCGTCTCGCTAAATCGCGCCATCACCGAGCAGATCACGGCCGCGCCGTTCGTCGAGCGCTTCGGATCGCCCACGCGGAACTGCAAGGGCTCCATCATCATCTGCCTGTACGGCAGGCCGGAGTACCTGGCCATCCAGAATGCCCTGTTCACGCGCAAGCCCGGCATCGAGGACTACGAGTTCATCTACATCTGCAATAGCCCAGAACTGCTGGAGCGGCTCTTGAAGGAGGCGCGCGCCAGTGCGCTGATCTACGGGCTCGGCCAGACCGTCGTCGGGCTGCCGGCCAATGCCGGCTTCGCCGCCGCCAACAACGCCGCCGCGCGCCTCGCCCGGGGCCGGCGCATCCTTTGCGTCAACCCCGACGTGTTTCCGAAGGACCCGGCCTGGGCCGCGCGCCATACCGGCATCGTCGAGGCCGGTGGGCCGGGCAGCAGATTATTTGGCGCGACGCTGTTCTACGACGACGGCTCGCTGATGCATGGCGGCATGTATCTGGAATTGGACACCGGCCTCGCGATTCGCGGCGACCGCCTCGAGACCCGTCGATTCGCCCGCGTCGAGCACTACGGGAAGGGCGCCCCGCCCGACGCCGAAGCCTACCTCCGCCCGCGCCCGGTCCCCGCCGTCTCCGGCGCGTTCCTGTCGGTGGAGCGCGACTGGTTCGAGCGGTTGGGCGGCTTCTCCGAGGACTATGTGCTGGGCCATTACGAGGACGCCGATTTTTGCCTGCGAAGCCTAGCCGCCGGCGTGCCGGCCTGGGTGCAGGACGTGCGGCTCTGGCATTTGGAGGGTCGCGGCTCGGTACGGCAGGCGGTGCATGAGGGGGCGAACATTGTCAACCGGTGGCTGTTCTCGCGCCGCTGGGCCGAGCTGATCGGCACCGACCTATGCGGTCCGGCGCCACGGCGCGACCTGCTCGCCGGCGTTCCTCCTCCACCCTCCGCCGCGACCCAGCGGGATGCGGAAGACATGAGCGCGATCGAGATCGTTTCCGTGCCGACCCCCGCATGAACAATCCGCGCGTGCTGCTGATAAGCGTGCATCATCCCGAACTGGTGCGCGGCGGCGCTCAACAGGTCTGCTACGAACTGTTCGAGGGCTTGAAGGAAAGCCCCGACTTCGATCCGGTGCTGCTGGCCGCGATCGACAACAGCGACCCGGCGCTATACCGCTCGGGCGCGCGCATCACCGGCTTCGATGGCCGTCCCGACGAGTACCTGTTCCTGGGACGCGACTATGATTTCTTCTGGCACAAGACGACCGACCCGCGGATGGTGGCAGCGTTCGCCGAATTCCTGTCGCTGACCCGGCCGGACGTTGTCCACTTCCATCATTTCATGAACCTGGGCGTCGATCTGCTGACCTTGACGCGCCGGGTCTTGCCGGATTGCCGAATCGTGTTCACCTTCCACGAGTTCCTGTCGATCTGTCACGCCTATGGTCAGATGGTCCGCTCCACCGACCGTTCGCTGTGCGCGTACGCCTCGGCCGTGCGTTGCCATCAATGCTTTCCCGAGCACGCGCCGGAAACGTTCTTCGTCCGCAAGCAATGGTTCCGCGAGCACCTTAACGCCGTCGACGTGTTCACCGTGCCGAGCCGCTTCATGATCAAGACCTATGCCGATTGGGGCCTTCCGCCCGAACGCATACGGCATGTCTCGAACGGCCAGCGGAACTACAGCGCGGGGCCGGTCGCCGAGGAGCCGCGCGAGCGGCGCAACCGCTTCGGCTTCTTCGGCCAGTTGGTGGACGGCAAGGGCGTCGCCGTCCTGCTGCGCGCCGCCGGCCTGCTGCGCGCGCAGGGCTTCACCGATTTCGTCGTCGAGATAAACGGCGACAATCTACGCTATGCCTCCGAGGCCGGGCGCGCCGAGTTCGAGGGTTTCCGTGCCGCCGAGGAAGCGCTGCCCCTGGAGCAGCGCAACATCGTCTTCAGCGGCCCTTACCAGGTGGACCGTCTGCCTCGGCTGATGGCGCGTATCGACTGGTGCGTGGTGCCATCGGTGTGGTGGGAGGTGTTCGGCCTCGTCATCTCCGAGGCATGGATGTTCCGCCGCCCGGTGATCGCCTCCGATGTCGGCGGCATGGCCGAGCGCGTCCAGCATGAGGTGGGAGGATTGCTGTTCCCGATGGGCGACGCCCGCGCGCTGGCCAGCACGATGCACCGCGCCTGCACCGAAACGGGGCTGTGGGACCGGTTGGTCGCCGGGCTGCCCCAGCCGCCGACGCGGGAGACGATGGTGGACGCGTTCGCCGCGGTCTATCGCGGCGGGTAGCAGGTCGGTTTGAACGTCATGGCCAGACTTGTTCCACGGCTGTCCGGTTCGAACTCCCGTCGTACATTGCGCCATCATCATCATGCCCGGACTTGATCCGGGCATCCAGCGGAAGTCCACGCAAACCGCGAGTCCGCTGGATTGCCGGATCAAGCCCGGCAATGACGGTAAGGGGCCCGCGTTCGCACGTCGGATGGCAAGTATTTCCGAACCGGACAGCCGCGTGCGCGTTCGGCGGCGACGCCCACTCTAGCCCACTGCCCTTCGCTCGCCGTCGATCTCCAGCGCGCGCGCGTAGACCACCTTGCGCGGCAGGCCCGTCGCGGCCGCGACCATCGCCGCCGCATCCTTGACGCTATGATCCACGAGCGAGGCGCGCAGCCGCGCATCCAGCTCCCCGGCATCGGCCGTCTCGTCCGCCGCCGGGCCGAGCACCACGGTGATCTCGCCACGCGCGGCCTCGGCGGCGTAGTGGCGCGCGAGTTCGGGGAGATGGGCGCGGCGAACCTCCTCGAACCGCTTGGTCAGTTCCCGTGCCACGGCGGCGGGACGGTCGCCGAACATGTCCTCCATATCGGCGAGGGTCGCTGCGAGCCGATGCGGGGCCTCGTGCCAGATCTGGGTCGCGCGCAGCCCGGCCCGTTCGGCGGTGCGCAGCCGGGCGAACGCGGTCCGGCGGGCCGCCTGGCGCGGCGGGGCGAAGCCCTGCACCAGGAAGGGCAGCGGAGGCAGGCCTGACA
>JBAWFF010000308.1:0-7983 GCA_049591635.1 Acetobacteraceae bacterium
TTCGGAAAATCGGGGATGCCCCTGATGTGGTCCTTCAGGTCCATGCGGCGTCCTTCCGGTTGCGAGCGGGCGGGCACGGTGTAGGCTCGCCGCCGCGATCGGGCAATCTGGGGGACATGATGAGCGAGACGTCGCTGCGAAACGCCGATATCGACGCCGCGTTGGCCGAGGTGAAGCAGGACTACATCGCCCGCAATCCCAAGAGCCTGGCCCGCCATGTCGAGGCGACCGCCGTCATGCCCGGTGGCAACACCCGCACGGTGCTGCACTATGACCCGTTCCCCGTCGCCGTCGCCCACGCCGAGGGTTGCCGCCTGCGCGACATGGACGGCGCCGAGTACGTCGATTTTCTGGGCGAATACACCGCCGGGATCTACGGCCACTCCCATCCGGCGATCCGCGCCGCGGTCGATCGCGCGATGGGCGCGGGAATCAACTACGGCGCCCACAATCTGATCGAGGCGCGCTTCGCCCGCGCCGTCTGCGACCGCTTCGGGTTGGAGCGCGTGCGCTTCACCAACTCCGGCACCGAGGCCAATCTGATGGCGCTGGTGACGGCGCGCGCGTTCACCGGGCGGTCGCGCATCCTGGTCTTTACGGGCGGCTATCACGGCGCGGTCTTCACCTTCGCCGGCGGCGGCAGCCCGATCAACGCGCCGTTCGATTTCGTCCAGGCCACCTACAACGACACCGCGGGGGCTGTCGCGACGATCGAGCACGAGGGCGAGCATCTCGCCGCGATCATCCTGGAACCGATGATGGGCGGCGGCGGCTGCATCGCCGCCGAGCCCGCGTTCCTGCGTGCGCTGCGCGATGCGGCGACCCGGGTCGGCGCGCTTCTGATCTTCGACGAAGTGATGACCTCGCGGCTCGCCCCGAACGGCTTGGCGCGGGCGCGCGGCGTGACGTCGGATTTGACGACGCTCGGCAAATACGTGGGCGGCGGCATGTCCTTCGGCGCCTTCGGCGGCCGCGCCGACATCCTCGACAGGTTCGACCCGCGCCGTCCCGACGCCCTGCCGCACGCCGGCACGTTCAACAACAACGTGCTGACGATGTCGGCGGGCCTCACCGGCATTTCGGAGGTGTACACGCAAGCGGCGAGCATTGCGCTTAATGCACGCGGCGAGGCGTTGCGGATGCGGTTGAACGCGCTGTGCGAGGCCGCCGATGCGCCGATCCAGTTCACCGGGATCGGCTCGATGCTGGCGTTCCACGCCATGCGCGGCCCCGTCCGCTCGCCCTCCGACGCGGCGCGGGGGGACGCCAAGCTGAAGGAGCTGTTCTTCTTCGACATGCTCGCCCAGGGCATCTGGCTCGCCCGCCGCGGGATGATGACCCTCAGCCTGCCGATCGGGGATGCCGAGTGCGACAAGCTGGCCGGCGCGGTGGAGGAGTTCCTCTCGGGGCGGCGGTCGCTGCTTCACCAGGGCGCCGCCGCCGTGCGATAAGCACCCAACGGAAACGAGGGAAACGTCCAATGAAACGCCGCACCCTGCTCGCCGGCACCGCCGCTCTCGCGGCCGCGCCCCTGATCCGCCCCGCCCGCGCCCAGGGGGCGAAGACCAATGTCGTCTTCTGGCACGCCATGACCGGCGTGCTGGGCGAGCAGGTGGCGAAGCTCGCCAACGGCTTCAACGCCAGCCAGAACGACGTCACGCTAACCGCCATCTACAAGGGCGGCTACGCCGACCTGATGACGGCGACCATCGCCGCGTTCCGGGCCGGGCAGGCGCCCAACCTCGTGCAGATATTCGAGGTCGGGACGGAGACCATGATCGCCGCCGGCAAGGCGGTGAAGACGGTCGCCGACCTGATCGCAATGGGCGCGCCGATCGACCCCAAGGTGTTCATTCCCGCAGTGCGCGGCTACTACGCGCTCTCGAACGGCGGGATGGCCTCGATGCCGTTCAACTCGTCCACGGCGATCATGTGGTACAGCAAGGACGCGTTCAAGAAGGCCGGCCTCGATCCCGACAAGCCGCCGGTGACGTGGCAGGACGTCGTGACCGCCGGGCGTGCCATCAAGGCGAAGAACGCCGCCGAGATACCCGTCACCACGTCATGGTTCTCCTGGATTCAGCTGGAGCAGTTCAGCGCCATCCACAATGTCCCGTTCGCGAGCCAGGGCAACGGGTTCGACGGGCTGGACGCGGTGCTGGAGATCAACGCCAAGCCGCAGGTCACCCATATCCAGCGCCTGCTCGACATGGCGAAGGAGGGCACGTTCAAATACACCGGCCGCGACAACGTGCCCGATCCGATCTTCCTCGCCGGCAAGTCGGCGATCCAGTTCAACTCCTCGGGCGAGCGCGGCGATCTGGTGAAAAGCGCCAAGTTCGACTGGGCGCCGGCGCTGCTGCCGTACGACCCCGACATCATCAAGAGCCCGATCAACTCCATCATCGGCGGCGCCAGCATCTGGGCGATGACCGCGCCCAACCGCACCGAGGCCGACTACAAGGCAACCGGGCAGTTCCTCGCGTTCCTCGCCAAGCCCGAGAACGTCGCCGGCTGGGCCGAGGCGACCGGCTACGTGCCGGTGACGGTGCCCGGCAAGGAGCTGATGCAGGCGCAGGGATTCTTCACCAAGAATCCGGGCTCCGAACTGCCGATCCAGCAATTGCAGCGCGGCGAGGTGACGCCGAACTCACGCGGCATCCGGCTCGGCCGGCTGCCGGAGATCCGCAACATCATCTACGAGGAGTTCGAGAAGGCGATCCAGGGCCAGCAGGACGGCAAGCAGGCGATGGACAACGCGGTGGAGCGCGGGAATGCGGTGCTGCGGCAGTTCCAGCGGTCGATGAAGACGTAGCATGTCGCCGCGCAGCACCCTCACCCGCCGCGTCTTCGCGGCGGGTGAGGGTCGGCCGCCCGGCTGATGGAACGCCGCACCCTCTTCGAGGGCCGCCTGCTCCCAGCCCTCCTCGTCCTCCCGCAGCTCGTCATCTCCGCCATCTTCTTCTACTGGCCGGCGGGCGCGGCGATGTGGTCCAGCCTCACCACCCAGGACCCGTTCGGCCAAGGCTCCGTCTTCATCGGCCTCGCCAATTTCGTCGACCTGCTCTCCGATCCCCGCTACCTCGCCACCGTCGTTCGCACCGTCTGGTTCTGTGCCGCGGTCGCCGCCGCCTCGATCACGGTCGCGCTGACCCTCGCGGTGTTCGCCGATCGGGAGATCCGCGGGCGTTCGATCTACCGGACCCTGCTGATCTGGCCGTACGCGGTCGCCCCGGCGGTGTCGGCGCTGCTCTGGGTGTTCATGCTGGACCCGCAGATCGGGCTGGTCGGGCGGTTCCTGAACGCGCATGGCCTCAACTGGAACTACGCGGTCAACGGCGGGCAGGCGATGCTGCTGATGATCGTCGCCAGCGCCTGGAAACAGGTCAGCTACAATTTCATCTTCTTCCTCGCCGGCCTGCAATCGATCCCCCGCTCCGTCATCGAGGCGGCGCGCATGGACGGGGCGCGCGGCTGGCGACGCTTTCGCACCATCACCTTGCCACTGCTGATGCCGGTCACGTTCTTCCTGCTGGTCGTCAACCTCACCTACGCGGCGTTCGACACGTTCGCCACGATCTGGGCGGTGACCCAGGGCGGGCCGGGACAGGCGACGCAGACGCTGGTGGTGAAGGTGTACCGCGACGGCGTGGTGAACCTCGATCTCGGCTCGTCGGCGGCGCAGTCGGTCCTGCTGATGGCGGGCGTCATCGCGCTGACGGCCGTCCAATTCCGCTTCCTCGGCCGGCGGAATCCGGCATGAGCGCGACCACCCTCACGGCCGACGACATCGTCGTCGCGCGGGAACGCCCCGATTGGCTCGCGCACGGCATCCTCTCGCTCGGCGTGTTGCTGTTCGCGTTCCCGCTGTGGTTGGCGCTCGCCGGCTCGACGCAGGATTCGGACGCCATCAGGCGCGGCGACCTGTCGCTGCTGCCCGGCCCGGACGGCGTGGCGACCTACGCGCATGTGCTGGTGCATGGCAGCATGGGCGCCTCGCCCGTCTGGCACATGCTGCTGATCTCGGCGGGCATGGCGCTGGTGATCGCGGCCGGCAAGATCGTCGTCTCGCTGCTGTCGGCCTTCGCCGTGGTGTTCTTCCGCTTCCCATTCCGCCGCACCGCCTTCTGGGCGATCTTCATCACCCTGATGCTGCCCGTCGAGGTGCGGATCATCCCGACCTACGCGGTGATGGCGCGCTTCGGGCTCATCAACACGTTCACCGGCCTGACCGTGCCGCTGATCGCCTCGGCCACCGCCACGCTGCTGTTCCGCCAGGTATTCGCCGCCATCCCCGACGAATTGGTGGAGGCGGCGCGCATGGACGGCGCGGGCCCGTTGCGCTTCCTGCGCGACATCCTGATCCCGGTCTCGGCGGCCAACCTCGCCGCGCTGTTCGTGATCCTGTTCGTCTACGGCTGGAACCAGTACCTCTGGCCGCTGCTGGTCGCCACCAACCCCAGGCTCGATCCCGTCGTCATCGGCATCGTGCAGATGATCGGCGTGGAGGCGGAGACCGACTGGGCCGGCGTCATGGCCGCGTCGGTTCTGGCGCTGCTGCCGCCCGTGCTGGTCGTGGTGCTGATGCAACGCTGGTTCGTCGCCGGGCTGACCGAGGGCGAGAAGTAGCGATGGCGACGCTGGAGCTGCACGGACTCCGCAAGAGCTTCGGGGCGACCGCGGTGCTCCACGGCATCGATCTGACGATGGAAAGCGGCGAGATGCTGGTGATCGTCGGCGCCTCGGGGTGCGGGAAGTCGACCTTGCTGCGCCTCGTCGCGGGGCTGGAGCGGCCGAGCGCCGGGCGGATCGTGCTCGACGGGCGCGACATCACCATCCTCGATCCGGCGCAGCGCGACATCGCGATGGTATTTCAGAACTACGCGCTCTATCCGCACATGACGGTGTTCGACAACATGGCGTACGGCCTGCGCATCCGCGGCCTGTCGCGTGACGAGATACGCCGGCGGGTGGAACAGACGGGGGCGCTGCTGGGCATCGAGGCGCTGCTCGCGCGCAAGCCGCGCCAATTGTCGGGCGGGCAGCGCCAGCGCGTGGCGATGGGGCGGGCGATCGTGCGCGAGCCGGCGCTGTTCCTGTTCGACGAGCCGCTGTCGAACCTGGACGCCAAGCTGCGCGTGCAGATGCGCGCCGAGATCAGGCGGTTGCAGCGCCGGCTGGGGGTGACGAGCCTCTACGTCACCCATGACCAGACCGAGGCGATGACCTTGGGCGATCGGCTGCTGGTGATGAACCAGGGCCGCCCGGCGCAGCTCGCGACGCCGATGGAGGTGTTTGAGAGGCCCGCCGACCTGTTCGTCGCCGGCTTCATCGGCGCGCCGGCCATGAACCTCTTGCCCGCCCGTCTGGCGCGCGACGGCGGCGCGGCGGCGATCGAGGATGGCCCGCTGATCGCGTTTCCCGACGGAAAGCGCCCCGGCCCGGATGGTCGGCCCCTGATCGTCGGCATCCGCCCGGAGCACTTGCTGGCCGGCGCGGGCGGATTCGACCTCAATGTGGAACTGGTCGAGCCATTGGGATCGGAGACGCTGGTTCATGGGCGGACAGCGCCGGAGCGCGATCTGATCGTGGTCAAGCTGCCGGGGCCGCCTCCCGCCGATACGATCCTGTCGGTGCGTCTTGATCCGGCGCACCTGCATGTGTTCGATGCCGAGACAGGCGGGCGACTCGGCTCTTGTGAGCTAAAGAGTAATCATCCTCATGGAACCAAGTCCGATGGGTAAGCCCAGCGTGAAAACACGTGCTCTTAAGGGTCAGGCGGTAAGGCAATACAATGACATGCGTTTGAATTTGTTTGACCTTGAGTTTTGCAATCGGATTCTTATCGAGAATATTGCCATTCTTAGAGGAAAACCGTCCGACATGTACACCGCTCTATGGATTGCAGTACTAACGAAGTTCTTTGCTTGTTTTGGAGATTCTGAGTCCAGGAGAACTCTAAACCCCAAGAAGGTATTCAAGAACAACGAGGTGGCGATGATCGCCTTCCGGAGACTTCAAAATATCAGAAATAAACACATCGTACACGATGCCAATAATATATATCAATCTAATGCCGTTATTCAGATAATTGATGGGAATGTCGATAAAGACTTCAAGTGTATCATCGTAGGTAGCTCGTTCGTAGACACAGAGATGGACCGACTTATGATGCTGATTGATGTGTCTATTTCTCACGTAAGCAACGCTATTGGAAACTTAGCGAATACAATAAAGGGCGACCTAGAGGAAATGAGCGTCGAAGACATCCTCCAACTGAAGGAGTGGCATTATGACGCAAAAGCAGCTATGTTTGACGTGGGCGAGAATCGAATTCGATTCGACTAACTATCATTCGGCATGGTAGCTTGATCTTCTGGCCGGCCACGCATGGCGACCCTGACGCTTGATGTTCGATCGTTGGCGGACTCCAGCGCCGATGTCGCGCGGGCCTGGAAAACCAGCGGAGCGACCCCGGATGGTCGGCGCCTGATCGTCGGCATCCGCCCGGGGTGTCTGCTAGCCGGCGCGGCGGCTTCAACCTCACGGTGGGACTGGTGGAACCGCTAGGATGGTAGGCGCTGGTTCACGGCCCACCTGCATGTGTTCGATGCCGACACGGGCCAGCGGCTTGATCCGCTCGCGGGTCAGCCCGCGTTTCGCCCGCCATAGCGGCGCACCCGAAGATCGGCCTGCTCCTTGTGCGCGGCGAAGTTCTCGATCGCGCACAGGCGCGAGCAGTACTCCCCGATCATCGCCGATGCTTCGGCGCTGACCTCCTGATAGGTGACGGTCTTGAGGAACTTGCCGACCCACAGCCCGCCCGTGTAGCGCGCCGCGCGCTTGGTCGGCAGCGTGTGGTTGGTGCCGATCACCTTGTCGCCATACGCGACGTTGGTCTCCTTGCCGAGGAACAGCGCGCCGTAATTGGTCATGCGGTCCAGGAACCAGCGCGGCTCCTTCGTCATCACCTGCACGTGCTCCGACGCGATGCGGTCGGCTTCGCTCAGCATCTCCTCGTCGGTGTCGCACAGGATCACCTGCCCGTGGTCGCGCCATGCGACCGAGGCGACGTCGGCGGTCGGCAGCACGCTCAGTTGGCGCGCGATCTCGGCAGCGATCCCGTCGGCGATGCTTGCCGACGTGGTCAGCAGGATCGCGGGCGACGTCGGGCCGTGCTCGGCCTGGCCCAGCAGGTCGGTCGCGCATATCTCCACGTCCGCCGTGTCGTCGGCGATGATGAGCGTCTCGGTCGGCCCGGCGAGCAAATCGATGCCGACGCGGCCGAACAACTGGCGCTTGGCTTCGGCGACGTAGGCGTTGCCCGGCCCGACCAGCATATCGACCGGCGCGATCGAGGCGATCCCCAGCCCCATCGCGGCGATCGCCTGCACGCCGCCGAGAATGCAGATCTCGTCGGCCCCGCCGAGCGCCATCGCGGCGACCGTCGCCGCCGGCGGCGCCCCGTTCAGCGGCGGGGTGCAGG
The DNA here is from genome assembly GCA_049591635.1 of Acetobacteraceae bacterium. Lineage (GTDB taxonomy): Bacteria > Pseudomonadota > Alphaproteobacteria > Acetobacterales > Acetobacteraceae > DATFDN01. The sequence continues at coordinate 7,487 of JBAWFF010000308.1, forward strand.
CGACGATGCGTTTCACCCCGGCGACTTTCGCGGTCAGCACGCTCATATGCGCCGAGGCGACCATCGGGTAGCGCCCGCCGGGGACATAGCAGCCGACGCTGTTGACCGGGATGTTCTTGTGTCCCAGCCGCACCCCCGGCAGCGTCTCGACCTCGATATCGCGCAACGCCGCGCGTTGCGCTTCGGCGAAGCGGCGCACTTGCGTTTGGGCGAAGCGAATGTCGCTCACGACCTGCTCCGGCAGCGAGGCGATCAGGGCGTCGATCTCGGCGCGCGACAGGCGGAACGCGGCCGGTTCCCACTTGTCGAAGCGCGACGACAGATCGCGTACCGCCGCCTCGCCGCGGGCGCCGACGTCGGCGAGGATCGCCTCGACCGTCGTGCGTACCTGCCGATCCGCTTCCGTCGCCGCTTCAGCCGAAACGCCGCCCTTGAGGACGCGAATCAAACGATCTCTCGCGCGATATGCGTGCGATAGACCGGGCGCTCCAGCAGCC
>JBAWFF010000309.1:0-1634 GCA_049591635.1 Acetobacteraceae bacterium
CTGGCCCGGAGATGCCCTGGAAATCCTTGGTCGCCTTCAGCGCGGCGATGATCTTCGGCTTGTCGGTCGATCCGGCCCGGGTGATCGCGTCGGCGAGCAGGTTCATCCCGTCATAGGACAGCGCCGAGTACGGACCGGGGGCCTGGTTGAACTGCTTCTTGTACGCCTCCGCGAAGGCGTGCGCGCCCGGCAAATACTCGACCGTCGGGTTGGAGAAGCAGTAGACGCCGTCCGCCGCCGCGCCGGCGATCTCGAATAGCTTCGGCGAGTTGTTGCCGTCGCCAAGTGCGATCAGCCCCTTGTAGCCGCCCTGGCGGAGCTGCTTGATCAGCAGCGCGCCGTCGGCGTAGTACGCCGTCCAGAACACCGCGTCAGGACGCGCCTGCCGGATACGGGTGACCAGCGCGGAATAGTCCTGCTCGCCCTTGTTGATGACCTCGTAGGCGACGACCTTGTTGCCGTCCTTGGTCCATTGGTCGCGTGTCAGGCTGGCGAGATCCTGCGAATAGGCGTCGCCCTCGTTGACGATCGCGATCGTCTTGATGTCCTTGGATTTGAAGAACCCGACGGCGGTGATGACCTGGTCGTTGCCCGTGCTGTTGATCATGAACACGTTGCCCGACCCGCCGCCGATCAGCTTGGTCGAGTTGGCGGCCGGAATGATGAGCGGCACGCCGGCGTCGCCGTAGATTTTCAGCGTCGGCAAGGTGGCGCCCGAGCAATAGCCGCCGACCACCGCGGTGACGCCCTGGGAGACCAGCTTGCTCGCCGCGTTCACCGCTTGCTGCGGGTCGCACGCTGAATCCTGGGTGTTGGTCGCGATCTTCATGCCGAGAACGCCGCCCTTGGCATTGATCTGCCCGGCCGCCAGCTTGATCGCGTTCTCCATGTCGCGGCCGTAGGTCGCTTCAGACCCGGTGGTGGGCACCATGATGCCGACTTGCAGATCGGCCGCCCGCGCACTCGTCGCGGGCGTGGCGAGGCCCACCGCGATCGCGAACGCGGCCCATAATGCGGCTTGTTTGGACATGTTTTCGCCTCCCGGAATGGCGTCTTTTGGCGCCTCGGACCGTAGGAACTATCATCGAGACGGTCAAACCGGACGGTTGCATGAAGATCACCCGGCTGCTCGCCTATCAGGTCGATCTCCCGCTCCGCGAAGGCAGCTACAACTGGTCCGGCGGCAAGTCGGTCTCGGTGTTCGACAGCACCGTGGTCCGCATCGAGACGGACGCGGGACTGGCGGGACATGGCGAGGTCTGCCCGCTCGGCCCTTCCTATCTGCCGTCCTATGCCGGCGGCGTCCGCGCCGGGCTCGCCGAGCTTTTCCCGCACCTCCTGGGCGAGGATCCGCTGGCGATCGCCCCACTCAACCGGCTCATGGAACAGCGCCTCAAGGGCCATCCCTACGTGAAGTCCGCGATCGACATCGCGTGTTGGGACTTGCTGGGCCAGGCATCCGGTCTGCCGGTCGCGACCTTGCTGGGCGGGCGCGACGGCGAGTCCGTCGAGCTCTACCGCGCCATCTCCCAGGACGAACCGGAGCGCATGGCTGAAAAGGTCGCCCTCTATCGCGCCGAGGGCTACCGCAAGTTCCAGCTCAAGGTCGGCGGCGAGCCGGACACCGACATCGC
>JBAWFF010000310.1:0-25136 GCA_049591635.1 Acetobacteraceae bacterium
CCGCAGGTGCGCGGCAACGGCCATGACGCCGAGGCACGTCAGTTCGTCTCCCCGCTCGCACGACGAATGGCTCTCCAAGGCGGCATCGAGCTGCGCGGCCTGACCGGCAGCGGCCCCAACGGGCGCATCGTGAAGGCCGACATCGAGGCGGCGCTGCACGGCAAGGCTCCCGCACCGGCTGCTCCCGCATCACCCGCCGCACGCGCACCGACCCCAGCGCCGAACATCGCCGCCCCCCACCGCCTGGTGCCCAATAGCAGCATCCGCAAGGTCATCGCGCGGCGCATCGCCGAAGCGAAGCAGACCATCCCGCATTTCTACGTCTCGATGGACATGGAGATCGACGCGCTGCTGAAACTGCGGAGCGACCTCAACGCGCGCTCGCCGAAGGACGGCCCCGGCGCCTTCCGGCTGTCGGTCAACGACCTCGTCATCAAGGCCGCCGCGATCGCCCTGCGCCGCGTCCCGACGGTGAACGCGAGCTTCACCGACGAGGCGATCATCCTCTACGACGACGTCGATATCAGCGTCGCCGTGTCGATCCCCGACGGGCTGATCACCCCGATCATCCGCAAGGCCGACCAGAAGGGTCTCGCCGCACTCAGCAACGAGATGAAGGGGCTGATCGAGCGCGCCAAGGCCGGCAAGCTGAAGCCCGAGGAGTTCCAGGGCGGTGGCTTCTCGATCTCCAACATGGGCATGTACGGCGTCTCCGAGTTCGCCGCCGTGATCAACCCGCCGCAGGCTGCCATCATCGCCGTCGCCGCCGGCCAGCAGCGCGCGGTGGTCAAGGACGGCCAGCTCGCCGTCGCCACCATGATGACCTGCACGCTCTCGGTCGATCACCGCGCGGTGGACGGCGCACTCGCCGCCGAATGGCTCGGGGCATTCAAGGGAATCATCGAGGACCCGCTCGGCCTGATGCTTTGAAAATCAGGCTGACCGTCCACGCTGAACAGCGGGTCAGGAGGTACGGCTTGGATCGAGCCTGGATCGAAGCCGCGATAAGAGCGCCTGACTGGACGCAACCCGATCCGCGACAGCCCGGCGTGACCCGATCCTTCAAGGCGATCGCCGTGCGCGGCAACCGGATACTGCGGGTTGCACATCGCCAAGAAGGCCCCGATGTGCTTGTTTTGAGCGCTTTCTTCGACCGAGGAGCGAGGCGATGACCACGAAGGCGGAGGCGAGTTACGACCCCCAGGCGGATGCCATCGGCATCTACTTCGCTCCTGAAGGCGCCGAGTATTCCGATAGCCAGGAGGTCGCACCCGGAATCGTACTCGACTACGATCGCGATGGCCGCGTCATAGGCGTCGAGTTGCTGTACGTCCGTCAGTTCCTCGCCGGAGCCGGGCTCGGCGCGAAGCAGGGCGCCGCTGAATAACGGCCGATAGTCACGACGATCCGATCAAGGACCAGCCATTGCCCGACCAGACCTTCGACGTCGTCATCCTCGGCGGCGGCCCCGGCGGCTATGTCGCCGCCATCCGCGCCGCCCAGCTCGGCATGAAAGCCGCCGTGGTCGAGCGGGAGAACCTCGGCGGCATCTGCCTCAACTGGGGCTGCATCCCGACCAAGGCGCTGCTGCGGACCTCCGAGATCAACCACCTGTTGCACAATCTGGGCGAGTACGGCTTCGCCGCCGACAATCCGCGCTTCGACCTTGCCAAGGTGGTGAAGCGCTCGCGCGCCGTGGCCAAGCAGCTTTCCTCGGGCGTCGCGCATCTGATGCGCAAGAACAAGGTGACGGTGTTCGATGGAGAGGGAAGGCTTGCCGGCAAGCAGACGCTGGCAGTTACCAAGGACGGCAAGCCCGTCGCCACTCTGAAGTCGCCGCACATCATCCTGGCGACCGGCGCCCGCGCCCGCCAGCTCCCCGGCCTCGAGGCCGACGGCAAGCTGATCTGGTCCTATCGCGAGGCGATGGTGCCGCCCGCGCTGCCGAAGCGCCTCCTGGTGGTCGGCTCCGGCGCCATCGGCATCGAGTTCGCCAGCTTCTTCCTCAACATGGGCTCCGAGGTAACGGTGGTGGAGATGCTCGACCGCATCCTGCCCGTCGAGGACGAGGAGATCAGCGCCTTCGCCCATAAGGCGTTCGAGCGCCAGGGGATGAAGATCGTCACTGGCGCCACGGTGAAGAACGTCCGCAAGGCCGCCGACACCGTCACCGCGACGATCGAGGGCGGCGGCAAGACGCGGGAGCTGACGGTCGATCGGGTCATCTCCGCCGTCGGCATCGTCGGCAACGTCGAGGGCATCGGACTGGAAGGCACCGGGGTGAAGGTGGAACGCACGCACGTCCTCGCCGACGGTCTCGGCCGCACCGGCGAGCCAGGCGTCTATGCGATCGGCGACCTCGTGGGCCCGCCCTGGCTCGCCCACAAGGCCAGCCACGAGGGGGTGGTTTGCGTCGAGGCCATCGCTGGCCTGCCCGACGTGCATCCGACCGATCTCGCCAATATCCCCGGTTGCACCTACTGCCGCCCCCAGGTCGCCTCGGTCGGGCTGACCGAGGCGCGCGCCCGCGAAAACGGGCGGGAGGTCCGGGTCGGGCACTTCCCCCTCATCGCCAACGGCAAGGCGATCGCGATGGGCGAGCCCGAAGGCATGGTGAAGACCGTGTTCGACGCCAAGACCGGGGAATTGCTGGGCGCCCATATGGTCGGCGCCGAGGTGACCGAGATGATCCAGGGCTACGTCATCGCCCGCACCCTCGAAACGACGGAGGCGGAGCTGATCCGCACCGTGTTCCCCCACCCCACGATATCGGAGACAATGCACGAGGCGGTCCTGGACGCCTATGGGCGGGCACTCCACTTCTAGGGGCCGCCGGGCGACCTTGCCGGCCGAGCGTCCCCTCGCCTAGAAGGGCGCGCGCGTTTCTGAGGATGACTGCCCATGGCCTCCGCGGCCGAACAGCTTGCCTCCAATCTAAGCCTCGGCGTTCTGTCGAAGGCTACCGAGCTCAAGAAGCGCATCTGGTTCACCCTCGGCGCGCTGATCATCTACCGGGTCGGGTCCTACATCCCGGTCCCCGGCGTCGATGCCTCGGTGATGACCGAAATGCTCCAGCAGCATGGCGGCGGCATTCTCGGCATGTTCAACATGTTCACCGGCGGCGCGCTCGGGCGGATGACGGTGTTCGCGCTCAACATCATGCCGTACATCAGCGCCAGCATCATCATGCAGCTGATGACGGCGGCGATGCCCTCGCTGGAGGCCCTGAAGAAAGAGGGCGAGCAGGGGCGGGTGAAGCTGAACCAATATTCGCGCTACCTGACGGTGGTGATCGCGCTGTTCCAGTCCTACGGGATCTCGGTCGGCCTCGAATCGATGCGCGGCACTTTCGGACCCGCCGTCATCTCGCCCGGGCCGATGTTCCTGTTCACCTCGGTGGTCACGCTGGTCGGCGGGACGATGTTCCTGATGTGGGTGGGCGAGCAGATCACCGCTCGCGGCGTCGGCAACGGCACTAGCCTCATCATCATGGCCGGCATTGTCGCCAATCTGCCGAACGCCATGGCCTCCCTGCTCCAACTCGGCGCCACCGGGGCGCTGTCGCCGACCTTCATCGTCGGCTTCTTCGTGATCGCCTTCGTGACCATCGGGATCATCGTCTTCGTGGAGCGGGCCTATCGCCGGGTCGCCGTGCAATATCCCAAACGCCAGGTCGGCAACCGGATGTTCGGCGGCGATTCCACGCATATGCCGCTGAAGATCAACACCTCGGGCGTGATCCCGCCGATCTTCGCCAGCTCCCTGTTGCTGATCCCGGCGACCATCGCGGGGTTCTCCGGCGGAGGCACCGGCTGGCTCGCCTACCTTGCCGCCCAACTCGGCCACGGCACGCCGGGCTACATCGTGCTCTATGCGTTCCTGATCATCTTCTTTTCGTATTTCTACACCGCCGTCGTGTTCAACCCGGAGGAGACGGCGGACAACCTCAAGAAATACGGCGGCTTCGTGCCTGGCATCAGGCCGGGCAAGGCCACGGCGGACTACTTCGACTACGTGCTGACACGGCTGACCACGGTGGGCGGCTTCTATCTGACCGCCGTCTGTCTGCTGCCGGAGCTGTTGATCACCAACTACGGATTGCCGTTCTACTTCGGCGGTACGTCGATCCTGATCGTGGTCTCGGTGACGATGGACACCGTGACCCAGGTTCAGTCGCACTTGCTGGCGCATCAATACGAGGGGTTGATCCGGAAATCGAAGGTCAGGAATCGACGATGATCCTGCTCCTTCTCGGTCCACCCGGAGCGGGGAAGGGGACCCAGGCCAAGCGGCTGCAAGAGCGTTACGGCCTCGCGCAGATCAGCACCGGCGACATGCTACGCGCCGAGGTGGCGGCCGGCAGCCCGATCGGGCGCGAGGCGCGGGCCGTAATGGAGTCCGGCGCGCTGGTGTCCGACGACATCATCATCCGGATGCTGGGTGAGCGGATCGGGCGCAAGGACTGCGCGCGCGGCTTCATCCTTGACGGGTTCCCGCGCACCGAGAAGCAGGCCGAGGCGCTCGACCGCCTATTGGCCGAGAAGCACCTGCGTCTCGACGCAGTGATCGAACTGAGCGTCGATGACGCGGCGCTGGTCGATCGTATCGCGGGGCGCTTCACCTGCGCCGGGTGCGGCGAGGGCTATCACGAGCGCTTCAAGCAGCCTCGGACGCCGGGGGTCTGCGACGTCTGCGGGTCCACCGAATTCGTCCACCGCGCCGATGACCGGCGCGAGACCGTCGCCGACCGGCTGGAGGTCTACCATCGCCAGACCACCCCGATCCTGCCGCACTACCAGGCCCAGGGGCGGTTTCATACCGTCGACGGCATGGCCGACATCGACGAGGTAACGCGGCAGTTGACCGCAGTGCTGGATGAAGCGGGGCGCTCGGCTGACTGATCGGGCGCGCACTACTCCTCTCGCACCCACCGTCGTCCATTGGGCGGGCCTCTCGCTCGACCGCCCGAGGATCATGGGCATCCTCAACGTCACGCCCGATAGCTTCAGCGACGGCGGCTCCTATTCCGATGGCACCGCGGCGGTGGCGGCGGGGCTGGCGATGCGCGACGCGGGCGCCGACATCGTCGATATCGGCGGCGAGAGCACGCGCCCGGGCGCGGAGCCGGTATCAGCCGAGGAGGAGCAAAGGCGGATCCTCCCGGCGATCGGCGCTCTCGCCCGCGCCGGCATCCTGGTCTCGGTCGATACCCGTCACGCGGCGACGATGAACGCCGCGCTTGACGCCGGAGCGGGCATCGTCAACGACGTCTCCGCCCTGACCCACGATCCCGCCGCGGCGCCGCTGCTGGCTCGCCGCGATTGCGCGGTCATCCTGATGCACGCGCGCGGCGACCCCGCGACCATGCAGAGCCTCGCGGCATACGAGGACGTACCCGCCGAGGTGACGCGCGAACTCGCCGAAAAGGTCGCCGCCGCCGAGCGGGCGGGGATCGCCCGCACCCGGATCGCCGTCGATCCCGGCTTCGGGTTCGCCAAGCGGTCCGCGCAGTCGCTGGCGCTGCTCCGCGGGCTCGCCGCGCTCGCCGCGCTCGGCTTGCCGATTGTGGTCGGCGTATCGCGCAAGGGCTTCATCGGCAAGGTGACGGGGGTGGCGGATGCGCGCGCCCGCGGGTCCGGGTCGCTGGTCGCTGGGCTGTTCGCATTGTCACAGGGTGCGGCAATCTTGCGGGTGCATGACGTTTTAGCAACCAGTCAGGCACTACGGATACGTGAAGCCCTCATGAAAACTTAGTGTTTTACTTCCACGATCCTTTCGGTGCAGGTAAGCCTATTATCAGCTTGCGGCCTTCGTGGAGTGCACATGACAAACACCCGCCGACTGTTCGGCACTGATGGCATCCGAGGCACCGCGAATAGCTACCCCATGACGGCGGAGACGGCGTTGCGGCTAGGCCAGGCCGCCGGGCAGATGTTCACCCGTGGCACCCACCGCCACCTCGTGGTGATCGGAAAGGACACGCGCCTGTCGGGCTATATGATCGAGCCGGCGCTCACCGCCGGCTTTGTCGGCGCCGGCATGGACGTGACCTTGGTCGGCCCGTTGCCGACCCCGGCGATCGCCATGCTGACCCGAAGCCTGCGCGCCGATCTCGGGGTGATGATCTCGGCCTCGCACAACCCGTACGAAGACAACGGCATCAAGCTGTTCGGCCCGGACGGCTTCAAACTATCCGATGATACCGAGCGCCAGATCGAGGCGCTGATGGCAGCCGACGGCGCGGCCCGTCTCGCCGTGCCATCCCGGCTCGGCCGCGCCGCCCGGCTGGAGGACGCGCCCGGCCGCTATATCGAGGCGGCGAAGGCGACGTTCCCGCGCGGCTTGGTACTGGACGGGCTGCGGATCGTCGTCGATTGCGCACACGGCGCCGCCTACAAGGTCGCGCCGACGGTCTTGTGGGAACTGGGGGCGACGGTGATCCCCGTGGGCGTGGCGCCGGACGGGTTCAACATCAACAAGGACTGCGGCTCCACCTCGCCCGAATACCTCTGCCGCCAGGTGGTGGAGCACAAGGCCGACCTCGGCCTCGCGCTCGACGGCGACGCCGATCGGTTGCTGATCGCCGACGAGCACGGCCATCTCATCGACGGCGACCAGTTGCTGGCGCTGATCGCCCGCTCTTGGCACGCCGCCGGGAGGCTGCGCGGCGGCGGGATCGTGGCCACCGTCATGTCGAATCTGGGGCTGGAGCGATTCCTGGACGGGCTGAAGCTCGGCCTCGAGCGCACCCGGGTCGGCGACCGCTACGTGGTCGAACGGATGCGCGAGCGCGGCCTCAATGTCGGCGGCGAGCAATCGGGACATCTGATCCTGTCGGACTTCGCCACCACCGGCGACGGGCTGGTGGCCGCCTTGCAGGTCTTGGCGGTCCTGGTCGAGCAGGGCCGTCCCGCCAGCGAAGTATGTCGTGTGTTCGACCGCCTGCCGCAGCTGCTCCAGAGTGTCCGCTTTACGGGCGCCTCGCCGTTGCACGAGGCGTGCGTGCAGACCTCCGTCGCGGCAGCGAAGGAACGGCTCGTCGGCATCGGCCGCTTGGTCATTCGCGAGAGCGGCACCGAGCCATTGGTGCGCGTCATGGCCGAAGCCGAGGATGAGGCGCTGGTCGCCGAGATCGTCGGCGGCTTGTGCGAGGTGATAGCCGCGTCGGCCGCCCCGCGCGCTGCCTGATGCGCCTTTCGGGGCGGGTGCTGGTCATCGCCGGATCGGATTCGGGCGGCGGCGCCGGCATCCAAGCCGACATCAAGACGATCACCGCGATGGGCGCCTACGCGGCGACGGCGATCACCGCGCTGACCGCGCAGGACACCCTCGGCGTGCACGGCATCCTGCCGGTGCCGCCGGATTTCATCGTCTGGCAGATGGAGGCGGTGCTCGACGATATCGGCGCCGATGCGGTCAAGACCGGAATGCTGGGCGACGCGACGGCGATCGAGCGGGTGTGCGAGACGCTCGCCGCGCGCACGCCGGGCGTCCCGTTGGTGGTTGATCCGGTGATGCGCGCGACCGGCGGAGCACGGTTGCTGGCGGTCGAGGCGGTCGCGGTGCTCAAGCGCCAGTTGTTGCCGATGGCGACGGTCCTGACGCCGAACCTGCCGGAAGCGGAGGTTCTGGCGGGGATGCTGATTCCGGATCGCGCGGCGATGGGTCGCGCCGCGACGGCGCTGCTGACGCTGGGCGCGAACGCGGTGCTGCTGACGGGCGGGCATTTGCCCGGCGATACAGTCATCGACCTGCTCGCCACCGAGGATGGGGTAGAGGAATACGCCGCGCCGCGCATCGAGACGCGCCACACCCACGGCACCGGCTGCACGTTGGCGAGCGCGCTCGCCGCCGGGTTGGCGCAGGGGATGGAATTGCGTGCCGCTGTCGGCCGGGCGCGCGCCTACGTACGCGCCGCCATCGCCACCGCGCCGGGGTTCGGGGCCGGAAACGGCCCGCTGAACCACGCGGCGGCCTTCGCACCCCTCCACTCCCGTTAGTCCCCCCTCCCCTTGCGGGAGGGGGTAGGGGGAGGGGTCGACGTATAACCGTCCGTGAGCGTCCCCAGGAAGGCGATGACGTCGTCGATCTCGCTCGCCGTCAGCGCCGGCTTGTCCCGGGGGCCGAACGGCGGATCGGTGTTCAGGTTGCCCCGGTAGCGCGCCGGCAGATCGTCGTGGATGCGCACCTTGCCCTCCGGCCCGCGCGGATAGAACTTCTCCGGCGTGATGTCGCGCGCGACATAGAAGCGCATCACGTCATGCAGGTCGTGGTAGACGCCGTTGTGGAAGAACACGTGCCGCGTCGCGACGTTGCGCAGGCTGGGCGTACGGAACAGGCCGCAATACTCGGGGCGATCCTTGAAGTCCGTCCGCAGCGGCCCGCACAGCCCCAGGTCGTAATAGGACGGGTCGGCATTGGCCGGGATCGCCGCGTTGCGCGGCGCGCCCAAGGCGATGAAGCCGAAATCGGTGAATTGCGGCGGTGTTCCGTCGTCGGCCCGCGCGCTGATATGGCACGATGCGCAGTTGCCCTTCTCCGGGTCGTTGAACAGCGCGAGCCCGCGTGCCTCCTGCTTGGTCAACTTGGCGCGCCCGGCGAGGAACGCGTCGTATTTGCTGCTGTACGGATAGAACTCGGCGGGGCTCTGCTCGTACACCTCCAACGCCTTGACGATCGCGTCCACCGTCCGGTCGGGATCGTCGAACACGTCCGCCCCGAACGCGTCTCGCAGCGCCGGCGCGTAGGCGGCGGCGCGCGCCTTGGCGGCGATCCGCGCGGGTCCGGTATTGGCCATCTCGAACGGCGAGAATAGCGGGATGCGGGCCTGATCGGCTCCCCGATCGACACGCCCGTCCCAGGTCAGCCCGCCGGTCGGCCCGTTGTCGATGCTCTCGTCGCCCTCGTCGTCGGAATCATAGTAGTTCTCGGTGAACGGCGGCGAGGCCTGGATGTAGGTGAGCGAGGGCACCGCCCGGAGCCCCGGCTGGTGCAAATCGCCGCCGCCAAGCTGCACCGCGCGCGCATTCGGCGGCCCGAAATGATGCGCCGGGCTGTGACACGACGCACAGGACATCTTGCCGGATGCCGAGAGCGCGCGGTCGCGAAACACTTGCTGGCCAATCTCGGTCATCAGCCGCACCCGGCGGAACTGCGCGGCACGCGACATCGGCCCGGTCGCCCGCGCGCCCGCCAAGCCGAGACCCAACGCCAAGGCCGCCGACAGGAGAAGCCGCCACCTCAAATCGTCACGTCTCCACCCTGGCCCCGACGCCTGATTTCTATTCTAATCACCGCCACGCCTAACGGTCACGGCAAGCCGGAACGGGCCGATAAACAGGGGGCAAATGGGTCGGATCGAGCATGATCGGGTCGCGTCCCGGTTGATCGCCGTGGGCCGGGACGCCATCAAGGACACGGTCGCCGGGGTTCTGGCGTCGGTCATATTGATCGCAAACATCGTCTCGTTCGGCGCGCTCATGTTTCCCGGCGACCTGAGCGCCGGGATTCCAGTTGCGATCTGGGCGATGCTGATCGGCGGCTGCATCGCGGGAACCTGGATCGCATTGACGACCTCCTTGCCGCCGCTGGCGACGGGTATCGATTCGCCGACGGGTGCCGTTCTTATCCTGTTGAGCGCGTCGGTGGCTTCCGGCGTTCGGACCGCGGGCGGAGACGCGGCAGCCGCAATTCAAAGCGTCATGTTGGTTTTCACGGCGGCGACGTTCCTATCAGGGGCATTGCTCTATGGACTCGGAGCCTGCCGATGGGGCTCGTACTTCCGCTTCGTCCCCTCTTCGGTCGTTGGCGGGTTCCTGGCGGCGACCGGCTATTTCCTGATCGTCGGTGCCATCCGGATGGCAACCGGCCGGCCGGCCGTCATGCTCTTCGCACTTGCAAATTGGACCGCGGCCGACGTCGCGAAACTCGCCAGTGCCATTCTCGTGGTCGGGATACTGCTGGCGCTGCGGCGTTGGGTGAAGTCGGCCTTCGCCGTGCCCGCCACGCTCATTGCCTTGTGGCTGCTCAGCGCCACGGTCCTTCGCGCTCTCGGGCTTTCCGGGGCCGAGCATGGTTGGTACTTCCGCTCGCTCGGGACGTTGACCCCGTGGCTGCCGTGGCAGGCTGCCCGCGCATCGCATCTGACGTGGGCGATGCTGATCAAATTGGTCCCCGAGTTGCTGGCCATGACGATGGTGGCTCTCATCTCGCTCGTGACCAAGGTATCGAGCATCGAGGTGGGGCGCCAAGCAGCCGGCGATCTCGACCGGGAATTTCGCGGCCACGGGATCGGCAGCCTCATCGCCGCCCCGTTGGGGGGCCTCGCCAGCAGCCTCCAGGTCAGCACCAGCCGTCTGCTGGAGCACGCGGGGGGCGCGACCCGGATGAGCGGGGTCGCATGTGCCGTGGTGCTCGGACTGGTCGGCCTGGCGAGTTTGGATCTGCCGGGACTGATTCCCATTCCGATCATCGCGGCCCTGGTCCTCTATCTGGGCTACATGTTCATCGTCGACGCTCTGTGGCGGCCCTATGCGCAGCGGGCTTGGCTGGATCTGTTTCTGGCCATCGCCATCATGCTGGCCTGCGTCAAGTACGGCTATCTCATCGGCGTGGTCGCGGGCGTCATGTGCGCCTGCCTGCTGTTTGTGGTCAGTTACGCACGTCTCGGCGTTGTGCGTCGGCACCTGACGGGCGCGCAGTTCTCCAGTCATGTCGACCGCTCGCTGGAGGCGAGCGCGCATCTGCGCGCGGTCGGTGACGCCGTGCAAATCTACTGGCTTTCCGGCTACGTCTTCTTCGGTTCCTCCGAACGCCTGTTCGAGCGTATCCGGGGTGATATCGAGGCGGCGCGGCCGCGCCGCGTTGCCTACGTTATTTTCGATTTCGGGTTGGTGTCGGGGTCGGACTCGTCGGCGTTCGTCAGCCTTGCCAAGCTGCGCAATTATTGTAACCAGCGCGGCACCACGATCCTCTATTGCTCGGTTTCGCCGGCTATCCGTGACGCTCTCGCGCGCCGCGGCTTCATCGGCGGCAAGACTCGGCACAATGCCTTTGCCGACCTCAACGCCGCGCTCGCCTCGTGCGAGGACAAGTTGCTCGCGGAGTCGAAGATCGACATCGACACCGACCTGTCCGGCTTCGCGTCTTGGCTGCAAGGTCAACTTGGCGCGGGCGTAAGATCAGCCGATCTCATCGCCTATTTTGACCGGAGGGAACTCGAGGACGCGACAGTGCTCTATCGGCAAGGCGAGACCGCCGACACCATCGACCTCGTTGCCGAGGGCCGCCTCGCGATAGGTGTCGCGACGAGCGGCGGCGAAAGCCTGCGCGTCCGACGCATCGCGACGTACACGGTGGTCGGCGAAATGGGGTTCTTCAGGCATTCAATGCGCTCGGCCACCGTATCGTCGGAAGGGCCGACGTCTCTCTTTACCCTGACCCGCGATAATTTTGACCGGCTGCGCCGGGAGCGTCCCGATCTCGCGTTCGCGTTCGAGGATTTCATGATACGCAATCTTTCCGACCGTCTCGCCAGCCTGAATCGCGAAGTCACGGCCCTCATGACGTTGACCAGCTGAATATTCGCCGCCGCCAGGCTTTTTGTCAGGAGGGGTTGCTGTCGGAAGCCGCGTTCCGCTTTACTGTCCGCAAGCAGAACGGGGGCGGACATGAAGGCATCGCTGGCGATCGTCGTGGCCGGGCTTCTTGCCGGCTCGTTCGGCGCCTCGCATCGTGCGGTGGCGCAGCCCCCGCCCGGCATCGACCAGATCCAGAATGTCGTCGTGATCTACGCGGAGAACCGCAGCTTCGACAATCTGTTCGGCACCTTCCCCGGCGCCAACGGATTGGCCAACGCACCGGCGATCCCGCAGCTCGATCGCGACGGCCAGCCGCTCATGCAGCTGCCGCCGGTGTGGAACGGGCTGACCGCGAAGGGCGTGACGCCGGTGGTGACGCAGGCGATGACCGAGCATATGCCGGACGCCCCGTTCGAGGTGGACGACCCGACGGGGCTCGACGTCAGGCTCGACGAGACCACGCATGATCTGTGGCATCGGTTCTATCAGAACCAGATGCAGATCAACGGCGGGCGCAACAACCAATTCGTCGCGTTCGCCGATTCCGGCGGCGAGGTCATGGGCCACTATGACGGTGCCAACCTTGAACTGTGGAGCATCGCGCAGCACTACACCCTCGCCGACAATTTCTTCATGGGCGGCTTCGGCGGCTCGTTCTTCAACCACCAGTATCTCGCTTGCGCCTGCGCGCCGCTCTACCCGAATGCCGACACCGCGCCGGCCAAGCCGACGATCAGCGTGGTGGAGCCGGATGGCGTGACCCTGAAGCTCGCCGCCAACTCGCCGCCCTCGGCGCTGGACGGGCCGCCGAAATTCGTCTCCGACGGCAACCTGACGCCGGACTTTTACGCGGTGAACACGATGCAGCCGCCGTATCAGCCGAGCCACGTGAAGCCGGCGCCGGGCGGTGATCCGGCCTACGCCGATCCATCGAGCGCATCGGTGCTGGTACCGCAGACCCAGCAGACGATGGGCGACGTGCTCAGCGCCAAGGGCATCACCTGGGCGTGGTATGCCGGCGCCTGGCAGGCGGTGCTTGACGGCAAGGGCGGGCCGCCGGTCCCCAATTTCCAGTACCACCACCAGCCGTACAACTACTACGCCGCCTACGCGCCTGGAACGCCCGCGCGCGCCGAGCATCTGCTCGACGGCGGCATGGACGGCGCCAAGTTCATCGCCGTGATCGACGCCGGGAAGTTGCCGCAGGTCGCGTTCTACAAGCCGCAGGGCAACCTCAACGAGCACGCCGGCTACACCGACGTGCGCGACGGCGACGCCCACATCGCCAACGTGATCCACCATCTCGAGCACAGCCCGCAATGGGCGCACATGCTGGTTGTCGTCACCTATGACGAGAACGGCGGCTGGTGGGATCACGTCGCCCCGCCGAAGGGCGACCGTTGGGGACCGGGTACGCGCATCCCCGCTGTCATTGTCTCGCCGTTCGCGAGGAAGGGATTCGTCGATCACACCCAATACGACACCGGCTCGATCCTACGCTTCATCACCGAGCGGTTCGACCTGCCGGAACTGGCCGGGCTGAAGCTGCGTGACGATTCGCTGAAGGCCAACGGCAATCCGCCGATGGGCGATCTGACCAATGCGCTCGTGCTGGCGCCGCAATAGGGGGGAACCAATGGATTTCACCGGTAAGGTCGCGCTCGTCACCGGCGGCGGCAACGGCATCGGCCGCGCCGCTTCACTCGGCTTCGCGCGAGCCGGCGCCAAACTTGTCGTGGTGGACCGCGACTCGGGGGCGGGCGAGGCGACCGCCGGCATCATTCGCCAACAAGGCGGGACGGCGATTTTCGTCGGTGCCGATGTGACCCTTTCGGCCGAGGTCGCCGACTATGTGCAACGCGCCGTCGCCGAGTACGGCGCGATCGACTGCTTCTTCAACAACGCCGGCATCGAGGGCGATATCGCGCCGACGGCCGAGTACGACGAGGCGATGTTCGATCGGGTCATCGCGATCAACGTGAAGGGCGTGTTCCTCGGCTTGCGCCACGTGCTGCCGGTGATGCTGCGCCAGGGGCGCGGCGCGGTGGTCAACACCGCTTCGGTCGCGGGCCTCGTCGCCACGCCGGGAATGCCCGCTTATGTCGCCTCCAAGCACGCGGTGATCGGGCTCACCAAGGCCGCCGCCGGGGAGACGGCGCGTGCCGGCGTTCGCGTCAACGCGGTCTGTCCGGGACCGATCGACACCAGGATGATCCACGCGCTGGAAACGATGCTCAACCCGGCCGACCCGGCGAGCGTCGGCACCCGCTACCAGGCCAACATCCCGATCGGCCGCTACGGCACCGCCGAGGAAGTGGCGAACGTCGTGCTGTTCCTGTGCTCGGACCTCGCGGGCAACATCACCGGCGCGCAATACGTGGTGGACGGCGGACGCACGGCGACGGGTGGGGCGGTGACGAACACCCTGATGCGCTGACCCCGCTCACTCCCACCGCGCCGCCGCCCCGATCAGGGCGAGGCCGCGCGCCACCGCGTCGCCATTCAGCCGCTCCGCCATGCCGCCCGCCGCCTCGATCGCGCGCGCGTACAGCGCCGTCAGGTCGGGCGGACCGATCACGTAGACCATCGCGTCGCCCCCCTGTGCGGCGAGCGCTGCGCGCACCTCGTGGCCGATCAGCACGCCCCAGAGCAGCGAGCCGCTCGCCGCCTCCGCGACCGGCCCGGTCCCTGCCAGCGCGCGCATCTGCGCGAGGTGGTGCAGCAATCCGCCGGGCTGCGCGGCGCGGGCCACCCCGGCATCGAACGCGTCGCGATCCGTGGGCGGCGCATCGCGCAACACGCGTCCAGGCAGGATCAGGCCCCGCCATGCGGCGAACGCCTCGCCGGTCAAATGCGTGGCGAACCCCAGGATCCGCCCGTTCTCCAGCCGCGCCCAGAGAGAGCGTGGCCCCGGGACGCAGGCGAGCCCCGCCTCGCCGATCCGCGCCAGCGCGCCCAGGATCAGCGTCGCCTCCCGCGTCACGTCCGCCGCTCCCGATTCGGCGCAGGTGAGCGCGGGAACCACCTTCACCTCGGCCCAGTCGAAGGCGACATCGACCGCGGCGGCGGCGATCTCCGCCGGGCCGGCGGGGCAGGGCAGGTCGGGTGCCGTCCACCCGGGCCGCGTGCCGATCGCGCCCGACAGCAGCACATGACGTTCGCCCGCCGCGAGCCAGGGCCCGATCTCCTCGCGCAGCGTGTCGCCGAAGCGGCCGTCCTGCACGCTCTGGATGCCGCGCGAACTCGCACGGCGATCCCTTATGGTGTCGCCGTTGAGGCGGAAGGCATTGAAACTGGTGTTGCCCCAATCGACGCCGATCATGCGAAGCTCCTGGATGGGCCGGAAAGTACAGCCCGATGCAGGGGTCAACGCAAGGACGTTTATGGCGCCGCCCGAACAGGGGGCGTCCGCCGTCCGGCCAGATCGTCGCCCGCGTTGCGTGGCATCAGCAACGCGATGGGCGCCGCCGCCAGCGTGAACACCGACACCGCCAGGAACGCCACGCTGAAATCCATCGTCACCGGCACGGTGCGGCCGGAGAACGCCATCGCGACCTCCAGCGCCGCCGCGCCGGCCGACACGCCGATCGTCGCCGCCAGTTGCTGGGCGGCCGCGTAGAGGCTGGTCGCCGCGCTGATCCGGCTGCGCGGCACGTCGCCATAGGCGAGCGAGTTGTAAGCGGTGAACTGCAAGGATCGGAAGAACCCGCCGATCAGCAGCGCCGCGTAGATCGCCGCCGCCGGCCAGGTCGGGCGGAACGCCGCGCACAGCGCCAGCATCACCGCCGAGAGCACGCCGTTCCAGATCAGCGTGTCGCGAAACCCGAACAGGCGCAGCGCCCGCACCGCGATCGGCTTCATCACCAGCGCGCCGGCGGAGCTTGCGAAGGTGATCATGCCGCTCTGCGCCGCCGTCCGCCCGAAGCCGACCTGGAGCATCAGCGGCAGCAGGAACGGGATGGCGCCGATGCCGACGCGAAACGGCATCATCGCACCCACCGCGACGCCGAAGCAGGGCAGCTTCAGCAGCGACAGATCGACCAGCGGCGCGCGGTGGCGGCGGGCGTGCCAGACATAGCCGGCGCAAGCCGCAAGGCCGATCGCCACCAGTCCCGCGGTGATCGCCGGCGCGATCACGCCGCGCCCGATGGTCTCCATCCCGAACATCAGCCCCGACAGCGCCACCGCCGTCAGCACCAGCCCCCGCGTGTCGAACGGGCCGGGCCGCGGCTCCGGCGCCTCCTCGATGAACGCCAGCACCAGCCCGATCCCTAGCAGGCCGATCGGCACGTTGATGTCGAAAATCCACCGCCAGCTCGCGTAGGTGACGATGAAGCCGCCGACCGGCGGGCCGACCACCGGGCCAAGCAAAGCGGGGACGGTCAGCCAGGTCATCGCCGCCACCAGTTCGCTGCGCGCCACGGTGCGCAGCAGCACCAGCCGTCCCACCGGCACCATCATCGCCCCGCCGGCGCCTTGCAGGATGCGCGCAGCCACCAGGAAGCCGAGCGTGTCGGCGCGTCCGCACAGGATGGAGCCGACGGTGAACACCGCGATGGCGGCGGCGAAGACCGAGCGGGCGCCGAACCGATCGGCGACCCAGCCGCTCGCCGGAATGAACACCGCGACGCTGAGCAGGTAGGCGGTCAGCGCGACGTTCATCCGCACCGGGTCGGAATTGAAGGCCTTCGCCATCGCCGGCAAGGCGGTGGCGATGACCGTCGAATCAAGGTTTTGCATGAACAGCGCGCACGCCACGATCATCGCGGTGATGCGCGTCCGCCGCGAGACGCGCGGACGTGCGGCTGGGTTCAGGGCAGCAGGACCGTGCTGCCCGTGGTCTGGCGCGCCTCCAGCGCCGCGTGCGCCTTGCCCGCGTCGGCGAGCTTGAACGTCTGGTTCACCTTCACCTTCACCGCGCCGGAGCCGACGACGTCGAACAGATCCTTCGCCGATGCCTCGAGGTCCTCGCGCTTGGTCGTGTAGCTGCCGAGGCTGGGCCGGGTCAGGAACAGGCTGCCCTTGGCCGACAGCACCGAGATGTCGAGCGGCGGTACCGCGCCCGAGGCGCTGCCGAAGCTCACCATCAGGCCGAGCGGGGCCAAGCAATCGAGGCTCGCCATGAAGGTATCCTTGCCGACGCTGTCGTAAACCACCGGAACCATCGCGCCGCCGGTGATGCGCTTGACCTCGGCGGCGAGGTTCGCCGGCCCGACCAAGACGTGCGCGGCGCCGAAGGAGCGCGCCAACTCCGCCTTCTCGGACGTGGAGACGACGCCGATCACCGTCGCCCCCAAATGCTTCGCCCATTGGCACAGCAACAGTCCGACGCCGCCGGCGGCGGCATGGACGACGATGGTCTCGCCCGCTTTCACCCGATGCGTCGTCCGCACCAGGTATTGCGCGGTCATCCCTTGCAGCATCATCGCCGCGGCGGTCTGGAAGTCGATCCCCGCGGGCAGCTTCAACAGCCGGTCGGCGGCGATGACCCGCTGAGTCGCGTATGCCCCGAGGGGTCCGCCGGCATAGGCCACGCGGTCGCCGACCGCGACCTCGGTGACGCCCTGGCCGATCGCGGCGACGGTGCCCGCGCCCTCGACGCCGAGCGAGGTCGGCAGGCTCGGCGCCTTATAGAGGCCAGTGCGGAAATAGACGTCGATGTAATTCAGCCCGACCGCTTCCTGTTTGACCAGCGCCTCCCCGGGCCCGGGCTCGGGCGTCGGCACGTCCTCCCATTTCATCACCTCGGGGCCGCCATAGCCGTGGATGCGGATCGCCTTGCTCATGCGTTCTCTCCGTGGGTCGCCCCGTGGCGTGTCCCCTGCGTCTCCAGGGCGAGCAGCAAGCGCTTGGTGTCAAGGCCCTCGCCGCCGGAGTAGCCACCAAGGCCGCCTACGGCGACGACACGGTGGCAGGGAATCAGAATGGGGATCGGGTTGTTGCCGTTCGCCTGCCCGACCGAGCGAGCGACACCGCCGGCGCGCGCGGCGATCTCGGCGTAGGTACGCGTGCACCCGTAAGGGATCGCGCGCAGCGCCTGCCAGACGCGGCACTGATACGCGGTGCCGGGCGGAGCGAGCGGCAGGGCGAATTCCGTCAGCGTGCCGTCGAAATAGGCAAATAACTGCTCGCGCGCTCCACGGAGGAGCGGCGTTTCCGTCTGCTCGCGCCCCCAACCCCAATCGACCGACACGATGGCGCCCGTCTCCTCGGAGACAGTCAGGTCGCCAATCGGGCTGTGTAGCGAAAGCTGCGGCACGCGGACCGGATGGACGTTGGGCCGCGGATGGCAGCCCTTGGCCGGCCTGGTGTCAAGCCGAGCCGGCCGTCCGGGTGCGGGCGAACCGCGCGAGCACGTTCTCCAACATGCGCGAGACCGGATTGTCGTAGTCGTTGTGCGACAGGCTGCCGCAGAAGGTGATCGAGCCGGTGGAGAAGACGGCGCCGCCTTGGGCGGTCTCGAAATAGACGATCTCGGCGCGGATCAGGTCTTCCGGCTTCTCCCCGCTGACGGTCGCGACGTGCGACAGCAACTCCTCCGGGACCGCGACGAAATGCGGCTGATGGGCCTCGGAGCGGGCGAGGATCAGCGCATTCGGCGGGGTGCCGAGGCGGCGGTCCGCCCGGTCCAGTTCGAATCCCGCCGCGCCGCCGCCGGAGAGGCCGAAATCGCCGATGATGTCGCCCGCGATCCCCTCGAATATCCAGGCTGCACGGGGATCGCCGGCATCAGGCATCCGCCGGTAGTACGACCCCTCGAACAGCCCTTGCGCGGAGAACCCGACGCCGGCCAGCATCTGCGGCGGGCGGCCGTTGCGGCGCCACAGACCACCGTAGCCGCCGTCGAGCGCGTGGTAGTACTCGCCCGGCTCCGCCGCCCAGGCACGAATGCCGCCCTCGGCGCGACGGACCTCCAGCACGTCCGGCACCGCGTCGCTGTTGGCGATGCGCCAGTAGAACCCGTTGCCGCCGAGATAAACCAGTCGCCCGCCGCCGCCGACGTAGTCCTGCAATGCGTTCAGCGTGTTCGGCGTGTGGTACTCGGGATGCGACCCGGTCAGCACCGTCCGGTAGCCTTCCAACAACCCCAGACCCTCGCGGTCGAGGTCGTGATCGGTAATCACGTCGAACGCGATCCCCTTGACCTCCAGCCAATCGGTCAGATGCGAGTCGGCGGAAAAATGCCGCAGGCCGGAGCCTCGCCGATCGAGGAACGTCAGGAATCCCGGGCGCATCGTCAGCAGCGGCCGGCGCATCGACGAATAGCAGAAGCCACCGCCGTCGACGTGCTTGTTGTAGGTCGAGCGCCCGTACTCCGGATGCTCGTCCGGGTTGTGCGGATAGGCGCCCCATTCGGCGCGGCGGGCGCGGTAGGACCCATCGACATTGCCGCGCGCGTGGTTGCCGTAAATCTGGTAGGTGAAGGTCGATGCGAGGAAAGCGACCGGCGCGGTCGTGGTGCCGCGCGGCGGCAATACATAGACGGGCACGATGTCCTGCTGGCCGTCGCCGCGCAGGCGGACGCCGTAGACGCCGCTCGGCATGTCCGGTGGAACCTCGAAGGCAAAATCGGTTTGCCATTCGCAGTCGTACAGATCGTCCGCATGGAAATGGATCGCCGCGTAGTCGCGCGGCCGATCGCGCCAGTTCATCGCCGCGCCGCTCCAGCGGGAGCCGCGAACGGCGCGGGTCGGCAGGTTGCGCAGCCGGCCGTCGAGGCCGAGCGGCCCGCGATCCGTCAGCCGCCGGGTAGCGATGTCGGCGCTGAAATCCCACCAGGCGATGACATGCTCGGTCGGCTCCAGCGCTGCCGCGCCGTCGTGGACGCCGTGCAGGATCATCGGGTCCTCGAGACGCCCGTTCAGAAACCGATCGTAAGAATCATTGGCGAACGCGGCGCCGAACAGGATCGCGTCGATCGCACCGACGTCGCCATCCAACGCCGCTTCGCCCGCATCGCCGCTCTCCCAGCCCGGTTGCAAGGGACGCTGGAGCAGCCGCGCACGCCCAGGCTCGACGATGATCCGCAATTCGTACCAACGCCGCTCGAGCAACGGCGCCCGCACCTGACACCGCGCGCCGCCCATTTCCAGCACCGCGCCATCGGCCGCGATCGACAACGCCAGCCCGCCGCGCGTCGCCAGCACCGTCTGCGTACGGCCATCGAGCAGCCAGGGCTGCACGCGCACGCATAATGTCGCCCGTTCGGGCAGGCGCAGCGGCCGGGCGGGCAGCACCAGCCCGTACGATCCGAAACGCGCCGGCTGGAAGCGCGATGGATACTCACCGGCGAACGACGCGCGCACGTCCGCCATCTTCATGCCCGGCCCGGCGGGATTGGGGTCAGCGTGGATGATTCGCACGAGGTCGGCATGGTACGGCGCACCGAGCGTGCTCGACACCTTGACCTCGATCCGTTCGCCCGGACGGGCGGAGAAGCGGTCGACGTAGCCGATCAGCGGAACCACCATGCGCCGAGTTTGGCCTGCATGGCCGCACGGGTCTATCGTCTGGGTTTCCATCGCCCAGAGGGACCCATGCTCGACCTGCACTACTGGCCGACGCCGAACGGCAAGAAAGTCACGATCCTGCTGGAGGAAGCCGGCGTTCCATACAAGATCGTCCCGGTCAACATCGGGCGGGGCGATCAGTTCACGGACGAGTTCCTGGCGCTCAATCCGAACCATCGGATGCCGGCGCTGGTCGATCACGAGCCGGCTGGTGGCGGAAAGCCGGTCAGTGTCTTCGAATCCGGTGCGATCATGATGTACATCGCCGAGAAGATCGGCCGCTTCTGGCCGCAGACCGTGCGCGAGAAATACGCCGTCACCCAATGGGTGATCTGGCAGATGGCCAACCAGGGGCCGAAGCTCGGCGAGAACGGGCACTTCCGCCGGCTGGGCGACAAGCAGGGCGATCAGTCCTACGCCGTCCGCCGCTTCACCGATGAGGCCAATCGCCTCTACGGCGTGCTCAACATGCAGCTGTGGAAGAATCGCTACGTCGCCGGCGCCGAATACACGATCGCCGACATGATCACGTACCCCTGGACGGTGAACTGGCAGAACCAGGGCCAGGACATCGCCGAGTTCCCGCATTTCAAGCGCTGGTTCGACGAGATCGGCGCGCGCCCGGCGGTGCAGCGCGGCCTCGCGGTCGGCGCGGATCTGTCGGGAGATCCTTCCAAATTGCCGCCGGAGGAGCAGGAGCGGCGTGCCAAGCTGCTGTACAACCAGCGTGCCCGCCCGGTGCCGGCGAAATGAGCCCGATGCAGACGCGCACGCTCGGCCGCACCGGCCTCACCGTCTCCGTCCTCGGCTTCGGCTGCGGCGCGGTCGGCGGGCTGATGGTGCGCGGCAATCCCGCCGACCAGGAACGCACCGTGGCGCGCGCGGTGGAACTCGGCGTCAACTATTTCGACACGGCGCCGGGATACGGCGACGGGGAATCCGAACGCAACATCGGCCGCATCCTCGCCAAGCTGAAACCGAACGTCTTCCTCGGCACCAAGATCCGCCTCGCACCGGAGCAGAAGACCGACATCGCAAGCGCGATCCGAGCCGGAATGGAGGCGAGCCTCCGCCGCCTCGGGCGCGATAGCGTCGACCTGTTCCAGCTGCACAACCCGATCACCCAAGACGGCGCCGGCGGATCGCTCGCGACACGCATGGTGCTCGACCAGGTGGTGCCCGCATTCGAGGCGCTGCGCGGCCAAGGCAAGACGCGCTTCCTCGGGATCACCGCGATCGGCGATGCCGACTCACTGCACGCGATCATCGATTCGGGGAAGTTCGATACCGCGCAGATCGCCTACAACCTGCTGAACCGCAACAAGCTCGCTTCGCGCGTCCACGCGGCCGGGATGGGCACCATCGGCATCCGCGTCCTCGCCGGCGGCGCGCTGTCGGGTGAGTCGGCGCGCCATCCGATCGCCAGTCCGCCGCCCGAGCCGATCGATTCCGGCCCCGACTACGACAGCGATCTCGCCAAGGCGCGCACCCTGCGCCCGCTGATCGAGGCCGCCGGCGCGGCGAGCCTCGCCGAAGTCGCGATCCGCTTCGCGATAGGCGAAGCGGCGATGAGCACCACTCTGATCGGCATCGCGACGCCCAAACAGTTCGAGATCGCGGCCGCCGCCGCCGCCAAGGGGAGGCTGCCGGACTCCGTACTGGACCAGGTGCGCCCATGACCGACGCCTATGCCCGCTACACACGTCTGAAGTTCGACCGTCCGGCGGAGAAGGTACTGCGGATCACGATGGACAACGGGCGGATGAACACCGCCGACGCCGAGATGCACGCCGAACTCGCCGATATCTGGCGCGACGTGGACCGCGATCCCTCGGTCAACGCAATCATCATCACCGGCGCCGGCAAGATGTTCTCGGCGGGCGGTGACTTCGCGATGATCGAGCAGAACATCGCCGACCCGGAATCCCGCGCGCGCGTCTGGAAGGAGGCGCGCGACATGGTCTACAATATCATCAACTGCAACAAGCCGGTCGTCAGCGCGATGCGCGGCGTTGCCGTCGGTGCCGGGCTGGTCTGCGGCATCCTCGCCGACGTCTCCATCGCCACCAAGGACTGCCGCATCATCGACGGCCACACGCGCCTGGGCGTCGCGGCGGGCGATCACGCGGCGATCATCTGGCCGCTGCTGTGCGGCATGGCGAAGGCGAAATACTACCTGTTGCTGTGCGAACAGGTGCTCGGCGCGGAGGCCGAGCGCATCGGGCTCATCAGCCTGGCGGTGGAAGACAGCGAACTGGACGCCAAGGCGGTGGAGATCGCCGCCCGCCTCGCCGCCGGCGCGCAGAGCGCGATCCGCTGGACCAAATACGCGCTTAACAACTGGCTGCGCGCGATGGGGCCGACCTTCGATGCCTCGCTCGCGCTCGAATTCCTCGGCTTCGTCGGCCCCGAGGTGAAGGAAGGCCTCGCCGCCCATCTGGAGAAGCGCCGGCCCGCCTTCCCGCCTGATACGCCCGTCTGACTCCCTCCCCTAACCCCTCCCGCAAGGGGAG
The DNA here is from genome assembly GCA_049591635.1 of Acetobacteraceae bacterium. Classification (GTDB taxonomy): domain Bacteria; phylum Pseudomonadota; class Alphaproteobacteria; order Acetobacterales; family Acetobacteraceae; genus DATFDN01. The sequence continues at coordinate 22,603 of JBAWFF010000310.1, forward strand.
GGGAAGTAGAAGGCGACACGCTCCATGCGCATCCCCCTCCCCTTGCGGGAGGGGTTAGGGGAGGGGTCGCGCGAAGACCGCGTCCTCTCACCAGTTCGCCCCGTCGCGCAGGATGCGCTTCGCCAGGCTCCAGCGATGCACCTCGGAGGGGCCATCGTAGATTCGGAACCCACGTACCTCGCGGAAAATCCGCTCCACCAGCGTCTCCCCGGTCACGCCCTGCCCGCCGAGCACCTGCACGCAGCGATCGGCCACCCGCCAGATCGCCTCGGAGCACACGACCTTGGCGATCGAGGATTCCGTGCCCCCGCGTGCGCCCTGATCGAGCGTCCACGCGGTGTGCCAGATCGCGAGGCGGGCCATGCGGATATCCATCTCGTTGTCGGCCAGCATGAAGCCGACGCCCTCGTGCTCGGCCAGCACCTGGCCGAACGCCTCGCGCTTGCGGGCGTACGCCGTCGCGATCTCGTGGGCGCGCTGTGCCGCGCCTAGCCAGCGCATGCAGTGCGTCAGCCGCGCCGGGGCCAGCCGGACCTGGGCGTAGCGGAATCCCTTGCCCGGCTCGCCCAATATGTCGGAGGCTGGAACCCGCACGCCGTGGAACCGCAGGACCGCGTGGCCGCCGGGAAAACCCTGGTCGAGGCTATCCATCGCGCGGACGACCTCAATTCCCGGCGTGTCCATGTCGGCCAGGAACATGGTCGCGCGGCCATCGGGATCGGCCGCCATGATAATGGCGAAGCCGGCGCCGTCGGCGCCGGTGATGAACCATTTCTCGCCATCGATGACCCAGTGATTGCCGTCGCGCACCGCCTTGGTTCGCAATGAAGCCGGGTCCGATCCGGCGCCCGGGGCCGGTTCGGTCATGCAGAAGCACGAACGGATGTCCCCGGCCGCCAGCGGACGCAGGAAGCGTTCCTTGTGCTCCTTGGTTCCGACCTGCTCCAACAGATGCATGTTGCCTTCGTCGGGGGCGGAGATGTTCATCGCCAGCGGGCCGAGCAGCGAGAACCCCGCTTCCTCGAACACGATCGCCTTGCCGACATGGCTCAGGCCGAGCCCGCCCCATTCGGGCGCGACATGCGGGGCGAGCAGGCCGGCGGCCCTGGCCAGCGCGTTCAGCTCGCGCCGGAACGCATCGGTGGGGCCGTGGCGGGTCTGCCGCTTATCGGCCTCCAACGGGATGATCTGGCTCGCGATGAAGGCGCGCGTGCGCTCCTGGAGGGATCGAAGGTCATCGGGGATCGAAAAATCCATCTTGTGTCCTCAGAAGGCCCGTTGGCGCGCGATCTCGTGGCCAAACTCGAGGATGCCGGTGCCGATCGCGCTTAGCGGGGCGTAGCGCGGCTCCGCGGTTGCCCCGGTTCGGAAGCGGTGACCGAGTTGGAGGAAGATGACCCCGAGCTTGTACATCGCCAGCACGCGGTAGAACAGGAACCGGCTCATGTCGCGTCCGCTGATCGCGGCATAGGCGTCCACCGCCTGCCGCCGGGTGAGGAAGCCCGGCTCCTCGGCGGGCATCTGCGCCATGTCGTGCATCGCCGGCGGATCGTCCGGCTCGACCCAATAGGAAAGGAGCGTCGCGAAATCGAACAGCGCGTCCCCGCGGGTGCCCTGATCCCAATCGACGACGGCGACGGCGGACAGGTCGCGTGGATCGAGGATCAGATTGTCGAGCTTGAAGTCGTTGTGCAGCAGGGCAGGGTTCCCGTCGGGCACGAGATGGGAGGCGAGCCACGCCCCCAGATCGGCGTGCAGCGCGTCGGTCCCGTCTTCCTTCGCCGCCTCGCCCCGCTTGCGCCAACCGGTGACGGCGCGCGCGAGGAAGCCGTCCGGGCGCCCGAGATCGTCGAGGCCGACCGATTTCGGATCGACCGCGTGGATCGCCGACAATGTCTCCAGCAGCACCCGCGACAGCCGCGCGCCGACCTCCGGGCGACCCTTCAGCCCCTCCGGCATGGTGGCGCGGATCACCAGCCCCGGACGATACTCCAAAATCTGGAACGGCGCCCCAACAACGCTTGGGTCCGTGCAAAGGAAGAAGCTGCGTGGCGCGACGGGAAGCGCGTCGGCGAGCCGGCTCAGGATGCGGTGTTCGCGGCCCATGTCGTGGCTGCCCGCCGGCAGCTCTCCCATCGGCGGTCGCCGCAACACCGCCGGGGCGCCGTCGAGGGAGATCAGGTAGTTCAGATTGGCGAGGCCGCCGGCGAACTGGCGCGGGGGCGGCGTGCGATCCAGCGTCCGGCCATGCGCCGCGAGATACGCCCGTGCGCGGTCCCAGTCGAGACGAACGCTGCCTTCCGTCGTGCGGACATCGGCCGGTGCGGCATCACCAGGAGGAAGCGGCATGGGCAGGTTGTGCCATCCGCTGGCGCACGCGACAACGGCGCATGGACGCGGACGCGCTGACCCTGTTGCGGCTGCTGCTGGCCTGGGGCGCTGACGAGGCGATCGAGGACGCGCCGCTCGATCGCCTCTCTCCCGTTCCCGCTCCTCCGCAAGCGCCACCGCCGCGGGCACGCTCCGCCCCCGCC
>JBAWFF010000311.1:0-4844 GCA_049591635.1 Acetobacteraceae bacterium
CGCTGGCCCCGGCGCCGGCCTGCGCGCGCAGCGCCGGGCGGCTTCACCCGCTGGTCGCGCTATGGCCGGTCGCAGTACGCGAGGAACTTCGGTCCATGCTGTCGACCCCCACGCCGCGCGATGCGCGCCGGTTCGCGGCCGGTATCGGAATGCGGGAAGTGGAGTTCGCCGCCGAAGCGGGCGATCCGTTCATGAACGTCAACACGGAAGCCGATCTGGCGGCGGCCCGCGCCGTCGCCGGCGATCCCTACTCGTAAGCCAGGCACCAACCGGGGGCGCGCACCCAGCAACGCCCGGGTGGCACGTCGTCCCTCCGATAGAGGCGCGTCACCTTCCGCCAGCCGCCCTTCCCGAACCCCTTCGCCAAAGCGCGTTCGGAGACGGCGTCGCGCGCGCCGACGCACGGATAGATGGCCACCGGCGACACCCAGCGGGCGAGGAAATCCGCGCCCCTCCGGGTGATCACGAACACCGCCCCGCGCCGTTCGATGTCGCCCGCCTTGTCCTCGACGGTGAGTGGAAGAACGAGCCGCCCGCCCTCCGTCAGCCGGTCGAGCCATGCATCCACCGGCCGCGTCGCGCCGGCGTTGACATAGACGACGTCCGCCGGGTCGAACGCCACCGCCGTTCCGTCGGCCTCCACGACCGTGACATTCCGATAGCGGGCGAGGTTCACGGTCGCGCGCGCCGCCAGGTCGGGCTCGAACTCGATCGCCGTCACCCGCCCCGACGGTCCAACGATCTCGGCCATGATGGCCGAATAATAGCCCACGCCGGCGCCGACATGGACGATGTGCTCGCCCTCCCTCGCGGCGGCGCACGCGAGCAGATGGGCATGGAGGGACGGCTGGCCGTTGTTGATGCCGCGCTCGGGCGCGATCCCGACCAGGTCGTCGGTGTACAGCAGGATCGGATCGTCGCTCCGGCTGCTTTCGTACCTGGTGCCGTGGAATCCGTAGATCGGCCACGGACCGGGGCCAAGATAATCCTCACGGGGAACCGCCGCGAACGCGCGCTCGACCGACTCGTCCGTCACGTGCGCGGCAGCCAGTATCTGCTTGGCGTAGGCGCGGCGTACCGCCGGGAGGTCGTCGTCGCGCCGTCCGCTCACTGCCCGCTCCCTCCCCAATTTCCCGTGATGATCGTTGTCGGCGCATAGTCCGGGCTCGACCATCGCCACCCCAGCGCTCCCCGCCGGCGCTCGCCCGCCGTCACGTGGAGGCGCCAAAGACGCTGGGCGCCCGCGAAGCGGCGCACCTCGTCACCCTCCCAGACGAATTCGACGGCGCCGGTCACATGCAGCAGGTCGCCCGTCGCGAAATCGGGAAACAGCAGCGCCGCCCTTGGGTTCAGCACGAAGTTGCCAAGCGTGTTGAAATAGCGGTTGCCGGAGAAATCGGGAATCGTGAGCACGTTCCCATCCACCCGGACGAAACCGGGACGACCGCCGCGATGGGACATGTCCATCCCGGCGGCGCTGCCGGAGGCGACGAGGAACGTGTCCGCCGCTTCGATCGCGGCGCGCGCCGGAGCATCGACGCCCTCGAAATGCTCGGGCCGCGCCGCCGAGGGCGCGATCCGTTGCCCAATGGCGCGCGCCTGGATGTACTGATCGCAATTGCCAAAGCTCTGCTCGACAGCGATATCGAACCCTCCAGGGAAGATGGCGGCGATTCGCCCGTTCGCCCGGTTCCGTCGACGGGTCGAGAAGTCGATCCCGAGAACCCCGATGGGCGCGCCGCGCGTCAGGCCGGATGCCTCCCGGGCAATGCGCAGCGTGGTCGGGGCGGGACTGGCGACGAATCCCGCAGCGCCGGCCAGTGCCGTCGCGACAGGCCATCCCTCAGGTGTCGCGGTCGCCATGAACAGCAGCGGCAGAAACGCGAAGAAGGAGCGATGCTGCTCCGGCATGAAATCGCGGATGGCCCGCGCGCCGCGCTGATCCATCCGTTCGCGCACGCCGACGCGGCTCTGAATTTCGCGCTCGCCCGCGTGGAAGGGGCTGGGCGCCGCATCCATGGCTTCGAGGTCCGATGCTGACATGACCCGCATTGTGGCTCCGGCGGTTCGCGGACGGTATTCGCGCGACATGCAAGACAGTCTTCCAATATGGCTGATAACGCCCATTGAACCAGCCGCGAATCCCCTGCTGGCATGACTCGGGAGGGACGGCTATGGTCCGCCGCCGCGTGGCGGAGCGTCCCGATTTCGCGGCGCGTCCCTCGGCATGAGACGTCTCTGGGAGACAAGCCGCTTGTCATGTTTCCGCGCCGCCCTGCTCGCCATCTGCCTGTTGCCCGCCATCCCAGCGGCTAATGCCTATGCCCAGGCCCCCCAGGCGCGTGCCCGCTCCACGGCGCCCGCCGCCAGAGCCCCTGGCGGCATCGTCCAGGCGATCCGCGTGGAGGGCAATCACCGGATCGACGCCGACACCATCCGATCCTACATGCTGATCCAGCCAGGCCAGCCGCTCGATCCCGCCCAGATCGACCGCAGCGTTAAGACGCTCTATGCGACAGGACTCTTCCAGGATGTCAGCATCATCCCACAGGGCGACACACTGGTCGTGCATGTAACGGAAAACCCGATCGTCAATCGGGTGGTGTTCGAGGGCAACCACGTCCAGAACGACACCCAGCTCACCGCCGTTGTCCAGTTGCGCGCCCGTTCGGTGTTCACGCCCGCCGCCGCCGAGGCGGACCGCAAGCGCATTCTCGATGCCTACGCCGCGAAGGGCCGCTACGACGCGACCGTTGAACCCGAGATCATTCGCCTGCCGGAGAACCGGGTAAACTTGGTGTTCCGCATCCACGACGGCCCCGAGACACTCATCAGCCGCATCGTCTTCGTCGGCAACCACGCCTACAGCGAGGGTACCCTGGCCGACGTGATCAACAGCCGCCCGCAGCGCTGGTGGGCGTTCCTCTCGACGGCGGACCAGTACACCGCGGAGAAGCTCGGCTTCGACAAGGAGCTGCTGCGCCGCTTCTACCTCCAACACGGCTATGTCGATTTCGAGATAACCAACGCGACCGCCGAACTCGCGCCCGATCGCAAGTCGTTCTTCGTGAGCTTCGTCCTCCACGAAGGCCAGCGATACCGGGTCGGCAAGATCACGATCAACTCCCAACTCAAGGGGATCACCGCTCCGCTCTTGCTCGGGGACCTCAAGCTTGCCGAGGGGGACTGGTATAACGGCGACGCCGTGGGGCGCAGCTCCGATGCGATGGAAGACGACATCCGTACCCGAGGCTTCGCCTTCGTGCAGGTGACGCCGCGCATCGAGCGCGATCCAAAGACGCGTACCGTCTCGCTCACGTTCGACGTGACCGAGGGTCCGCGCGTCTACGTGGAACGCATCGACATCACCGGCAACACGCGCACCCAGGACAAGGTGATCCGGCGCGAGTTCCGCGTCGCCGAGGGCGACGCCTACAATCAGGAGCTGCTGCGCCGGACGCGCCAGCGCCTGCAAGACCTTGACTACTTCAACAGCGTGACCATCGTCACGCAGCCCGGCTCGGCGCCCGACAAGGCGGTGATCGTCACCAACGTGGATGAGAAATCGACCGGCCAGTTCAGCCTGGGCGGTGGCTACTCGACCGACGCGGGGTTCCTGCTCTCGACCGGCATTCGCGAGAGCAACTTCATCGGCACCGGCATGGATGTCGGTATCAACGGCGTACTCGCGCAAAGGCAGAGCTCCATCAATTTGTCGATCAACGACCCGTACTTCCTGGATCGCAACCTGCTCGCCGGCTTCGACGCGTTCCTGATCCAGACGGACAATCTGGGCACCCAGCCCTACAACGAGCGTCGGGTCGGCTTCACCACGAGGCTCGGCTACAACTTCAACGAGCATTTGAGCCAGGTATGGAGCTACTCACTCGTCAGTCGAGACGTGTATGATATCACCACGAGCGATTTTTACATCCTCAGCGAAGCCGGAACATCGGTGTTGTCGCAAATCAGTCAGGTCCTTAGCCTTGATGAACGCGACAGCAAGCTCGCGCCGCATCGGGGCTATCTGCTCTCATTCGGTACCGACCTCGCCGGATTTGGCGGCAGCGCCCATTTCGCGCGCACGCGCATCGATGGTTCGTACTATATTCCGCTGGACTTCCTGTCAGGCAACTCGGACTGGGGAATTGCGCTATCGGCGGGGTCCGGGTATTTGTTCAATCTCGGCCACCAGGAATCCGTTATCGACCGGTTCTACCTGGGCGGCGACAATTTGCGCGGCTTCGAGATCGGCGGCGCGGGTCCCCATGTCGTCAATCCCGACGGGTCGGTCGATTCCGTCGGCGGACGCTTCATCTACACGCAATCGACCGAGTTGCGTTTCCCGTTGCCGCTGCCGCAGGACCTGGGGATCTCCGGACGCGCCTTCGTGGACGTCGGCTCGCTGTCGCAAGGAACGTTCGAATCGCCGAATTGCCACGGCGCGCCGGGCGGGGTATGTCCTCCCGTCTTCGACACTGCGGCGCCGCGGGTCGGGGCCGGCGTGGGCGTGTCCTGGAAGACGCCATTCGGCCTCATCAACATCGATTTGACCCCGTTTGTCGTCAAGCAGAAATACGACCAGACGCAGATCTTCCGGTTCAGCTTCGGCACGAGGTTTTAGTGACACCTACCCGCTTCTCGCACGCCCTCCTCCTGGCGGGCGCCACGATGTTTCTTGGCCAGCAGGCGATCGCCCAAGGAGCCAACGGAAGCAACGGCCCGGGCTGGTTCGTCCCGGGCCAGTCGTCATCCGGCGCTCCCCATCCGGCGGCGCGTGCCCGCGCGGCCGCCCCGAGATCCGCGGAACCCGTGGCTGGGCCAGCGGCCGAGGGCCTCGGCGC
>JBAWFF010000312.1:0-3930 GCA_049591635.1 Acetobacteraceae bacterium
GCGCCGATCGTGCAAATCCATCCCGATGGCGCGGAGATAGGCCGGGTGTTCCGCCCGGCGCTCGGCATCGTCGCCGACCTCAATGCTTTCGCCCTCGCCGCCGCCGCGACCGAGCCGGTGCACGTGCACTGGGATGCGTGGCGAGCGGCCTTGCGGGCGATCCGCGAGGCGGGGCGCGAGCCACCGGCGTACGAGGGAGCACTCAACCTCGGGACCACGATGCGCACGCTGGAGAGCCTGCTGACGCGCGATGCGATCGTGACGACGGATGCCGGAAACTTCGCCGGCTGGGCGACGCGCTTCATCAACTTCCGCGAGCATCAGCGCTATATCGGCCCGACCAGCGGCGCGATGGGCTACAGCGTTCCGGCCGCGGTCGGCGCCAAGATCACCTTCCCCAACCGGATGGTGGTGTCGTTGGTGGGCGACGGCGGATTCCTGATGACCGGCCAGGAGATCGCGACGGCGTTCCACCACGGCGTCGCGCCGATCATCCTGGTGTTCAACAACCAGATGTACGGCACGATCCGGATGCATCAGGAGCGCGACTTTCCCGGCCGCGTCTCCGGCACCGGCCTTACCAACCCCGACTTCGCGAAATTCATCGAGGCGTTTGGTGGCCACGGCGAGGTGGTGAGCGAGACGGCCGACTTCGCCCCCGCGTTCAAACGGGCCGTCACCAGTCTGAGGCCGGCGGTGATCGAATTGCGGATGAACCCCGAGCAGATCACCACGCGGACCACGATCGCCGCGTTGCGCGCCGGCAAGGCCCCGGCGCGGCCCGTGGCGAAGCCGAAACGCGCGTCGGCGGGACGGAAGGCGGCAGGCAAGCGCGGCTGAAGCCGGCGGATGGAGTACCGTCTCGGCACTCGCTTCCGCGTCGACGCGCATGGGCGGACGCTGCCGCCGCTCGGCATGGCGGAGGCGGCGCGGCTGTACGCCGCCGGCCGGCGCGAGGAGGCCGCGACGTGCTGCGAGGACGTGATCGCCGACGATCCGACGCATTTCGAGGCGCATCACCTGTTCGGCGTGCTGTGTCTCGACCTCGGCCGGCGCGACGCGGCGTTGCGCGCGTTGCGGCGCGCCGTCGCGCTCAACCCAAGCAGTGCGCGCGCGCAGTACCACCTGGGCAATGCGTTCCAGGCATCGGAGAGCCACGCCGAGGCCGAGCTATGCTACCGCGCCGCCCTGACCCTGGCGCCCGGCACCGCGGAGGCACTGAACAACCTCGGCAATTCGCTTCGCGCGCTGGATCGCCATGAAGAGGCGATCGCCTGTTATCGGGAGGCGCTGCAACGCCGTCCCGACAATCCGCCGGCGCTCTACAACATGGGGCGCTCGCTCACCCAGCTCGACCGGCTCGACGAGGCGGAGGCGGCGTTGCGCGCCGCCCTCGCCGGGCCGGTGAAGCCTGAGGAGAGGCACCGCCTTGCCGATGTGCGGGACGCGCTGGCGATGGTGCTGGTCGAACAGGGGCGCGACGCCGAGGCGCTGGAGGTAACACGGCTGAACGCGGACGATCCCAAGGCGGCGTGGAACGAGGCGCTGATGCTCCTGCGAATGGGGCGGTTTCGGGAGGCGTGGCCAAAATACGAACACCGCTGGACACTGCCCGGCTTTCGCGACGGCGCCGACGCCGACCGGCCCGCGCCGCCGGTGCTGGCGCTCGACCGGGTCGCCGGCAAGCGCGTGCTGCTGCGAGGCGAGCAGGGACGCGGCGACATCATCCAGTTCGCCCGCTATGCCCCGCTGCTGGCGCAGCGCGGTGCAAGCGTGACCTTGGCGGTGTTTCCCGACCTGGTGCGCCTGATGGGCACATTGGCGGGGGTCGCGGTGGCCGATAGCGAGACGGCGGCGCCGGCGCCCGATATCGAGGCGGCGCTGCTGAGCCTGCCGTTCGCGTTCGCGACCGACCTCGGTTCCATTCCCGCCGACATCCCGTACTTGGCCGCCGATCCCGCCTCGCTCGCCGCCTGGGCCGAGCGGCTCGGCCCGCGCACCGTGCCGCGCGTCGGCCTGTGCTGGTGGGGCTCCCAGCACATACCGGAGCGCTCGATCCGATTGTCGCAGCTGACACCGCTGCTGACCGTGGGACGCGTCGCGTTCCACGCGGTGCAGGCCGAGATGACCGCGGCGGATCGCGCATGGATGACGGCCCACGGCATCGCCGACCATGCCGATGCGCTGACGGACTTCGCCGAGACGGCGGCGCTGCTGGCGCACCTGGATCTGGTCATCACCATCGATACCGCCGTCGCCCATCTCGCCGGCGCGATGGGTGTGCCGACATGGCTGCTGCTGCGGCGCAGCGCGGATTGGCGCTGGTTGCGGGGACGGGAGGACTGTCCGTGGTATCCGACGGTACGGCTGTTTCGTCAGGATGGGCGCGGAACGTGGGAACCTGTCGTCGCAGCCGTCGCCGATGCGCTGGGGAGGTGGCAGTCCGATGCGCGCTTCACGCCGTAGGGCGCATGGTGCGCCACCAGGCCTGTATCGCCGGTTCGTCGGTCAGACGGATCGCGCCGGGCGCGAGAGCCTCCCAGGCATCGCGATGCTTTTCCGACACCGTGGTCAGCAGCGGCGTGCCGGCGGCGATCGCCGCCTCGAACGCCGCGGCCAACCCGCCTCGGGCGGCTTCCAGCTTGCCGAACTTGCTGAGCACGACAAGGTCGCTCGTCGGCACCTGATCGAGGATCGCCGCGCAGGCGCTTTCGACGCCTCCGGCATCGAGGTGGCACGACGTGTTGGCGGGCGCGGTCTCGAGAAACATCGGATACGGCGTGCCGGTGGCGATGTCGCGCAGGTAGCCGGCGCTGCACGCGCGGTCCGGAAGGTCATGGGCCTCCGCGATCACGCCGGCGATCTTGGCCCCCGAGGCACGCCAGCCGGCGACCATCGCGGCGAACAGCGCCTGGGTGGTTGCCCCGTCAGCCCCGACGACGACGGCAATTCGGCCCGTGGCGGATGTCATCGTAATGTCTCTCCCTTCCGTCGCCATAAGTGCTTACCACAACGGCGTTCGCCGCATAAGGCGACGCTTCCCCCGGGCTGCCATGACGCGGTAGATGACAGCGCCATGGACGCTGAGCCGACGTGACCGGCGCGGCCAAGATCGTCTTGGTCGAGGACGAGGCATTCCAGCGGCAGGTCATCGCCGAGTGCCTGGCGCGGCACGGACTGCGTCCCACCTCGCTTGCCTCCGGCGTCGAACTCAAGCGCCTGGCCGAGCACGCCATGCCGGACCTCGCTCTGCTCGACGTGCATCTGAACGAGCCCGAAGACGGCTTCGCGCTGGCGCGTTGGCTGCGCGCCCGGTCGGCGCGGATCGGCATCATCATGCTGACCGTCGCCGGCGACACGATCGATCGCGTGGTCGGTCTCGAATCCGGCGCCGACGATTACGTCGCCAAGCCGTTCGAGCCGCGCGAGCTGGTGGCCCGGGTGAAGGCGCTGCTGCGTCGCGCCGGGCCGGCGGCGCAACCGCCGCCACGGCTTAGCGAAGTGCGGATGGGCACGGCGATGCTCGATCTGCGGCGTCATGTGCTCGTCCTCGCCGACGGCACGGTGTCCGGCCTCACCGCCAGCGAGTTCGATCTGCTGCGCCTGTTCGTGGAGAACCCCAATCGTCCGCTCACCCGCGACTGGCTGCTGGAAACCATCGCGCACCGCGACGCCGAGGCGTTCGACCGGGCGATCGACAATCGTATCATGCGCCTGCGCCGCAAGCTCGAACGCGACCCGGGCAAGCCCGAGGTGATCCGCAGCGTGCGCGGGGTCGGCTACATGTTCGTCCCCCCGCCCGACTGAGCGCGCATTGCCCGCAGCGTCTCGGCCAGCAACCGGTCTATCCCCTCGACCGCGCGCCGCGCCGCCGCGAGGTCGCCGATGTTCGCCGCCGCCTCGGCGCGCGCCGCCTGTTCCGCCAGGAGC
>JBAWFF010000313.1:0-2573 GCA_049591635.1 Acetobacteraceae bacterium
GGCTCGGCCTTCGCGGGCGGTTCCGGGGCCGGCGCATGGAGCAGCGGGCGCGCCGCGCGCACCGCCTGTTCGAGCCGGTCGGCCGCGCGCTCCCCGCGTTCGACCAGGAAGGCGAGATCGCCCTGCACCGCGCGTCCCGCGTCCACCTGGCGCGCGACCTGCCGCCCGGCGCCGTCGGCGGCGGCGCGCAGCTGCTCGATGCCGATCTCGGCCTGACGGAAACTCGCGTTGAAGCCGGTGACCAGCTCCTCCAGCGCCGCGCGGTCGCGTTTCAGCACGCCGAGCGCGCGTTCGAGGCGCAGCGCGTGGAACAGCGTCGCCGCGAGCAGCCCGACCAGCGCCAGTTCCAGCAGCCACTGCCACGCATCCATCGCTCTACCGCTCCTCCGGAGCCGGACGCGCGGCTTCGCGTTCGATGCGGACGGCGACGTGGTTCTTGCGCTGTCCGACCTTCGCCTCGAACAGCGGGACGGCGCCGCAACGCAGCTGCACGAAGGCTCCGGGCAGGGCGTTCAGCACGATGCGGCTGCCCGGCCGCAGCGCCATCACGTCCGACAGCCGCATCACCTGCTCGTCAAGCACGACGTCGAGCTCGACGTCGGTGCTCCACAGCTCCTCGGCGAGATGGCTCTCCCAGATGGAATCGCGGCCGAACTTCTCGCCCATGAACTGCTGCAACAGCAATTCGCGCACCGGCTCCAGCGTCGCATACGGGAGCAGCAGTTCGAGGCGCCCGCCGCGATCCTCCATGTCGATGCGAAGCCGGGCCAGGACGGCGGCATTGGACAGGCGCGAGATGGTGGCGAAGCGCGGGTTCACCTCCAGCCGCTCGTAGCGGAACGTGACCGGGCACAGCGGGTCGAAGCTCGCCGACAGGTCGGTCAGCACGACATGGATCAGCCGCTCGACCAGGGTGCGCTCGATGGTCGTGTACGGCCGGCCCTCGATCCGCATCGCGGCGGTTCCCCGCCTGCCGCCGAGCAGCACGTCGACGATCGAGTAGATCATCGCGCTGTCGACGACCATCAGGCCGTAATTGTCCCATTCCTCCGCCCGGAACACCGCGAGCATCGCTGGCAGCGGGATGGAATTCAGATAGTCGCCGAAGCGCAGGCTGAGAATGTTGTCGATGCTGACTTCGACATTGTCGCTCGTGAAGTTGCGCAGGCTGGTCGACATGATGCGAACCAGCCGGTCGAAGACGATCTCGAGCATCGGCAGGCGCTCGTACGACACGAGGCCGGAGCTGATGATCCGCTGCATCCCGGTCCGGCTGTCGCCGCCGCCGGGTCCGTCGTCGAAACCGAGCAGGCTGTCGATCTCGGCTTGGTTCAGCACGCGGGCCGGCGTAGCGGCCTCCGCCGTCGCGTTGGCCGCGGCTTCCCCGGCTTCCCATTCGGCCGCCATCGCCGCGTCTGGGTGCTCGCCTTCGGTCGGATCGGCGCCTTCGCTCATTGCACCAGCATCTCGACGAACAGCACGTCGGCGATATGCGCCGGCGCGGCGGCGACGTCGGCGCGCGCGATCAGCTCCTCGCGCAGCCGGTAGGTGCCGGCGGAGCCGCGCAGATCGTCAGGGCGCAGGTCGCGAAGATAGGTCTGGAAGAGATCCTGCAGGCGCGGCATCGCGGCCTGGACCGCTTTCGCGTCGGGACCGGCCCGCACCTCGATGCGCGCGCGCAGCTTGATGTAGCGAGGCCGACGCGGGTCGCTGTCGAGATTGGCCACCATTTCCGGCAGATCGACGTAGACCGGTGGGGCCGACGCGGCGACCTGCTTCGCGTGGGGCTTGGCGCCAAACAGCATGGCCGGCACGCCCGCGAACCACAATCCGGCGCCGAGCAACATCAGTACCGCCGGCAAGGTGAGCATGATCAGCTTGCGCCGGTCGCGGCGAGCCGGCGCCGGCGCGGCCGATCCGTCGGCGGCGGCGGGCGCGTCTGCCTCCGCCGGTTCGGCCTTCACCGCCTTCGTTGCCGCCGTTTTGGCCATTGCTTCCGAATCCGCCCGCGTGCGCCGCGGCGGACCAACGGTGCCATCGCCGGGTTAAGGAAGGCTTTCCGCGCCGCCCGACCCGGCACGCCCGGCCGCGCCGCCCGGCACAAGCTGCCCACGGCGCACGGCCGAACGACGCAAGCCGGCGGGTTCGGAGCTGGCACGGCCCTTGCTGTGCCAACACCAGCCGAACCACAGGAACCGGAAGATGGACCTCCCCACCACCGTCGCCCTCTCGCGCATGGACGCCGACATGCGCGCGATGGATGTCACGGCCAACAACATCGCCAACGCCTCCACCCCGGGCTTCAAGGCGGAGGCGGTGCAGTTCACCGACTGGCTGAGCAGGCAGACCGGCGCGGACACGCCGCCCGGCGGGGACACCATCGCCTTCGCGCAGGACCGGGCGACCTGGCGCGACAACGCCCCGGGCACGCTGACCCACACCGCCAACCCGCTCGATCTTGGGCTGAGCGGGGGCGGCTACTTCACCGTCAACACCGCGCGGGGGCCGCGGCTGACGCGCGACGGGCGGTTCGGCCTGCTGCCCAACGGCACCGTCGCCGATTCGGCCGGCGA
>JBAWFF010000314.1:0-2644 GCA_049591635.1 Acetobacteraceae bacterium
CTACCGCGGCGGCGAAGCCGGCGATGGCGGGGAGCGCCGGGGTCCCGGCGCGCCAGCCACGCTCCTGCCCACCGCCGGCGATCAGCGGCAGGGGAGTTTGCGGCGCGTCGGGGGCGAGCAGCAACGCGCCGGCGCCTTGCGGGCCGCCGAGCTTGTGCGACGATAGCGCGAGACCGTGGGCACCCCCGAGCGAGATCGGCAGCCGGGCTGCCTGCACCGCATCGACATGCAAAAGCGCGCCGTGGCGGCGGCAGAGCGCGGCAGCCTCGGCGACCGGCTGGAGGACGCCGGTCTCGTTGTTGGCGGCCATGAGGCAGACCAGCGCGGGCGGCGATCCGGCCAGCAAGGCCTCGAGCGCCGTGAGATCGGCGACTCCGTGCGCGTCCACTGGGAAGGTCCGGGCGCCGGCGACGAGCAACGACGGATGCTCGACCGCGCTGACGATCAATGCGCGGCCGGCGCCGAGCGCGTGCAGCGCGAGGGCGTTTGCCTCGGTGGCGCCGGAAGTGAAGATCACGTCGCGGGAACGGGCGCCGAAGCGGGCGGCGAGGGTCTCCCGCGCGTCCTCCAGGAGCCGCCGCGCGGCGCGGCCGTCAGCATGGACGGAGGACGGGTTGGCGGTGAGCGCGAACGCCGCAATGGCGGCATCACGGGCGGCGGGTCTCATCGGCTCGGTGGCGTTGGCGTCGAGGTAGTGGCGCACGCTACTCCGCCGCGCCGGCGCGCGACCTCTCGGCGGTGACGCGGGCGAGCTTGGCCTCCAGATCGGCGAGTTCCGCCCGTAGCTCCTCGATCGCGCAGAGGACCGGGTCGCGGTTCTCCTCGCAGGGCATTCCGTAGGGGTCGAACTCGGGCACGTGGCGAAGCGAGCGGTCCACCGGCTGGGCCGGGATGCCGACAACGGTGGTGTCGGCGGGAACCGGATCGACGACGACCGCGTTGGAGCCGACGCGAGCGTTGTCGCCGATGGTGATCGGCCCGAGCACCTTGGCGCCGGCGCCGATGATGACGCCGTTGCCGAGGGTGGGATGGCGCTTGCCGCCGCCGGCACGCCGGGCCACGCCGAGCGTGACCTGGTGGTAGAGGTGGCAATCGTCGCCGACTTCGGCGGTTTCGCCGATGACCACGCCCATGCCGTGGTCAATGACCAGACGACGGCCGAGCTTGGCGGCGGGGTGGATCTCGATTCCAGTCAACCACCGCGCGAAGTGTGAAGAGAGTCTTGCCAAGAATAAAAGGCGACGATTCCACAGCGCGTGCGATATTCTATGCCACAGAATAGCATGCAACCCTGGGTAGCAGAATACAACCTCAACCGTAGACCGCGCGGCGGGATCACGTTCCCGGTAGGCCTGCACCAGTTCTCGGATAAACATGAAAGCCATGCGACATTTCCATTATGGCTTCGCGGCGGGGCCGGCCTATAGTGCCGGGCGGCGCCGGAACCGGGGCCGTCAGAGGAGGATGCGATCGAACCGGATCGCGACAAGTTCGAGGCACGCTAAATGTTGCGACCTGATGGGTCAAATTAGCGTGCGGCCGCGGTGGAAGGGCGGATCGACGCGGTTTATATCGTTAGAAGTGAAATGCGGGGGCTCCCTCTGGGCGCGCTTTGGCCCGGGTGCGGGGTGTTTGAAAATCGGCTACAACAATAAACGGATACCGGAAAATCATGCCTGAGGTGATGTTCGCTGGCCCCGACGGCCGGCTTGAGGGCCGCTACCATCATTCGAAGGAGTCCAACGCCCCCGTGGCGCTGGTCCTGCACCCGCACCCGCTGCACGGTGGGACGATGAACAATCGCGTGAGCCACGCGACGTTCCAGGCGTTCCAGCGGCTTGGCTGCTCGGTCATGCGTTTCAACTTCCGCGGAGTCGGGCGCAGCCAGGGCCGCTATGACGGCGGGGTCGGCGAGATCGGCGACGCGGCGGCCGCGCTCGACTGGATGCAGGCGGTCAATCCGAACCACGGCGGCCTGTGGATCGCCGGATATTCGTTTGGGGCGTTCATCGGGATGCAGTTGCTGATGCGCCGCCCGGAGGTGTCGGGTTGGGTCAGCATCGCGCCGCCCGCGAGCCACTACGATTTCGGCTTCCTGGCCCCCTGCCCCTGCGGCGGGCTGATGATCCACGGCGACGCCGACGAACTGGTGCCGGAGCCTTCGGTGCGGAAGCTGGTGGACAAGCTGAACACCCAGAAGAACGTCCGCGTCGATTACCGCGTGCTGCCCGGCGCCGACCATGTCTTCGCCGCCCAGGCCGAAGTGATCGGCGCGGCGATCGAGGACCATGTCGGCAAGGCCATCGCCCGCCGGGCAATGGCGCTCGCGGCGGACTGAAGCACCCTCACCCGCCGCGCAAGGGCGCGGCGACCTCTCCCACAGGGAGAGGTGGACGCCGTGACACCTCTCCCTCCGGGAGAGGTCGGCGAGTGCAACGAGCCGGGTGAGGGTCTGCATGTTCCGCAGCGCGTTCCTTCAGGAAGCCACCGAGCGCGGCTTCGTGTTCCAGACCACGGACTCCGAGCGGCTGGACGCGGCGCTGACCGCCGGGCCGGTCGCGGCCTATATCGGCTTCGACTGCACCGCCGATTCGCTGCATGTCGGCAGTCTGGTGCAGATCATGCTCCTGCGCCTGCTCCAGAA
>JBAWFF010000315.1:0-3559 GCA_049591635.1 Acetobacteraceae bacterium
GCCGATCCGGCCGAATAACCCGCGCGTCCCCCGCCATCGCTGCCTCCCGTCCGCAACGCCGACAGGGAATCAAATCCCGCGCGCGTCGCGCAAATTCTTTCACACGCTCCTTCGCGGGAATGACGAGATGGGTCAGACTCACCCGCCGCGCCCGCCTGGATCGCTTCGCTGCGCTCGCGATGACTGTGATTTCGATTTAACTTAATCCGAAAGTGCTCTAATCGGCCCGCATCGCCACGCCCAACCGATCGGCAGCGTCATGCAATCGCCTGTCGCGCGTCCACAGCACTGCGCCGGGCGTGAGTCGGGTCGCCGCGATCAGGTGAGCATCGACATAGCCCATGCCGAGACCGAACAATCGGTGCCGCTCGATGAAACCCAGGACTTCGTCACGCCTCGCGACCGCAGCCTGTGGGAGCCGCCGCATATCGGTCAGAACCTGGTCTCTCCCGCGGAGGCTGCCCATGGCAACTTCCCCAACGACAAAGGGGTGTCCCAGTACGCTTCGTTCGTTCAAGAGCCTTGCGAGGGTCTGGTCCGACGCGTGCCAATGATCGATCCAGACCGACGTATCGACCAGAGTCACGTCGGCTCGGACCTCCGGCGTGGCGGAGCCGTCGCATCGGGGTCGCTGCCGCCCAGCCGGGCCAGCCGGCGGGCGCTTTCCCGCTCGATCAGCGCCTTCAGCGCCTCGCGCACCACGGCCGACTTCTCCTTCACGCCAGTGTACTCCTGGGCGGCGGCCAAGAGTTCGTCATCGATCGCCACGGTCGTGCGCATCGGCGTGCCTCCTCAGTAGGCACGAGACATGACATCATCTGATGCCGATTTCAATGCCTGCCTCTCACGCATCCATCTTTAGCGCCGCCAGGAAGGCCGACTGCGGGATCTCGACCTTGCCGAACTGGCGCATCCGCTTCTTGCCCTCCTTCTGCTTGTCGAGCAGCTTGCGCTTGCGGCTGATGTCGCCGCCGTAGCACTTCGCGGTGACGTCCTTCGACAGCGCGCTGATCGTTTCGCGCGCAATCACCCGGCCGCCGATCGCCGCCTGGATGGCGATCTTGAACAGCTGGCGCGGAATCAGTTCCTTCAGCTTGCCGCAGATCGCCCGCCCGCGCGCCTCGGCGAGCGCGCGGTGGGCGATGAAGCTCAGCGCGTCCACCGGGTCGTTATTCACCAGGATGGAGATGCGGACCAGATCGCCGGGCGCGTAGCCGTCCATCTGGTAATCGAAGCTCGCATAGCCTCGGCTGACCGATTTCAGGCGGTCGTAGAAGTCGAACACCACCTCGTTCAGCGGCAGCCGGTAGACCGCCATCGCGCGGTTGCCGACATAGGTCAGGTCCACGTGCTCGCCGCGCCGGTCGTTGCAGAGATGCAAGACCGCGCCGAGATAGTCGTCGGGCACCATGATGGTGGCCCTGATCCACGGCTCCTCGATGCGGTCGATCACGCTGCCGTCCGGCATGTCGGCGGGATTGTGCAGCTCGGCCATCTGCCCGTTGGTCCGATACAGGCGATAGACGACCGAGGGCGCGGTCGCGATCAGGTCGAGGTCGAACTCGCGTACCAGCCGCTCCTGGATGATCTCCAGGTGCAGCAGGCCGAGGAAGCCGCAGCGAAAGCCGAAGCCGAGCGCGGCCGAGGTCTCCGGCTCGTAGTGGAAGCTCGCGTCGTTCAACCGCAGCTTGCCCAGGCTGTCGCGCAGCTTCTCGAAATCGTCGGCATCGACCGGATAGAGGCCGCACCACACCACCGGGATCGACGGCTTGAAGCCGGGCAGTGCGTGCGCGGTCGGCACGCGGTCGTCGGTGATGGTATCGCCGATGCGGCAGTCGGCGACCGTCTTGATGGCGGCGGTGATATAGCCGATCTCGCCCGGCCCGAGATCGTCCACCGGGATCATCTTGGGGCTGAACACGCCGACCTGCTCGATGGCGTGGACGGCGCCGGTGGACATCATGCGGATCTTCTGGCCGCGCTTCATCCGTCCATCGCGCACGCGCACCAGGATCACCACGCCGAGATACGGGTCGTACCAGCTATCGACCAGCAGCGCCTTGAGCGGCGCGGCGCCGTCGCCCTTCGGGGGCGGCAGCCGTGTAACGAGCGCCTCCAGCACGCCCTCGATATTCAGCCCGGTCTTGGCGCTGATCTCGACGGCGTCGGAGGCGTCGAGGCCGATCACGTCCTCGATCTGCTGGCGCACCCGTTCCGGCTCGGCGGCCGGCAGGTCGATCTTGTTGAGCACGGGGACAATCTCGTGGCCGGCCTCGATCGCCTGGTAGACGTTGGCGAGCGTCTGCGCCTCGACCCCCTGGGACGCATCGACGACCAGCAGGCTGCCCTCGCAGGCGGCGAGGCTGCGGCTGACCTCGTAGGCGAAATCGACGTGGCCGGGGGTGTCCATCAGGTTCAGCTCGTAGACCAGCCCGTCGCGCGCCTTGTAGGCGAGGCGGACGGTCTGCGCCTTGATGGTGATGCCCCGTTCGCGCTCGATCGCCATAGTGTCGAGCACCTGGTTGGTCATCTCGCGCTCGGTCAGCCCGCCGCAGGCCTGGATGAGCCGGTCGGCGAGCGTCGACTTGCCGTGGTCGATATGGGCGATGATCGCGAAGTTGCGGATGTGGTCGATCGGGGTTTCGGTCATTGACTCGCTCAAAAGCGCGGGCGGGGCGCGGTGGGGTGAGAGATAGGCGAAGTAGGCGGGGCGGAAAAGCGCAGCGGCTCCGCCATCTCTGGCGAGAACGGTAGCGACAGTCCGGTTGACGCGTTAATGTCGGTCCGTCGAACCGACTTACTAGGTTCGCGGGGTGTGCGATGAACGAAGTTGTCAAAGTGGAGATTCCGGTCGACGCCGAGGCGGCGGAAGTCCTCAAGGACGCCGCCGCCCGCGAGCGGCTCGGGAAGCTATTGAGCCGCATCGCCCTCCTGCACCAGGGCAAGGACCCACTTATCGAACTCCTCGGACGTACCGCGGCAAAGGCGCGAGAGTCCGGTCTCACGGACGGAGAGATCGACGCCGAATTGGCCGCCTACAATGCCGAGCGTCGCTCCTGATCGTCCTTGACGCGAGTTCGATTGTCGGGGCCGCCCTCAAACGAAACAGCGTTCCCCGCCAGGCGCTCCAGAAAGCTCGGGGGCGAGATGTCATCGCCTTGTCGAGTGCCGTCTTCGCTGAAATCGATGACGTACTGCGGCGACCGAAGTTCTCGCGCCACCTTTCCAACGAGGACCGACGAGAAGTCCTCAGTCTCCTCACCGGAGCGGCGGTCTGGATCCAACCGAAGGCAGTCGTGAGAGACTGCCGGGACGTGAAGGACAACATCTACCTCGAACTCGCGATCGCGGCCGAGGCCCGCATCATCGTGTCGAGTGACAGGGACCTTTTGGTCCTGGACCCGTGGCGCGGCATCCGGATCGTGCGCCCCTCGGAATTCCTGATGCTGGGCTAACGGCGGCTCGTCGGGCAAAAAAGTCTCCGCCATCACCATCTCGAACGGCGTTGTGTCCACAAATCCTGTTCGCAACCGCGAGAGGTGTCCACAAATGCTGCACC